>JAZOCO010000073.1:0-11514 GCA_045596505.1 Eubacteriales bacterium
AGGAGCTGCTTCTCGCGGTGCGCTGGCACACCACCGCGCACGCGGGAGTAACGCTTACAGAGGCACTGCTTTACCTTGCGGATTATATCGAGGAGGGCAGGACGTTTGCCGATTGCGTGCGGCTACGGGAGCTATTTTTCGCCGCCGATCCCGCGGGGATGACGCGCGAAGAACGGGAACACCATTTGTGGGACACGGTACTGTATGCGCTTGACCTGACGCTTGCGTCACTTCGGCAAAAAAATGCTACCATTTGCCAAGACACGCTTGCCGCACGGGATGAGCTAAAAATAAGATCCGAAAGGAATAAAATATGAACGAAGAAATCTTGAACGGGGAGGCTGCGCTTCCCACCCTTGAAGAGGCAACCCCAAAGGAGCTTGCCGAGGCATGTCGGGAGATCCTTGACACGAAAAAGGCGGCAGATGTGGCTGTTTTGTCGGTCGTCGGTCGCAGCGATATCACGGATTATCTGGTGCTGGCAACGGGCACGTCGGGCCCTCACGTAAAGGCGCTTGCCGATGAGCTTGAGTATAAGCTCTCGCTACGGAACGTCCACCCCCTGCACGCGGACGGTGTTGGAACGCGTTCCTGGCAGATCGTGGATTTCGGCACGGTTATGGTGCATATCTTCGATCGCGAATCACGTGAGTTTTTCAATCTTGATAAATTATACAAAGAAACTACCGAGGAGTAACTATGAGATACGATTTTGCCGCTATTGAAAAGAAATGGCAGGAGAAATGGGAAAAGGCAGGCGTTTTCCACGCCAAGGATGGAGATGACCGCAAGAAATTTTACGGTCTGGTCGAATTTCCGTACCCCAGCGGTGCGGGTATGCACGTGGGGCATATCAAGGCATATTCGGGGCTTGAGGTGGTCAGCCGCAAGCGCCGTATGGAGGGCTACAACGTCCTTTTCCCCATCGGCTTTGATGCGTACGGTCTGCCAACGGAAAACTACGCCATCAAAACGGGTATCCACCCCCGTCAGGTGACGGACACCAACATTGCCAATTTCACGCGGCAGCTAAAGCGCGTGGGCTTCTCCTTTGACTGGGATCGCGTGATCGACACCACCGAGGAGGGATATTATCGCTTCACGCAGTGGATCTTCCTTAAAATGTTTGAAAACGGGCTTGTGTTCCGTGACACGGCGCTTGTCAATTACTGCCCCTCGTGTAAGGTCGTGCTTTCTAATGAGGATTCACAGGGCGGCAAGTGCGATATCTGTCACAGTGATATCGTGCAAAAATCCAAGGACGTTTGGTATTTGCGCATCACCAAGTATGCCGACAAGCTCCTTGAGGGACTTGAGCGCGTCGATTATCTCCCGAACGTAAAAATGCAGCAGGTAAACTGGATCGGCAGATCGACGGGCGCGTTTGTGAACTTTGCTCTTTCGGCGACAGACGAAAAGCTCCGCATCTATACCACACGTCCCGATACGCTTTTCGGCGTCACATTTATGGTTATGGCACCCGAGCACCCCTTGCTCGACAAGTACCGTGACCGCATCAAAAACAAAGAGGCGCTTGATGCATACCGTGAGCTTTGCGCCAAGAAAACGGAGTTCGAGCGTACACAGCTCAGCAAGGACAAGACTGGTGTGAAGATCGAGGGGCTTTGTGCCATCCATCCCATTACGGGCGCAAATATCCCGATCTACATCTCCGATTATGTCATGATGGGCTACGGCACGGGCGCCATTATGGCCGTGCCCGCGCACGATGACCGTGACTATGCCTTTGCCAAAAAATTCGGTGTGGATATCAAGGAGGTCATCCGTGGCGGCGATATCACCAAGGAAGCGTATGCCGGCGACGGGGAGATGATCAATTCCGATTTCCTCAACAGCATCACCGACAAGGCAACCGCCATTGCTAAAATGATCGAGGTGTTAGAGCAAAAGGGCGTTGGCGAGGCTGGCGTGCAGTATAAGATGAAGGACTGGGCGTTTAACCGCCAGCGTTATTGGGGCGAGCCGATCCCGATCGTGCATTGCGACCGCTGCGGGATGGTTCCTGTGCCCTACGAGGAGCTGCCGCTGCGTCTGCCTGAGGTCGAGAATTTTGCACCGGGTGAGGGCGGCGAATCTCCGCTTGCCAAGATCGAGAGCTTTGTTAACTGCAAATGCCCCAAGTGTGGGGGCGCCGCCAAGCGCGAGACCGATACGATGCCGCAATGGGCAGGCTCGTCCTGGTATTTCCTGCGCTATATCGATCCCCACAATCAAAACGCTTTGGCAGACCCCGACAAGCTCCAATACTGGCTGCCCGTTGACTGGTATAACGGCGGTATGGAGCACGTAACGCGCCACCTCATTTACAGCCGCTTCTGGCACAAATTCCTTTACGATATCGGCGTCGTCCCCACAGATGAGCCGTATGCAAAGCGCACGGCACAGGGTCTTATTCTTGGTCCTGACGGGCAAAAGATGTCTAAGTCGCGCGGCAACGTGGTAGACCCTAACGACGTGGTGGATACCTTTGGCGCAGATACGCTTCGCGTATATATCCTCTTTATGGGTGATTATGCGTCCGCCGCACCCTGGTCGGAAACCAGCATGCGCGGCTGTAAGCGCTTCCTTGACCGCGTGGCACAGCTCGCGGATAAAGCAAGCGGCAGGGGTGTGACAAAGGAGCTGGAAACGCCCTTCCACCGTACCGTCAAAAAGGTTTCCTCGGATATTGAGGAAATGAAGTTCAACACCGCCATTGCCGCGATGATGACGCTTCTCAACGAGATCGACGCGGTTGGTCATCTCACCCTTGACGAGCTGAACACCTTGGTGCGCCTGCTCTCACCCTTTGCACCGCATTTGGCTGAGGAGATCTATGAGCAGATCGGCGGCGTGGGCTTCTGCTCACTTGCCCCCTGGCCCACGTACGACGAGGCTAAGACCGTGCTTTCCACGGTTGAGGTCGCCGTGCAGGTGTCGGGTAAGCTGAAGGGCGTTGTTGTGATGCCCAAGGGCGCGGATAGGGAAACGGCACTCTCCCTTGCCAAGGCGGACGAGCGCGTGGCGGCGGCGATTGCCGAGAAAACCGTGATCAAGGAGATCTTTGTGCCCGATAAGATTGTTAATTTGGTGGTGAAATAAAAAAACCGCACAAAAACAAAAAAACCCTATTGACATACTAAGGAAAAGTGTGTATAATAATAAAAGATTGTTGTTTTGCAACCGCGAGGGGAGGGATATAGAAAATGGCAGAAGTAAAGCTGAAGGAGGGCGAGTCCCTTGACAGTGCTCTGCGTCGCTTTAAGCGTCAATGTGCGCGTTCCGGTGTTCTTGCCGAACTTCGCAAGAGAGAGCATTACGAAAAGCCCAGCGTAAAGCGTAAGAAGAAGTCTGAAGCTGCACGCAAGCGTAAGTATAAGTAATCAGAAAGCGCCTGGCATTGCCGGGCGCCTTCTGATTACAATAAAGAATGGCGTTGCCGCGGCAACGCCATTCTTTATTTATTTTCAAAGGGGTCCTCGGTTGTTGGTATAGGTGTGCTATCACCGCACGCATTTTCTGCGGGGATCGTGCCTAACGCGTCTGCCAGCGGAATGTCAGCGCGTGCCGCCGCATCCTCCGCGGCAATCACCTTTTCGGGGTGCTTGGGTAAGAAGCCGAGATAACGAAGCAGCATCGGTACCCACGTAAATGCAAAGTAGCCTGCGGCAAACATAACAAACGCCCACACCCACGCTTCCCAGCTGATATTGTGAAGCATAGTCTTTTCGTTCGGGTTATCAATGATACATTTTTTGATCACAATGACGGGCGCAACCGTGACCATAGCAAGGTTTACACAGTGCAGCTGTCGTGGGAAACGGTTGATAAGATAGCGCAGTCCCTTGGAAAGCGCAAACGAACCAATGCCGTAGCCGATGAGATAGACTGCTAAGAGTAGAAGACGGGTTAGGTTCATTGCCGCAAAATTTCCGACAAGATCGATAAATGCATAATAGTAGCCAAGCGCCATCAGCGTCACGGCAAAATCAACGCCGGGGATCACCAAGGTGGTGGAGGTCACAATGCCGACCAGTAGCATTAAAATATAGTCAAGCGGGAAGCGAATGGTGTCAAAGGAAACGGATTCGCCGTTGGTGATGACCATTGCATATACCAGGAACACCGTCGCAACCAAAACCATCACTACCCAGTTGGGCCAGTGCTTAAAGTCGTCCTTGCTCTCAGCCGCCATACGCGGCACGCTGCCGATGAGAAAGCCTAAAACGGCTGCAATGACGGGAATGGGGAAGTTGAGATAAAGCGTGTTGACCGCCCAAGCGCCCCCAAGACAACCAATGGTGTAGCCCGTCAGCAAAAAAGCAAGAAAGGTAAGGCTCTTTTTGGGTTGACTGAAGATATGGCTGATAGCATAGATGAGATCGTAATAAACGAATAAGACAATGGCGATCGTGCTGGCACTCAGTCCCGGCACACCAAGACTTGCAAAGCCGATCACAATGCCCTTTAAAAGCAAGCTGAGTTTGTTCATATATACTTTCCGCGACGAGAAGCGTCGCTATATTTAATTTATAGATGCAACTAATTTAGAATAACACAACTATGTGAACAGACTGTGAACAAACCGTCGCAAAAGGAACATAATAAACTTTTTTTGATTTTTATGGGTTCAGCATCGTAAGCAGCGCGTCCTTGTCGATCACAGGTACGCCAAGCGCCTGTGCCTTTGTGAGCTTTGAGCCAGCCGCTTCGCCCGCAACCACAAAGGAGGTCTTCTTCGAAACCGAGCCTGCTACCTTGCCGCCTGCGGCACGGATCAGCTCCGCTGCTTCCTCGCGCGTCATGTCGGGCAGTGTGCCTGTCAGCACAAAGGTCAGGCCTGCCAGCTTGTCGCCCGCTGGCGTAGCAGTTGCCTCGGTTCGCACACCGGCGGCGGCAAGACGCTCGCATAGCGATCTGTTTTGCGGGTGGGAAAAATAATCCACTACGTATTCGGCAGTGATCGTACCAAAGTCCTCAAGGGTGATCAGCTCATCGACGGTTGCGTCCATAACCGCCGTGAGCGTCTGGTATTTGGCAGCAAGCGCCGCTGCCGCAACCTGCCCAATGCCGCGAATACCCAGCGCAAACAAAAGCCGTTCAAGCCCTCTTGCCTTAGAGCGTTCAATGGCAGCAACAAGGTTGTCAGCCGACTTTTCGCCCATACGGTCAAGGGGGGCAATATCGGGGGCGGTGAGCGCGTAAAGATCGGCAACGTCACCGATCAAGCGATTTTTGAGGAGCAGCTCTACCACCTGCGGACCAAGCCCATCGATATCCATTGCACCCTTTGAGGCAAAATGCTCAATGCCGCGAGAGAGCTGTGCGGGACAGGCGCTGTTGGTGCAGCGCACAGCCGCACCGTCGTCCCTGTCACGCGTGACAGGCTCGCCGCAGGAGGGGCAATGCGTGGGCATATAAAAATCAAGCTCGTTTCCCACGCGTAGCTCGGGGTGGGCGGTTACCACCTCGGGAATAATGTCACCCGCCTTTTGCACAGTCACCGTGTCGCCAAGCTTGATGCCGCGCTCGGCGATAAAATCCGCGTTATGGAGCGTGGCGCGCGAAACCGTTGTGCCTGCAAGGCGAACGGGGGAGAGAATCGCAGTGGGAGTCAAAACGCCCGTGCGTCCCACGGCAATTTCAATATCAAGCAGCTTGGTCTTTTTTTGCTCGGGCGGGAACTTGTAGGCAACCGCCCATTTGGGGGTGCTTGTTCCCTCGCCAAGCGTCTTGCGATCGGCAAGGGAATCAAGCTTGATCACCACGCCGTCGATATCAAAGGGCAGCTCGTCACGCGAAGCACCAAGGCGCTCAATGTGGGCAAGGATCTCATTTGTGCTGTCGGTTTTAAGACAATGGTCTATCACCGCAAAGCCAAGCTCCTTTAGGCGATGGAGCGTTTCGGTGTGAGAGGCGGGCACGCGTCCGTCCTCGTAAAGTGTACCCTCTTGTAGATTAAATACGAAAATATCAAGCTTGCGCTCGGCGGTAATGTGCGGGTCAAGCTGACGCAGAGACCCTGCTGCTGCGTTGCGCGGATTGGCAAGGAGGGGTAGCCCCTCACGCTCGCGCATCTCGTTTATCTTGTAAAACGTGGCGCGTGGCATATAGACCTCGCCGCGCACGGTAAGGGAAAGCGGCTCCTTTAGCACCAGCGGCACGGAAAATATAGTTTTAATATTCTGCGTTACGTCCTCGCCGACCAACCCGTCGCCACGGGTCGCGCCCGTCACCAGCACGCCGTTTTCGTAGCGAAGGGAAACGGAAAGCCCGTCGATCTTCGGCTCAACCGAGTACACGGGGTGGGGAAGAGCCTCGCCAACACGGGCAAGGAAATCCTTTAGCTCCTCAAAGGAGAAAACGTCAGAGAGGGAATTCATCGTGGCGGTGTGGGTCACCTTTTCAAATTTGTCAAGTGCCGCGCCGCCCACGCGCTGGGTGGGAGAGGAGGGATCGTAATATTCGGGGTGCGCCGCTTCAAGTGCCAAAAGCTCCGCATACATACGGTCGTATTCAAAATCGGAGATCTCGGGTGCATCATACACGTAGTAACGCGCAGCGTGGTATGCGACCTGCTCGCGCAGCGCCTTTAATTTCAGTTCTGTATCCGACATATTCCCACTCCTTTTCAGTCTATAAATTTATTATATATCTTTTAAGCGTATTTGTCAACGCGGGAATTTCGGTTTTCCTATTCCATTTTTCGCTAAAATGTGGTAAACTGTAGGTAGTACTTGAAAACGAGGTTTAGGATATGAGGATCTTGATCGCATACGCCACCAAAACGGGCACGTCACGCGAAATGTGTATGCTACTGGCATCGCTTTTGCCAAATCACGAGGTAACGGTTGCCGACCTTGCACAGGTAGCTCCCGATCCCTTAGAGTTTGACTACGTGGTGCTTGGCTCGCCTGTCAGGATGGGTAAGCTTCACCGTGCAATGCGCACGTATTTAAAGGAGCAGGGCGAGGCGCTTTCAGGTGTTGCGCACACGCTTTTTCTTTGCTGTGCCTTTGCCGATCAATTTGAAAATTATGCCGAGATGCTGTACCCCGAAAAGCTCCTTGAAAGTGCAGACGAGGTGCTCTATTTCGGGGGCGAGCTGAATCTTTCGCGTCAGCGCGGCATGGATAAGCTTCTTGTGCGTATGATGCGCAGCGCCATCAGGGATAGCGAGGATGACGAGGCAATGCTCCCGGGTCCCTTGCCCGAGCACGTACGGCTGCTTGCCGATCGCTTGCGCGGGCTTTAAGCCAAAGCCTGTGTACCAAGCGGCGATAAAAGTTAAGAAACTTTCAAATTCCATAGTTAACACTGAATCTTTCATCGAATTTCGCCGTCCCCACAGGGGGCGCAAACACAAAAGGCATCCCCGAAATGGGGATGCCTTTTGTGTTGGTGCTCCTGCGGAGATCCCCGAGCGCGAAGCGCTCAGAGGAAGAATCGCAAAGCGATTCTTCCATCTTCGATTCTCCTTGTAGCGACAAAAGCCCCCCTAGCAATGAGGGGGCTTTTTGTTGGTGCTCCTGCGGAGAATCGAACTCCGGACACCTTGATTAAAAGTCAAGTGCTCTACCGGCTGAGCTACAGGGGCGTTGTTTGCACCCGTATATCATACCACAAGAAAAGGGCTTTGTCAACACTTTTTTGAAAGTTTCTCAACTTTTATAAATGAGAATCTTTTGTAAATGAGAATCTTTAATGCCACACGCCTTGCGTGTGGATGGAGCTTGATTCTCCCGTTTTTGCACGCCCTGTGTTTTCTACACAAATTTTTCTTCACCCCTTGAAAATTGGGTTTTTCGATGGTATACTGAAAGCAGTATTAAAAACCGTATTGCCGCCGATATCAAAGGTGGCTGAAGGGAGGAAGTTATGGAGCTTCGCGAGTATATACACGCCGCACCCACCGTTTTGTTTCGCGGAAAGGATCTTACGCTGCAGCTGATCCTGCCTGATGAGGCACCCGTGCTGCCGCTTGTTGAGCTTTGCTATACCGTGTCGGGGAAGTCGCCCCGTGAGGGTAAGGTTCGTATGCTCCCGTGTGACGGCTATCGCGCCGAGGAAACGTACACCGTTTTTGCCGCCACCGTTAAGGCAGCGGAGTTACAGGGCGATACGTTCACCTACTCGTTTTCAAAGGACGGTGCGGAAAGCATCACCTATACCGTGCCTCTTAAGGAGCCCGATCTCCCGCCGCTTTTGCTCGCGGAAGCTTCTTTGTGGTTTTCGCCTTATATTGAATTCCACAATCCCACCGATAAAACGGTCGATCTTGCTGACTATGAACTGATATGGCAGAAGAAAGGGGCACAGTTACGCAACGTGCTGGCTGAGAAAAGGGGAGTGAATCTGATTCCCTGTGGCTGTCACGCAGCGGTGTGTTTCCAAAAAGAGCCGATAGCGGAGGAGGAGCAGGAACAAAAAAAGGCGGAGGTGCTTTCAAAATATGGGATCGTTTCAGCCGATGTGGAGGAAAAAGATATTCTTTTTTACCTTGTGCCAGGGCAAATAAGCGGCCCCGAGGCCCTGTATATCGTGCCAAAGGGCGGTGACGCAGAGGATGCGGTCTATGCGGTGCATGTGCAACGTACCACCAAGGTGCGCCATGCGCGCATGAGATTTGCAACCCTGTGGCAGTACCGTGCCGATACTCCCCGAACGGGCAGCTTTGTGAGTGCCACGTTGCCATATACGCCGGGATTTTTGCATCCCGCACAAACGGTTTACGATTACGGAGAAACCACCGTCCCCGCTATCTTACCCCTTAGCCCCTCGTCGCGCATAATGCTCTCTGATGGCGACGCTTCTGTTCGTTTTGCGGTGATCGGCGGTGGGAGGATCGGCAACGCTACGGTGTACGTGCGTGAGAGTGAGGGCTTTACGCCATATATTGCTTATCAAAATGATGAGGGACTCTTTGCCTTTACCGTTCCCTTCAAAAAGCTGGCATATATGAAGGACACGCTCGCCTATTACGTAGAGGTGCAGGGTGGGCTTTATGCCGCGCACCTTGGCAGCGAAGAAAGCCCCATAGAGGTGTGTCTTAGCGACGACCGCGGCCCCGAGATCCTCACCGCGTACCCTGCCGCCTATCAGGTGCTGGAAAATGAGCATCTTCCCGAAATAAGCTTTACGTATCACGATATTTCGGGTGTAAATACCCGCATATCCGTGCTTTGCCTTGACGGGCTGAACGTTTCGCAAAACGCGACGTGGAGCGAGAGTGGTGTTACCTTTAAGCCCCTTAAGGCGCTTGATTTCGGCACGCACACCGTGGAGCTTACCCTGCGCGATATGCACGGAAACCGCACCTATCACAAGACCGACTTTGCCATTGGCGATGGCAAGGAGCTTCATTTTTACTGCGGTCAGGTGCACAGCCATACGTCTGATTCCGACGGACGGGGTACGCCCGAGGAGGCGTATGCGTATGCCCGTGATGTGTCGCATATGGATTATTTCGCCGTGACCGATCACTCGCAATCATTTACCGAGAGCGATTATCAAAGGCAAATAGAGGTAGCCAACGCCGCAAACGATCCCTGCAATTTTGCCGCGATCTACGGCTTCGAATTGACCTACTCCGATCGAAACGGCTATTTTGGGCACACCAATCTTTTGAACCCCACCTGTGCCTGCCACACGCCCGACACCACGGATCTTACCACCTATTATAAAATGGTAGCCGAGCACGACGAGGCGGTTGCCATGTTCAATCACCCAAGAGTTGCTTGGGGAAATTTTGATGAGTTCCGCCCCGCGGGTGATAAGCTGCGCGATCGGTATGCGCTCCTTGAGCTGAACTCCCCCGTAGGCGATCACGCAGGTTATGCACTGGCACTTTCGAAGGGCTGGCGCGTTTCCCCTGTTTATAATGATGATAACCATTTCGCCAACTGGGGTGTAACGGGCAAGATGGGCGTTGTGCTTGCTCCCGCGCTTACGCGCGAGAACATTCTTGACGGTATGCGCCGCCGCCGCACCTACACCACGTCGGATCGCACGCTTCGCGTATATTACCGCGTCAACGGTGCGTGGCTTGGCTCTGTGCTGGATGCCCCCGAAACGCTGGACGTGGAGGTGGAGATCACCACGGAATGCGAGCTGGGGATCGGCAAGATCGAGCTGCTGACCGAGGATAGCATCGTGGTAGCCACGGTGGAGGCGGGCGCGCTTTCCGAATTCCGCTGGCACGTGGAGCTAAACCCCGATTTTGACTATTATTATCTGCGCATCACAAACGCGAAGCATTATACCGTCACCGCCCCCGTCTTCGTTGAAAACAGAGATCACCTCAGCATCAAGCGTATGGGCTATGGCGTGTCGGAGGATGCCGAGCATCCGCACGTGGTGACCGCAACTGTTAAAAACGAGAGCGATAAGGTCATCTCTGACGTCACTGTGGATTTTTATCTCACGGGTGAGGATGCCTTCGTGTTGCGGCAGCTTTCTCCCTTCGAGGAGGTGCACGTCGGCAAGCTCGCACCCGGTGAAACACGCACCGTTTCAAGGCGTTTTCCTGATATTGCGGGGCATCACCGCGTGAGTGCCGTCGCCTCGGGTATGGTAGGCAAGCAGCGGTACGCGGATACCTCTTACGTGATGATCACGCCTCTTGCCGTTACCAAGCTGATGCCGCTGACGTCAGACCTGACAAAGGATGGCGTTTTAGTGAAAAACCCCTATCCGTATGTTGAAATATACAATCCTACCGCAATGCCCATCAGCCTTAATGGCTACACGCTTGGACTTTGGGCGAAAATCGGTAAATCTGCGCCGCCCGTTGATGACCGTGTGCTCTCCCTTTCGGGCTTTACCATCCCCCCCGCATCCACGCTTACCGTTTGGATGCGAAGTGAGGATAGCCCCCTCACCGCCTCTGATTTCAATGCCCATTACGGGGTTCAGCTTCTTGAGGGTGAGGATCTGCTGATCACCTCGCAGCCCATTATGAACACGGATAACGCGGCGAAAAAAATGGATATTCGCCATGGCAGTGAGGTTTTGGCTCGCGCCACCTTTGGTTATTACTGCACGCATGCAACCGACGTAGAGCTTGACCGTGTGCTTTGTTATGCATTTGCGCCGCACGTCACGCAAACGCTTCGCTTTTTGCCAAAGGCGGGCGAGGAGGACACACCCCTGCCCGGCAAGCCGCTTGCGTGTCAGATCCCGCGCAAGCTCAACGGACTTTGCCGTAAGAGCGAAAGCAAGGAGGCTCAAAGGTCCGCCACACGTAAGGAGGTCTTTACGCGTCTTACAAAATCCTCACTTGTGCCGTTCCGCGCCGCCGCATTTGTGGCAAATGCCGTTTCGGCGTTTAAGGGCTTCTTCGACACAAAGGAATAAAATCAGGCAAGGTTTTCTAAAGCCAAAGCCGCGATCCGTTTTTCGTCGGATCGCGGCTTTTTGTTGTAAGACGAAAACCCCGCCATAGTGGCGGGGTTCCATAAAGGCTTTGCCGATGAGCAGAAAGCAAATAAAAATTCAGAGTAGAATGATCTTGTG
>JAZOCO010000074.1:0-41386 GCA_045596505.1 Eubacteriales bacterium
CCGACCTGCTCTTTGAGATGCAAAATGCCGTTATGTACACGCTCGGCAGCTTCAACGAGATCATTGAGGTGCTGGCGCAGGTATTCGTTTGGGTGGGACTTGGACTTGCACTCTTCTCCTCGTTCCTTCTGATGAACTTCATTGCAACCTCTATTTCTTATAAGAAGCGCGATATCGGTATCCTGCGCGCCGTTGGTGCACGCTCCTCCGACGTCTTTAAGATCTTCTTCAGCGAAGCGTTTATCATTGCCATTATCAACTTCGTTTTGGCGGTTGGCGCATCGGTCGCAGCCGTGCTGGTGCTGAATTGGTACATGCGCAATTCGGGCATCAACATCACGCTCCTCACCTTCGGGCCGTTGCAGATAGCGATCATGCTTGGCGTCAGCTTCCTGGTTGCCGTCCTTGCTTCCTTCCTGCCCGTGCGCAGCATTGCAAGGAAAAAGCCCGTGGATGCCATTAAGGATCGGTAAGCATCGACCCTTAAACAAATTAAATACGGCATATCTCGTTTGAGATATGCCGTATTTTTAATAGGCTGAGGCTGCAAGCCCCTGTTGTGCGGTGTTTAAATTGACAGTTCTTTTGCCCAGTTTTTGTGCGTATTTGAGGGCGTTATGCGCGCCCCCATTTTTGCGTTCTACATAGCAAATAAGTAGATCGCATTTCTCCACCATCCATTTATTTCGCTCTCCTATTGCCGCCTTAGGGTGCATGCCTTCAACCCGTTCGGGAATTGTAATATTGTCATAGTACTGTGCGTAGTATTCGATATTCTTTTTGAGATAGGGGAGAACAAGGGACATCTCGCAATTATCCCTTAAAAGATCTTTTTGAAGGCGCTTCACGACCGAGGCGGCAAGTATATCAAATTCACCTTCTCTCCCGATATAGATCTCCACATATGATTTAGTCATTATCAAATCCTTAAGTGTCTTATATAGTCTTTTCTCTACACCCTGTGAGTATAAATATCTGTGCCCTAATAAGGCAACCTTATAAGCGTTCATTTATAATTAGCTCCTTGTGAATTGCGTCGTTGTGGGTTTATTTCCCATGTAATCTCTATTATATCATCTAATAACCAACATTTCAACACAATTAAAGCCTTAAAACAAACATTTTTGCGATGCGTGTGGGGTAAAATATTATATATTGGTTGTGAGGTGATATGATGGATAGCAATGATTTTGCAATAAGACTTGCAAGACTGCGAGAGAAAAAGGGTGTTTCCGCTCGTGATATGAGTCTGTCGATAGGTCAAAATCCGGGGTATATCAACAATATTGAAACGGGAAAATCCAAGCCATCGTTAGATGGGATAATCTTTATCTGTGAGTATCTGGGTGTAACGCCAAGTGAATTCTTTGATATAGAAAGTCCTAATCCCTCTAAACTTCAAGTTATCATCAATGATATGAAAAAGTTAAGCGATCAACAACTTGAAACCATCTCGGTACTTGTTAAGGATCTGATTAAGCGTTAAAGTGTCTGCTTCATAAGCGTTGAACGACCGTATTAACAAAAAACCAAGGTCATCAATTGAGGACCTTGGTTTTTTGTTTTTTAGGGTCATCCTGAGCGAGGCAACAAAGCCGAGTCGAAGGATCGCCGAAAACGCAAGAAGCGTTTTCGGCGGAATGTTCGCACCAACCCCTTTGCAGCCTTAATGTAACATTCAGCCAAATAAAAAGTTTGGCACAAACAAACCGCGGCGCGATCGTCTTTATCGCGCCGAGATCCTTCGGCTCGGCTCTGTTGCCTCGCTCAGGATGACTCCAATAATATGCACTTTCTCTTGGTATGTCGCACAAAACTTTTTCCGGGATATAGGCAAGAATGGCTGCCTCAAATTCGCATTTAAGGCAGCCTTTTCTTAATTTCAATTCTGCTTTTCCTTTGCAAAATATCCTTGCGGATGCTGGCATGTGGGGCAGATGGCGGGCGGCTCTTGTGCTGTGACGATATAGCCGCAGTTGAGGCAGATCCAACGCGTCGAGGGCGAGCTTGAGGTAAACACAGCTCCGTTTTTTACGTCCTGTAATTTTTTTAGATAATTCTCCTCGTGCTGCTTTTCAATGCTTGCCACGCGCTCAAAGAGATCTGCGATCACCGAAAAGCCCTCTCGCCGCGCGTCTGCTGCAAATTCCGCATACATGGTTGCCCATTCAAAGTGCTCTCCTCCCGCCGCTGCGTCGAGATTGCGCTCGGTCGAGCTGTATCCGCCAAGATAACGGAACCAAAGCTCTGCGTGCTCCATCTCGTTTGCCGCCGTGTCGCGAAAGAGCTGTGAGATCTCCACGTAGCCGTCATTCTTTGCTTTTTTCTCAAACCATTTGTAGCGCAAATACGCCTGTGATTCGCCCGACAGGGCGGTGTGCAGATTTTGCTCGGTTTTGGTGCCCTTGAGGGACTCCACGTCAACGCCGGATTTCGTATAAGATGCCATAAAAAACCTCCTTGCATTTTTTGCAAGGAGGAGTATTGCCAAAGGCGTTATGATTTATTCACGCGAAACTGTGGGCGCAATATGGCGCAAACGCCAACGTCGCGGTATGCGCCCTTTACAAAAATGGAAGCGTGGTGTATCCCCTCAAAGTGCATACCCACCTTTTCCATCACGCGGCGTGAAGCGTCGTTTCCGATCATATATCGCGCCTCTATGCGGTGCAGCTGCAGCATTTCAAAGCCGAAGCGGAGAACACGCTCCACGGCCTCGGGTACAAGACCCTGTCCGCGGTATTGCGGATTTAAAACGTAGCCGATCTCAGCCCCGTTATTAGGGCAATCCACCGAAACAAAGCCACACGTGCCGATCATGCGGTTTTCCGCCTTCAACACCATCGCCCACTCGTAGTGCATGCCGATGCGGTATCTGCCCGAGAGATATTCGAGATAGGAGCGCGTGTGTGCCGCGTCCTTGTGCGGTTGCCATAAAAGATAGCGCGTTACCTCCTCATCGTGTGCGTAGGCAAACATATCGTTTGTATCCGACACGCGCATCGGGCGCAGCAGCAGTCGCTCTGTTTCAAGAACGGGCATGTGTGAAAATATATGTAGCAGATTTTCTTTTCTCATAGGATAGCCCCCTTAGCTAACATATCATTTATTATACTGCATTTGGCGCTGTGTTGCAAGAGAATTTTTGAAATCTACAAATTTCGCTTGTTTTAGGGACACGATCGGAGTATAATATAGTAAAAAGGGGGGTGATGGTATGCGTGAGATCTTGTCGGGGTGCTTGTTCCCCATTATACTCGGGTCAAATACCGACGGGCATGCTTGTGTGCGCCGTATGGAGAAGCAATACGGCATCGGATGCACGGTTTTGACGGGCAAACGCGCACTAACGCTTCGTTTTTTGCCTGACGTGAGGCTGGTATTTGCGCCTCCTACGCTTTCTGATAACATCTTGCTCGCACTCTTGCGCGATCTTGATGGGGAAAGCGGACTTAGGCTACCGTTGCTTATCGAATGTGATGGTGCATATCACGAGTTTATCACACGCAATCATGAGGAATTGGAAGCAAGATTTATCATGAGGCGTGCGGCGGAAATTTTAGGAACGGGGGAGCGCATATGACAAGGGCAGATAAACTGTTTTCACCGTTTCCCTTTCAGCGCTCACGGGGCGCACTTGAGGTATATGACCTTAAAATAAAGGACGTTGTGACCGATCCTCACGCGGCGGATCTTAGTACTGTTTACGTTTGTGTGCGCACGCCGCTTTTTGACGGGCACGATCATGCTTCACAGGCGTATGCAAATGGATGTCGTTGCTTTGTGGCGGCAAGAGGACTTCTGTTACCCGAGGATGCCGCCGTATATATTACAGAGGATCCCGAGGCGCATCTTGGCGAGCTTGCGGCACGGTGCTTTGGATATCCCGCACGTAGCCTTACCGTGATCGGCATTACGGGAACGCACGGAAAGACCTCTGTTGCCTATACGCTGGCAACGGTTCTTGAAAATGCGGGGCGTAAGGTGGCGTTGCTGACCTCGGACGGCACGGAGATCGACGGTGCGTTTTCGGCGTCGGGTGCAGTTGCCCCCAATGCCGCGGATATCGAGCGTATGCTGTATGCCGCACGCCGCAAGGGCGCGGAGCTTGCTATTGTAGAATTTTCTCCGTATATGTTGATGCATAAAGCGGAAATATCCATACCGTTTGCCTCCGTTTTGCTCACCACACCGATAAAGCCATCATGCGGCGAGGTCCACAATGATCAGCTTTCTGCCAACGAGAAGTCAATGTTAAAGCTGCTTTCTTGCGATGCACCGCTGCTATTCTTGCCTGAGGGCACGGTATACAATGGGGGAAAGGGGCGTGTTCTTTCCTATGGTGGTGCGGGGGATATCGCGTGCCACGACGTGCGTCCAGAACGTCGTAACCAAAGACTCGGTACAGCGTTTTCGATTACATATAAAGAGGAAACTGCTCCTGCTTTTTATCCCGTTGTGGGGGATTTTGCCGCCCACAACGCCACGGCTGCGGCAGCACTTGCGTTGGCGGTGGGGATACCACTGGGGGATGTTGCCGCGTCGCTTTCCCATGCACAGCCGACGGGGAGGCTTGAATGTATTTTCGCGCAGGGCGGCGCACACGTGTTTGTTGATACGGCGTACGAGGCAAGGGAGCTCCACCGTGCCTTGCGCATTTTGCGCACCGTTACCGCGGGTAAGCTTTCCGTTTTGCTTGGCTCAGTCGGCGGCAGAGCCGTAGCGCGTCGTGCACCTCTTGGAGTTGCCGCTTCTCTTTGTGCTGATTTTGTGTATTTTACCGCTGATGATCCCGATGGTGAGAATCCTCTTGATATAATAAGTGATATGACGAGGGAAATTAAAGATCCGTCACGCTATCTCACCATTGCCTCGCGACAGGAGGCGATCCTTCGGGCATGTGCCGATCTTCGTGCGGGCGACACACTCCTTATTTTAACCAAGGCACGGGACAACACTCAGCTCTTTTGTGGCGTGAAGCGCAAATTTTCCGATCGCGATATCGTGATAAATGCCGTGCAACGGAGCTGATCCTCGGGGCAGGGCACGGCTATAACCGCACCCAATAAATCCAAACTGGTTTTATGGGTGCGGTTATATTGCTTTTTTCGCGATATTGTGCTATAATATAACCAACTAACGTTAAGCGGTGCGAAGGGAGGGTGTACGATGGCAGAAAAAAGGGAGCAGGGCGCCGTGAAGGAAAGAGAAGTGAAGCCCGCGGATGTCGCGAAGAAATCGGGCGCAGACGCGACTCAAAAAAGGACAGCCACTGCGAAGAAAACCACAAGTACAACTGCAAAAAAGACAACCACTGCCGCAAAAAGCACAGCCACTGCAAAGAAAACAGCAAGCACGGCTGCAAAAAAGACAAGCACTGCCAAAAAAACGACGAGTGCTACCGAAAAAAGCACGCCCACGGCTAAAAAGACAACGGGCACTGCCACGAAACAGTCGACTGCTGCGAAGAGAACCGCCACAACGGGTGCGAAAAAGACCGCAACCACTGCGAAAAAGCCTCTTGAAAGCACTTTTTTTGAGTCAACTGCCACCGTGGAGGAGAACGGTGCCGCCCCCACGACAAATGCTGTACCCTCGGAGGCGCCAAGCAGTGAGGCACTTGCAGGGAGCAAAAGTCTGACTTTTCAAAATTCTCAAAAGGATATCATGGAGGGCGATGAACGTGCGCTGGGCGACGCCCACCCGCCTGTTGATTTCCCCGAGGCAACGCCGCGCAGCCTTTTCTTAAGGCTCGTGCTTTTGCTTGCCGTTGCAGCCGTTTTGGTTGCCTCGGTGTTTATTTACAAGTACCGTCCTGTGGCATTTACCGCAAAAACCACCTCTGTCAATTTCCTTTATCAGCCCGAAAGTGATACCACGCACATTGTGGTGAATGGTACTGTGCGCGGCACTGCTCGTGGCACGCTTTTCAAAGCGGCTTCAAGTGGGAGAGGTGACATTTGCGCGGCGATTATCGGCAAGCACCTTTATCTTGTAAATGGCAAACACGTTTTTGAGATCGCCGAGGACGTGCTTGATTTCACGCTTTCTGCAAGCGGAAAAGCACTTGCATATCGCGTTGAGTCCTCTCATCTTTATTATCGGGGAACGGGCAAAAAGGATGAACCGTCCCTTATTTCGGTTGAGTGTCAAGACGACGCGTATAGCCTTTCCTCTAACGGAAAGGAGTTGATCTACGTGGCTACTGAGGGTAACGGCGTTTCCTCGATGCGCGTGGAATCCTATTCGGGGAATAGACCCTATATCGAGAACACCGTCGGGCTCACACCTGTTGCCATAAGTGATGATTGCGCATACATTTATTATTTAGATGGCGACGGTGCGCTGTTTATCTTTGAGTCTAAAGCTTCGCGCAAGATCAAATGCTCCGCTGATCCCGATCTTTCGTCCTTCATCTTCAATCGCGATTTTACCGAGCTGCTCTTTACCGAGAACGGCGACACGGTTCTTTACAAAAAAGGGGAGTTCCGGCAGATCGTGGGAGCTGCCACAATGGAATTACAGCTGCTTCCCAACCGCCGCGTTTCAAGCTGTACGCTTCCCTATGGTATGCAATATATGACAAGCAGCTTTTTGGGAAGCTACTTCCTCAACACCGTGGGTGAAGGCAAAAAGCTTACGTATCTTGACGGAAAAGGGAATTTAACGGATGTTTCTTTTGTAGACGACGGTGACACGGTCACCGTTACGGATAAGGGCGTGTATTTTCTCCTGACGAGCATAAGCGGCGAGGATTCGCATCGCATTCTTTATTTTGTTGGCAAGGGAAAGACCGAAATTCAGCGTATTGATTGGGACGTTACGAATTATTGTACAAACGTGGATGGCAGCCGCGTGATGTACACGGGCTACCAAAATGCACTTTATACATACCGTGCCGAAACAGGTGCGGTGCGCCTTTGCGATAGCATCATTCCCGAAAGCCTCACAGTGACGGAGGATGACCTCTTCTGCTTTTACCGTGAAAGGGGGGAGCTTTTCGTGAGCGATAACGGCGGAGAACCGCGCTCTATTACCACCGACGTTGTGGGATACTTTGTAGTTGACGCAAGCGCTCTCTTGTATGCCACCTCGGCACAAGAAGACGGCACCTTCACCGTTTTTGCCAATTACCGTAACCAGCGCGTAAGCGACCTTGTCCTTGAGGGCGTTTCTATGATAGATGTGGCAAAATAAAAAACAAGCGGCGTAAATGCTTTTGCATTTACGCCGCTCTGCGTTATAATAAGCCCCCCGCGATTGGATCTGCAATTATTCTTGGCGCTGATTTGCCTGTCTGCGGCGCTCTCTTGCAAGCTGCTTTTTGTAAGCGCGCTCTTCCTCGATCAGTTGAATTGCAAGATCAATGCCGGAGAATACCATTTCCACCATTTCTTTGCTTTGCACCTTGATCACGGTAGCGGATTCCTTGACAGGGATCTTGTTTTCGCTGATATGGTTGCGCAGATCGCGGTTGATCATCAAAAATTCGCAGTGCAGGATGCCGCGTTTGATGCGCAGACGCACGATACGCTTCGTGCCGATCTTATATTCCTGATAACGCTGATTTTTGATGCACTTGTTTCCTTCCTTGGCGGCAGCGTAGGCAGCGATCTTATCGTAAAAACGCTTCTGTTTCTTAGAAAGCGCAAGATACTGCTCATCAAGCGTCTGGCGCCCTGCAGAGGCAAAGCTGATCGTGCCATCTGCGGGTGCAGCCTCCGGGGCGGGCGGCTCTGAGGCGGCGGGCGCGGACGGCTCTGAAGCGGCGGGTGTGGCATCGACTGCAACGGCAGGTACCTGCTCGGGTGTTAATAAAACACGCGTTGTCAACCCCTTTTTTGAAAACGTATTCGTTTTTTTGCGTTTTTTTAGCAAAAAGTATGAAAAAGACGAGCATTTTTCGAAAAAAGATGCGCCGGTGCTTGAGTTTTTTGCTTTGCTTGCACTTCACGAAAAGGGAATGGCAGTTTTTCGTAGCCGCAGGTGAAAACCCTATGTGTTCGACTTCCTTGCCTACTCATAACAAGCAGGAATGGCAGTTTCGCGTACGTATATATAAATGTAGAGAAGGGCGGCGCGAAAAGTATGGGCTCGATTGTGCCAAAATCGCACCCGCGTTAGTGAGCTTATTACACCGCCAACGGTCATGTATCGCTCGACCTATAAGTAGTATCTAAACCGTATGACGATCACCGATATAAATAAATGATAGACATTAGCTATGCTGAAAAAAAGCGCAAATTTTCAACATAAAAATTGCCAATCATAAAGTTTTTTAAGTGGTGCACAATATATTTCGGAGCGTGAAAACGCACACTGAAATCGCTGCTCGCAGCCGCAACGCGGAGGCAAATGCAGCAATCGGTTGGCGAGCAGCGCTCTTGAAAATAGATTGAAAGGTTCCGCGCTTGCCGCGCCCTCACAGCAGATGTGAGCCGATGGCGAGGACGGAACGAAGGAGAACAAAATGGCTAACAAGCAGGCTAAGCAGGCTCTTGAGCAATTCAAGCAGCAGGCAGCAAATGAAGTCGGCGTAAACCTTAACCAGGGCTACAACGGCGACCTCACCGCCCGTCAGGCAGGCTCCATCGGTGGCCAAATGGTCAAGAAGATGATCGAGTCCTACGAGCAGGGTATGGGTGCACAGAACAAGTAATCAGTAAAGAAAGACCACGGGGGAGCACTTTTATGGTGCTCCCCTTTGTGGTACGCAAGAGGCGTGCCTTTGCCCTTGTTCCTCAAATTACCGTGCGCGTTTTGGCGGGTGCGGCACATACTAACACTGGGAATAAATCAAAAAAGAGGGGTAAAATGACGTACGTTTTGCAATTTATAGGCGGGCTCTCCTTTTTTCTTTACGGAATGACCGTAATGGGGAAAAGCTTGCGGGCGCTCTCCGGCGGCAAAATGGAGAAGATACTTGCACGCATGTGCCGCACACCGATACGCGGTGTGATCTTCGGCGCACTGGTCACGGCGGCGATCCAATCCTCCAGTGCTACCACCGTAATGGTAATAGGATTTGTTGATGCGGGTATTATGACGCTTCGGCGCGCGGTTGGGGTCATTATGGGCGCAAATCTTGGCACCACCATCACAGCTTGGCTGCTGTCGCTTTCGGGTGTTTCGGGAAGTGCGCCTCTTTTTGCGTTACTAAAGCCCGAGGCGCTTTCCCCATTGCTTGCCGCTGCGGGTGTGATGCTTCTTTTGTTTGGGAAAGCGGAAAAATTACAGCAGATCGGTCAAGGGGTGGCGGGGCTTGGCATTTTGTTTGGCGGTATGGAGGCGATGAGTTCGGCTGTGGCACCCCTCACTGAAAACGCGGCATTTGGAGAGATCCTGTTAACACTGGAAAACCCAATTGCCGGTATTTTAGCAGGCGCGCTTCTCACTGCTATCATTCAATCCTCCTCGGCTTCGGTTGGCATTTTGCAGGCGCTCGCTGCCACGGGTGCGATCAAGCTGGGGATCGCAGTGCCCATCATCATGGGGCAGAATATCGGCACGTGCGCCACGGCGCTGTTATCGGGACTTGGCACTGAGCCAAACGCACGGCGTGCGGCGCTGGTGCATCTTTATTTCAACGTTTTGAGCACGGTGATCTTTTTGACAGTTTTTTATATTCTGCGCTATCTTGGTGTTCTCGTGGTGAACGTCCCCTTGAGTGAAGGTGGGGTGGCACTAACGCACACCCTATTTAATCTTGCCGGTATTCTTGTTCTTTTGCCGTTTTCAGATCTTCTTTTGCGTCTTGCTACCCTTACTGTGCCGGAAAAATGTGCGAAAATCGCCGAAAGCAAGAAAAATATATAGGGGCGTTGTTAAAATTCAACAAGAAAGGCTTAATATATAGAAATTATATAAATAAAAATTGGAAAAATATATTGACAAAATGGAAAAATGTGATATACTGAGTATAGTCGTATATTGGAGGTCTTATATGAAAAAGAGTGAAAGATTGCTTGCCGAAAAATACTTGCTGCAGCGCATTTTTGAGGAGGATCCCGACTTCGTTTCCAAGACTATGGAGGCATTCTCACTGTCGCGCTCTACTGTGTATAACTATATCAATCGTTTGCAGGACGCCGGCGAGCTTGAGCGTGTTGGTGGCTCTATGCCGTACCGCATCGTTTATGAGACCACCCGCTTTACCATCGACACCTCTAAGGAAAGCTCGGAGGACCGTATCTATAACCGCGATATCGCACCACTTCTCGAGGAGCTGCCCTTAGGAGTGCAAAAAATATGGCGCTATGCGATCACGGCTATGCTGAATAATGCAATAGAGCACGCAAACGCATCGGCGATCGTTTGTGTTGTCAACCGCAGCCGTCTTTCCACCATCGTCGGTGTGCTCGATAACGGCGTTGGTATTTTCCGCCGCATCCAGCAAACCGAGCGCGAGGAAACGGGGGAGAGCATCACCGCCGCTGAGGCTGCAGCGCTGCTCTACACGGGCGGTTACACCTCTTTGCCGGACACACATATGGGGCAGGGCATTTTCTTTACCGCACGCTTGATGGACCATTTTGCCATTCGCTCGGATGCTACGTTGTTTACGATGAGTGACGAGGACGGGCAGGAGTCAAGCGGTGAGCGCTTCCGCGGCACGGCTGTGCAAATGGCACTTGCAAACGATACCACACGAGATTTGGGAGAGGTGATGGCGCGTTACATAGATCCCGAGGAGGGGTTTGTCCGCACTGAGCTGCCCGTTTCGCGCATGTTTGGCGGCGGATATCCCGTTTCTCGCTCCGAGGCAAGGCGCCTTGGCGATATGATCGACGGCTTTTCGTTTGTCACGCTTGACTTTGCGGACGTGAAGGAGATCGGCCCTGACTTTGCACACGAATTGTTTGCGGTCATTGCGCGTCGGCAAATGGGGCTGCATCTTGAAATGGTAAACGCAAACGAGGCGGTTTCGGCGGCGATCCGCCGCGCGCAGCGCGCCTGATTAGTAAAAAGCACGAGGCTGTCGGCGGTTTGCCGAGCCTCGTGCTTTTAGCTACCCGACACAACCGTGTTCGGATACGTCGGGTGTTATATTGTTTTTTCGTTACGTGTTGGTGTTTATAGTTCAAGATCAAGCCCTTCAAGGGCTTCTTTTATCTGCGCGGCGGATGCGTGCAGCAGCCGCATCTCTTCTGCCGAAAGCGGTGTTTCAAGCACGCGCATAATGCCACGGCGTCCAACCACCGCAGGCAAGCTGATGGAAACGTCATAAAGCCCATAATACCCGTTTGGCGAAACGGATACGGGTAAGATCGTGTCTTCGTCGCGAACGATCGCCGTTACGATACGCCGCACAGCCTCGGCAATGGCGTAATAGGTCGCTCCCTTGCTTTCAATGATGCCATAGGCGGCATCGCGCACCTTCACAAAAAGCTCGTGCAGCGTCTCGTTAGCGAGGGGCTCCGCACCGTTTTTTTGAAAGCAGTTAAGGTCGATTCCCGAAATATTCGCACTGCTGAAAACAGGCAACTCGCTGTCGCCGTGCTCCCCAATAATAAAAGCATGCACGTTGCGGCTATCCACGCCGAGCTGCTTGCCCAGCAGGTGCTTAAGGCGTGCTGTGTCAAGCACAGTACCCGAGCCGATCACGCGCTCGGCAGGGAAGCCCGATAGGCGACGCGTCACCTCAGTCAGCACGTCCACGGGATTGGTGACCACCAAAATGATGCATTCGGTGTTGTATTTGCAAATTTCACGGGTAATGGTATCAAAAACACGGGCGTTGGCGCGCACCAGATCAAGGCGCGTTTCCCCTGGCTTTTGTGCGGCACCCGCAGTGATGATCACAAGCCCTGCGTCTTTAAGATCTCCGTAATCTCCCGCATGGATCTCCATAGGTGCAAGAAAGGGCAACGCGTGATTAAGATCTGCCGCCTCTCCCGCTGCACGCTTGCGGTCAATGTCGATCAGTACCATTTCCGAAAACAAACCGCTTTTCATCAGAGAAAACGCAGTGGTTGCCCCCACGTTTCCAACCCCAACGATCCCGCATTTTCTGATATCCGTCATATCGAGCCTCCTTAAAATAATGCCTTTATTGTGCCCGATTAAGCGATTTTTTATACGAAAATAGGTAAACGGTACGAGAAATTAAGATCTTTCAAAGCGCGCAAGCATCCCGCTTAGTGCTATGGCGTGCTCGCGCTCCTCCTCGGAAATTGCAAGCAGCATATCACGAACACGCTGCTCGGCAGTGCTCTTGGCAAGTCGCCGATATTCTGCTGCCCCCCGTTCCTCGTCCTTTATTTTATCGTGCATCATACGTCGTGCCAAATGCGATGCCTCGGTGGTGGCGTCAAGCCCCAGCCTCATAGACTCCTGTCGCAGTCTTGTGTTAAGGCTTGGCGTGATACCGAGGTGGAGTAAAAGCTGCCCCAGCTGCTGGTAGTGTGACATTTCCACACGCGCGATCTCATCAAAAAGCTTTGCCACGGCAGGCAAATGACGCGCAAGGGTCATCGCACCCTGCACATAAGAGGTCATTGCCTGCAATTCGTCTATAAAAGCACGGTAAATGTCCCTTGCAAAGGCACTGCTTTGCGGTACGCTCTGCCGTTCCTTTGATGTATATCGTTCCATGTTGCCCCCCCTAATTAGCGTTCCGTAGTATTCTATGCAGGTGGTGATGCAAATGTGACAAAAGGAAAGAACGGCACACATTTTTTGCGTACCGTTCCTTGACTAATGAATTATAGATCGTTTTACGTCTTCTGCATCGCGCGGCGCAAGCGCATGGTCTCCTTCATACGCAGCTCGGTGTTAAGGATCTTTTTGCGCAAGCGGATCGACTTAGGGGTGACCTCGATCAGCTCGTCATCCGTGATGAATTCAATGGCCTCCTCAAGTGAAAAGATCACAGGGGGCGTGAGAAGCAGCTTTTCATCTGCACCCGCGGATCGAATGGCTGTCAGCTTCTTTTCCGCACAGGGGTTTACGGCAATGTCGTCGTTTTTAGGGTTCATACCCACGATCATACCCTCGTAAACTCTGGTCTGCGGCCCAACGAACAGATTGCCGCGCTCCTGTGTGTGGAAAAGACCGTAACGGGTGGTTTCTCCATCACAGGATGCCACCAATGCACCCGTAAAGCGCATGGGGATCTCGCCGCGATAGGGTTGGTAGCTGTCAAAGAGGGTGTTGATGACGCCCTCACCGTGTGTAGCGGTCAAAAACTCGGAACGGTAGCCGATCAGGCAACGCGAGGGGATGAGATACTCGATGCGCGTGCGATCGCCCAAGGGGTGCATTTCAAGCAGATCGCCCTTGCGTCCGCCCAGCTTTTCCACAACAGGTCCCACGTATTCAAGGGGCACGTCAAGCATCACCTTTTCCATCGGCTCGCATTTTACCCCGTCAACGTCCTTAAAAAGCACACGCGGATTTGAGCAACAAAGCTCATATCCCTCACGGCGCATATTTTCGATGAGAATGGAAAGGTGCATCTCGCCTCTGCCCGCCACCTTAAATTCATCGGTGGTGTCACCGTCCGACACGCGCAGTGATACGTCGCGCATGGTCTCACGGTACAGGCGCTCGCGTAGCTGGCGCGAGGTCACAAATTTGCCCTCCTTGCCGGCTAACGGGCTGGTATTCACGGCAAAGGTCATTTCCATCGTCGGCTCGCTTACCTTGACAAATTCAAGGGGGGTGGGGTCGGTGGTTGCCGTGATGGTGTCGCCTATGGTGATGGAGGCGGCGCCCGAAAAGCAAACGATGTCGCCCATCTTTGCCGTTTCCACGGGTACGCGGTTAAGGCCGTCGATCTGGTAGATCGACACGATCTTGGTGCGTTTGGGCGCTTCCTTAGCGTGGTAGTTGCAAATAAGTGCGTCCTGGTTTTGTCTTAGCACACCGCGCTCAATGCGCCCAATGCCGATACGCCCAACGTAATCGTTATAGTCAATGGAGGAAACAAGCAACTGTAGCTCTCCCTCGTCGTCACCCTCGGGCGCGGGAATATAGTCAAGAATGGTGTCAAAAAGAGGGGAAAGATCGGTGCCTTCGGCATCAGGCTCGCGCGATGCCGTGCCCGCACGTCCCGAGCAGTAAAGAATGGGGCTGTCAAGCTGCTCGTCTGAGGCGTTGAGGTCGATGAGAAGCTCGAGCACCTCGTCCTCCACCTCGCCAAGACGAGCGTCGGGCTTGTCGATCTTATTGATCACCACGATCACGCGGTGGTTTAGCTCAAGCGCACGCTGTAGCACGAAGCGCGTTTGAGGCATTGGCCCCTCTGCCGCATCCACCAGCAAAATCACGCCGTTTACCATTTTCAGCACGCGCTCCACCTCGCCGCCAAAGTCGGCGTGACCGGGCGTGTCCACAATATTGATCTTTACGTCCTTATAGTGTACGGCAGTGTTTTTTGCCAAAATGGTAATGCCGCGCTCCTTTTCAATATCGCCCGAATCCATCACGCGCGTGACGGTCTCCTGATTTTCGCGGTAAATGCCGCCTTGCTTCAGCATCTGGTCAACCAGCGTGGTCTTGCCGTGGTCAACGTGGGCAATAATGGCAATATTACGCAGATCCTCGCGTATCATAACCAAACCTCTCTTTCTGCGGTCTAAATAAATTTTATTCACAACGTTTAATTATAGCATAAAATTTATTGCTTGCCAAGGGGGGAAGGCGGGATTTTAAAAGATTTTGTGTGGGATTTTAAAAGATTTTGTTATCACTTGTATGTGTGTGACTTTTTTTCGGAGGTTTTCCGACAAACAGTTCTTTTTTGTCACATGTTGCTTGACTTTTTTGTGATGCGCCTTTATAATAAACGTAGTATGCGATCAGGTAGGCACAACCGACAAGTGTGGACTTTGTAAGAGCGATAAGTGCCGAAAGCGCGAAAAAGCAAGGCTTGAGGGCGGGTTCGGATTATTCACTCTTGCCTAGCCGCAAGGGAATCGAACACATAAGGTTTTCGCCTGCAAATATTTGTCTATCCATCAGCAAAAAGCCTCGTAATATCCGCATATTGCTTCGGCTTTTCGCTTTGTCTTGCCTAAATATTTGCGAGGTGAAAACTGTTCCACCCTGCGGTGAGAAAATTTTTGATGGATTTTTGCGGGGCGGGGCGCGGGAAAGTGCGGACTTTTCGAGTCACGCCACGCCAAAACACGCGAAAATTTACCGCCGCAGGGCTTGTGTGTTCGATTCCCTTGCGGCTAAGCGCGGAGGTTAAAATGAAAGGCTTAAAAACGATCTATATCTGTACAGAATGCACCTATCGATCTCCAAAATGGCTT
The DNA here is from genome assembly GCA_045596505.1 of Eubacteriales bacterium. Classification (GTDB taxonomy): domain Bacteria; phylum Bacillota; class Clostridia; order Oscillospirales; family CAG-272; genus Firm-07. Next base: position 15,261 of record JAZOCO010000074.1, read on the forward strand.
GGCAAGTGCCCCAGCTGCGGTGCTTGGAACAGTTTTGTGGAGGATGTGGTGGCAGATGAACGAAAGGTAATCTCTCCCGCTGCCGCACGCCACTCTCTCACAGCGCGTACAGGTGAGCATCACGCCACACCCTATAAGGAGCTGGAAATGCCCTCATACATTCGGACTGCAACCGGATTATTTGAGCTTGATCGCGTGCTTGGCGGCGGGTTAGTGCTTGGTTCCGTGGTTCTCCTTTCCGGCGAGCCGGGGATTGGCAAATCCACACTTTTGATGCAGATATCGGACATTTTAGGATCACATCGCCGTGTGCTTTACGTTTCAGGCGAGGAATCAAGCGGGCAACTTAAGCTGCGTGCCGAACGCCTCGGTGTCAAGGGTGAGAATCTTTCCATTCTCACCGAAACAAACATTGAAAAGATCCTAAAGGAGATTGACGCCGCAAAGCCCGACGTTGCTATCATCGACTCGATCCAAACCATTTACAGCGAGAACATCTCCTCCACTGCAGGGGCTGTAACACAGGTAAGAGAAAGTGCGCTTGCGCTGATCAACAAGGCAAAAACAGATAATATTTCGGTGATCTTAGTAGGTCACGTGAATAAAGAAGGTAGCATTGCGGGGCCAAAGCTTCTTGAGCATATGGTGGACGCCGTACTCTACTTTGAGGGTGAACGTCAGCAGACCTACCGCATTATTCGTGCGATCAAAAACCGATATGGCTCTACCAATGAGATCGGCGTATTTGAAATGACCGACGAAGGGCTTTCCGAGGTGCAAAACCCCTCCGAAATGCTACTTGCAGGAAGACCGCAAAACACCTCGGGAAATTGCGCAGTTTGCACGATGGAGGGTACGCGCCCCCTTATTGCAGAGATTCAGGCGCTTGTCACCGCAACCGCTTTCCCCGCGCCGCGCCGCACCTCAAACGGCATAGATTACAACCGCCTTTGCCTTATTCTTGCTGTCCTTGAAAAGCGCCTTGGGCTTCGCTTTTCGGCAAATGACGTTTATATCAACGTGATCGGCGGCATGCGCCTTGACGAGCCCGCCTCTGACCTTGCACTTGCCATGGCACTTATTTCCTCTCTGACCGACCGCACCGTGCCCGACGACCTGATCGCCATGGGCGAGCTTGGACTCTCGGGTGAGTGCCGTGCCATATCGGGTCTTGAATACCGCGTAAAGGAGGCAGCAAGGCTTGGCTTCAAGCGTGCCGTTGTTCCCTACCGTAACCTTGAAAAACGCCAGATAAAGACCGAAATTGAACTGATACCCATCAAAAGCATTTTTGAGATCTTAAAGCTATTGCCCAAAAATGAAAATTTGTAAGCTTTCAAAACAAAGGAGTTAAATTTATATGAAAGACCTTATCCTATCCCTTGGTGAAGGACTGACCTTCGCGGAATATTATGATATCAAAAATAATAAAAGTTCTATCGTCCTTTTTAAAGAGGTGACATTGCCACAATATAACACCTATTTAAAGGGGCTGATCGATGCAGGTTTTAGCCTTTACGCCGAAAACCGCATTAATGACAATCGCTTTGCTACTTATATCACCAAGGAGCGCGAGGTGCATTTGTGCTTTTATCCCGTTTTTGGCGAATTGCGTGTAATTGGAGGCGTGCGGGGGTATCTGCCCGAAACAAAAGCGCCCGACAATACGGGTGATCACCCCTTAACCGTTTCCCAGATGGCGCTTGCAAACTCGGATTACGAGGGCGGACTATCAAACGTCATTACGCTTGCTGACGGGAGCTTTGTAATTATTGACGGTGGCAAAAAAAATGATGCCAATAATGATGAACTACTTGAATTTCTTTATACTCACAAGCCCGCTGACCACGAAAAGCCCCATATTACAGCGTGGCTTATTTCGCACGCGCACCACGACCACATTCATCTGTGCCAGGAATTTCTTCTTCAATACGGCGACCGCGTGGAGCTTTCCCTGTTTGGCTACAATTTCCCCGATCTCGCGTCCCCCTGGTGCGCAGCGGAAGCGGCGCAGCTGAGTTGGGAAACACGCATGATAAAAATCTTAGACGAGCATTTCCCAAACACGAAAAGATGGGTGATGCACACGGGTCAAAAGCTACTGCTGCCGGGGTGCGAGGCGGAATTTTTGATGACTTGGGAGGATTTTTGGCCGCGTCCCATGAAAACCACAAACCAAAACTCCTTTTGTGTGCGCTTTACCTTTAAGGGTGGGAAGACTTATTTAGCGACCTGTGACGCTTGGTGGGATCTTGTGGAGCCAATGACTGAGGTTTACGGCGATTATTTAAAAAGCGACGTGCTACAGGCGACACATCACGGCGTTGCTGGTGGCTCTATTCCGTTCTATGAAAAGATTTCTCCAAAAATCGTACTTTGGCCCACGGGCAAGCAACGCTTTGAGGCGACTGAACGGTTTGCAGTTCCGGGGAGAGAGAAGCCCGTTGCGATCGTTCGGCAATATAAGCATAGCCAATGGCTCTTGGAGCATGCCGCACAACATTATCCCACAGGCAAAACAGTTACAATCAATATGGAAGATCTTTCAGTTCTCTAAATAGCAAGAGGCTGTCCCCAAATTGATTTTCTGAGATAGATCCATATACAAAAGCAACAAAAAAATCAAGGTCATCACTTGAATGGCCTTGATTTTTTTGATAGGGTTGCACATAACGTTCACAATTTGTTAATGCTATGAGACAGCCCCCCTCTTTTACTTTGTGATGGGTGACACAACCGGCTTTCCCTCACGGTCAAGCAAGGGCGTGATGCCCCCTGCATAGCCGCTTTGGCGGAATATGTAGTTTACACCCGTTTCGCGGTCCACCCAAATTTCCAAAACGTCCATAACGCCCTGCTTATAAATGCGTTCAAATCTTTTTTCGTCCATATCTTTCCTCACAATCTGCCGTAAAGCTCGTTAAAACGGCGATATTTTGCGGCGTTAAGCCTCTTTAACTGTTCCCGGGTTATACGGTAGCCCCAGTTACCATCGGGCTTGCCGGGGGTGTTCATGCGAGTGTCAGAACCGAATCCGAGCAGATCTTGAATGGGAAACATGACAAGACCTGCATGGGATTGCATCATGGTGCGCAAAATTGCGTCATAGCCCTTATCCCAATCGGCGTCGGTATAGCCACAGTATTCAAGCATCCCGGTTCTGGTTGCATCATCAAGCTCCCAAACGTAGCCAAGCAAGGTATTGTTGTCGTGTGTGCCTGTGTAAGCAACACAGTTCTGCTCATACGCATGCGGCAAGTGCGGCGTTGCGGGGTCGCCAAGAAAAGCAAACTGGAATACCCGCATGCCGGGAAATCCACTGCTCTTCACCAGACGCTTCACGGCATCGGTGATATCACCAAGATCCTCGGCAATGATCAGTTTATTTCCTGCCACCTGCTTTAAAGCATTTATCAGCGCCATACCGGGCCCTTTGACCCATTTCCCTTCCTTGGCGGTTTTAGCGTTAGCGGGCACGCTCCAAAAAGCCTCAAAAGCGCGAAAATGGTCGATGCGCACGCCATCAAACATCTCAAGCATAAATGAAAGGCGCTCGCGCCACCAAGAAAAGTTATCTTTCTTCATTTGCTTCCAATTATAAAGCGGATTGCCCCAGAGCTGCCCATCAACCGCAAAATAATCAGGCGGGACTCCTGCCACCGCGGTGGGATGTCCTTCCTCATTTAGTAAAAACTGCTCTTGATTGCCAAAAACGTCCGCACTGTCAGCGGCGACATAAATAGGAATATCTCCGATCACTTCAATGCCCTTGGCGTTAGCGTAGGATTTCACCGCTTGCCATTGCCTCAGAAAATAAAACTGCGTAAAGGCAAAATAGAAATAGTCCCCCTCGTCATACTCAAAAACGGTGAATTCTTGCCACGGTAAACCATTATTGGCGCGCTTTAAGGCAAGGAAGCGGCAAGCGTTATCGAGTTGCGGACGTGCCTTAATAAAAGAGAGTATTTCCGCTTGATTTTGGGCACGCGAGGCAGCGATACGTAAAAGCGCCTCGCGCTCCCCTGCCAAACGCTTGCTTTCCACCGCAAAGGGCGATTTTTGCTTGGCGCCTTCCAACTCTACTGCAGTCAAAAGCCCCTCGTCAGCAAGCAGCGGAAGATCTATAAAATAAACATTTCCCGCAAAAGACGCCTCTGACTTATAAGGAGAATTGTACGCATCGGGAATACAAAACGGTAGCACCTGCCAGTAGGAAAATCCGCTTTTTTCAAGGAAATCCACAAATTCAAAGGCGGGTTTTCCAAATGAGCCGACAGAATACTCACCGTGCAGTGAAGAAACGTGCATCAAGACACCGCTTTTTCTGTCAATGACTGTCATACCAATTTGTTCCCTTCGCAACGCCAACATTAAGCGATACCGCAAGTTTTACCGCATTTTCCATTTCACTGATCAAGATATCCATGGCTTCATCGGCAACGCTCTTATGCGCCTCAATGATCAGCTCGTCGTGCACCTGTAAGACCAGCCGCGCATCAAGGTTCATCTCTTTGAGGCGTGTATCAACGCGGATCATAGCAATTTTGATGATATCCGCCGCCGTTCCTTGAATTGGACTATTCATCGCCACGCGCTCCCCAAAGTGCTGCATATTTTTGTTTTGCATTTTTAACTCCGGAATATAGCGACGGCGACCAAAGAGTGTGGTAACATACCCGTTTTCTTTAGCTTGCGCAATCACATTCTTCAAGTACGCATCAATCTGAGGATAGGCGGCAAAATAGTTTGCAATATATTCTCTTGCTTGAGCCATTGAAATATGAAGATCTTCCGAGAGGCTATGCGCACCCATGCCGTACAGTATTCCAAAATTGACAGCCTTTGCGCGCTTTCTTTGCTCCGTTGTTACTGATGACAAAGGCACACAAAAAACATTCGCAGCCGTTGCAGCATGGATATCCTCGCCACTTTCAAACGCCTCTATCATCGCTGCGTCATTCGCCATAGCGGCGAGTAATCTCAGTTCAATTTGCGAATAATCTGCATCAATTAATATATAATTGCTGTTTTTTGAGATAAAATAGCGCCTTAATTCCTTTCCTAACTCCGTGCGGATCGGAATGTTTTGCAGGTTTGGTTCGGCAGAAGAAAGACGTCCTGTCGCAGTTCCTGTTTGTTTAAAGACAGTGTGAATGCGGCCATCCGCCTCAATCTGCTTTTGAAGTCCCTCGGCATACGTGCTGTTCAGCTTTGTAACCTGTCGGTAGTCAAGGATATCCTCAATGATGGGATGATAAGCACGAAGCTTTTCTAAAACCTCTGCGTTAGTGGAATACCCCGTTTTTGTTTTCTTACCGTGTGGCAAGCCAAGGCGCTCGAAAAGGACTTCTCCTAATTGCTTTGGCGAATTAATATTAAATTCCCCGCCCGCCGCAAAGTAGATGCGGCGTGAGAGCTGCTCCGCTACCTCGGATAACTGTTTGCCATACGTCGCAAGTCCCTCGCCATCCACACAAAAGCCAACAAGCTCCATATCAGCAAGCACGCGACACAGCGGCATTTCGATTTGATGAAGCAGATCCTCTGCATCAAGGTCACGAATGCGACCCAAAAGCTCCGACTTCAGCGAAAAAACGCTCATTAGGTGCATGGGAGATGCTTTTAGTTGTTCTCCGAGGTACGCCAGGGACAGGCGCGGCAGATCAAAGTTTCCTTCCGAAGGATTTAATACGTATGCCGCGAGCATGGTATCAAAGTCACAGCCTCGCCAAGAAATTCCCTGCTTTTCAAGCTCCTTATAAATGCGCTTTGCATCGTGACAAATGATAGTGGCATCACTTTGCTTGACAAAGGACACCACAGCATCCTTATCCGCAAGCTTGCCAACCGTTTTTCCATCACACACAAACGCACCCTGCTCGTTTACATCAAACACAAATTCCTTTGCGAATTGCGCCGCATCTGCCTGTGTCAGAATTTTCACCTCGGTATTCTCACCTGTATCAAGAGCTTGGGGCGCTTGTGTAAGTCCGAAGCGCTTAACAAATGCATTAAACTCAAATCTCGTAAATAATTTCAAAAGCGCGGCACGGTGAAAACCGTTATACGAATAGTTCTCAAGATCAGAGCTGATCGGTACAGAGCGACAGATGGTAGCAAGCTTTTGTGATAAATAAGCGCTTTCCTTCCCCTCGGATAATTTTTGACGAACCGAAGGGGTGAGCTTTGCCGTTTCAAGATCACGGTATACGCCATCAAGCGTGCCGTGTTCAGCAATTAACTTGAGCGCCGTTTTTTCACCAATTCCCGGAACACCGGGAATATGGTCAGAGCTGTCACCCATCAACGCCTTGACATCAACAAACTGCGTGGCATCCACACCGTATTTTTCAAAGAAGCGCTCCCGCGTATAATCAATCGTATCGGTGTTGGTAAGCAGCAACACGTGAACACGATCCGAAATGAGTTGTAGCGCGTCGCGATCACCCGTTAAAAGATAGACCTCACACGCTTCACTCCCGAATGCAGCAATCGTTCCCAAGATATCATCTGCCTCATATCCTTCATTTTCAAGGCAAACAAATCCAAGGGCGGCTGCCAGTTCCTTTGCCATCGGCATTTGCATCAGCAGATCCTCAGGGGCAGGTCTCCTTCCCGCCTTATAGTCGACATATATTTTGTGCCTGAAGGTAGGTGCTTTTAAATCAAAAGCGATCATCGCATAATCGGGCTTTACCTTTTCAAGGTTTTTTTCCAGGATCCCCACCATGCCAAACAGTGCATTTGTAGGAAATCCCTCTTTATTGGAAAGCGGACGCACGCCGTAAAAGGCGCGGTTTACAACGCTATTGCCGTCAACCGCCAAAATTTTTTTCATAGCGACCTCCGTGATTGATGATATCATTATTATACTACTTTTCTCGCCTGCTGTCAATCAAACACCTATGCTCTTAAAATGAAATTTGTCCAAGGGTATTGTCAATTTGATGTATTTATGTTAAAATAAGAAAAGAATTTCAAAGTGAGGCTCAAAACATGAAGAAAAATCACAATTTCAAAAAAATATTTTTAAATGCCTGCGTGTATTATACCATAACCACTTTTTTGCTGATCTTTTTGTTTTGGCTTATCAGTGACGATATCACACGCGCAATGCATCCCGTGGCTCTGATGCTGATCTTGCCGTTTTCCCTTGGCTTTTCTGCTGCAAACAAGTTGCTTCAATACGAAAAAATGAGCCTGTGGACAAGAGTTATTTTACATTATGCCATTACCATGGCAAGTATTTGGTGCTTCTTGTTTTTGCCAAACAAAGCGCAAGGACAATCAGCCGCCGGTGCGCTGATCCTTTACTTGATCCTTACGCTTCTTTACGCTGTCATTATAGGCGTGTTCCTGTATTTCAAGGGCAGGATCAAGCGTATTACACGCGAGGAATCCAAATATATCAGTGTATACAAGAAAAAATAATATCACATAATACGGTTAAAGTTAAAGGAGGCTTTCTCATGCGCTTTAACCGTATTTTTATATCTTTACTATGCCTTTTAACGCTTGTTTTTTGCAGCTGTGGTAGTGTTTCAGCTGTCACGGGAGATGAGCAAGAGCTGTCTGATGCTGCATTTATTGACTCACTTACCTTCCTTGGAGACTCCACCACCGCGCATATGCTTTCCCGAGCGCCCCTTACAGGCGGCGCTTCATCCAAGCAGATTTGGGTAAGTAAAAACCGTTATTTGAATTTAAGCTCCCGCATCACGTATGAAAAGATCGTATGCCCACAAAACGGCGAGGAAATGACCATCGCAAAAGCGGCTGCTACGGTGCGCCCAAAATATCTTGTGATCACGTTAGGTATTGACTACGGGGTTTATTATTATCGCAATGATTTAAAAACCTTTTCCCTTTACTATGAAAAACTAATAGATGCCATTGCAGCCGCATCGCCCGAAACTGTGATCGTTTTACAATCGATCTTTCCCGTTGGGCGTGGCTCGAGCGTTATCACCAATGAGATGGTAGACCGTGCCAACGGCGCAATCGCAGAGATCGCAGCGCGCCGCAATTTGGTTTTTGTTGATGCCGCAACGCCACTAAAGGATGCCGAGGGGTATCTTGCCCCAGAATATTGTTATAGCGAGGACGGCATTCATCTGACTCACGATGCCTATGCGGTGATATTTGAAAACCTTAAAAAATATGAGTGCGAGATCAGGGGAGAAAAATGAAAAGAGCCTTACTACTAACATTAGCGCTTTTACTGCTCCTTTGTGCTTGTAATCACAAGGAAAGTACGCCTGATATGGGTACGGTATCTGAAGCCTTACTCTCCTGCGCAGAAGAAAGAGAAGCACTTGTGCTTGCCGATGATGATTTTGAGGAAAGCAATTTTGATCTTGATGAGCAAACGGATGAGGTGCGCATCTATATTGACGAGGGACGGGAGATCGGTGTCTTTCGGTTAGAATCCCATGGTGACGCCAAGACGGTGGAGAACCGCATCAGGGATTATATTGCAAGTGAAAAAGAGTCTATTTCCTCTCTTTTAGAGCTCTATCCGAGTGAAGAGCTTTCGGCAAAACTGTCGCGCTACGAAAACGCCGCGGTCTTGAGCAAAAACGGTTACGTTTGTTATTTAATACTGGAAAAGGACGAGCTTGCGGCTGCGGAACAGGCGTTCTTGCGATTGTTTTAAAAAAACGAGTGCCACATGCGTTGTATTCTTAAGGACAGCTTTGAAAATATAATACCGTCAGAGTGAAAGGTGGCTGTGTCAATGACACAGCCACCTGAAATTTTGATATATCGATATTTCGGTCTACGGCATATCAAAAAAATGAACTAAAGGCGCTTTTCCTTTAATCCTTCTTGTAGCCTATAACTTTGCCCTTTGAAGGATCAAAAGTAAGATTGCATATAGATGCTACCAATCCATAAATTCCAAACGTAATCATTGTGAGGAAAATATAGGCGAGTGTTCTGGAAGTATATCCCTCGGGTTTTAACTCAGAATGATTGATAATAATACTTCCGATCCATCCAAGGAAAAAGGTAAGTAGGAAACGAACGAGATTTTTATTTTCCATTTTGATAAACTCCTTTGTTATATATTGATAAAAACAAAAAGTGCGGCAACCGGAGTTACCGCACCGAAAAACGCCAACTCCAATTGTCGCCAAACAATCTCTTCATAGCATAGGTTCTCTATACAATCAAGCAGGAGCAGCGTTTTTACCAAAACGAGTTTGCTTAATTGTATAGCAAAAAAAGCTATAGTTATCCCATAACGAGAAAAAGACCTATAACCATGAATATTAAGATTGTTTGGCACGTATATTATATCACAAGTTTTGCGGTATGTAAATACGTTTAGTAAAATTTATACATTTTTACCTTCCGGGAGGTAGAAAAAAGCCTCCCTTGTGTAAAGGGAGGTGGCACGGCTTGCCGTGACGGAGGGATTGTAGAAGATTAGATTTACGCTAAAAACAATCCCTCAGTCGCTTCGCGACAGCTCCCTTTACATAAGGGAGCCATTTTTATGTTCATCTATGCCTTGTCAATTTTCCTGACAAGCACTGCATTTGTGGTCACAAATGCAAAAACACGGCAGATATCTTTCGAGATATGCCGTGTTTCTGAAAACTGTCCTTTAGAGTGACGCTCTAGGGCACTCATTTTTTCTTTTTTAAACGTATCTATAGTTTTTAAGATTGCGGAAGCATACGTTCTCTCCTATTCGTTTTTCCCAATCAGATGGTTGATGAATTGCTGTGCCGTACGCCCCGAAACGCCGCCGTGAGAGATCTCCCAGCGGTTTGCAAGCAGGCGGAGATCATCGTTTGGCAAGGAAATACCGTGCCGCCCCGCCAACTGCTCCACAATAGCATAATATTCCTCTCTTGTGGGCTTTGAATAATTAATGGCAACGCCAAAGCGCGTAGCGAGCGAAAGCTTCTCCTCCATCGTGTCGGAATGGTGTACGTCCTGGTCGGTCAAAACAACGTCCGAACGGTCGCCCCAGGTCTCGCGAATGAGGTGGCGGCGGTTTGAGGTAGCATAGATCAATACGTTATCAGGCTTAGTTTCCACACCGCCCTCGATCACCGCCTTGAGGAATTTGTATTCGATCTCAAATTCCTCAAAGGACAGATCGTCCATATAAATAATAAATTTATAGTTACGATTTTTGATCTGTGCGATCACCTGCGAAAGATCCTTAAACTGATGCTTATATATCTCTATCATACGAAGACCGCGCGGATAAAATTCGTTGACGATCGCCTTGATGCTGGTAGACTTACCCGTGCCGCTATCACCGTAAAGGAGAACGTTGTTGGCGCGCTTGCCCGAAACAAATGCCTCGGTGTTTGCCACCAGCTGTTCCTTTTGAAGCTCGTATCCGACAAGATCGGAAAGCATGACCCTTTCCATATTGTTAATGGGCTGAAATACAACCCTATGATCGTTTCCAGGTTGTATCCGAAATGCCTTGTTGAGTCCAAACAGCCCCACCCCATAAGCGCCGTAGAATGCGGTTATGCGGTCAAAAAACGTGTCAACGTCGGTAGCATTTGCAAGCGCAAGGGATAACTCCTGTACTCTTTCGCTAACGCTCTTATTATACATTAGCTCGGGTTTTTCGATTGCCCGATACTGAACAAGGCAGGTAAAGCAATCGATGCCGAGCCTTTGCTCAAGGAGAGAAAAATCATAATGGAACAATTTAAAAAACGCGGCAAAATCGTTTTTGGCAAAATGGTTGACGCTCCCCTCTCTGACACCCATCTTTTCACAGGTAAGCGTAAACGGGTTTTCGTCCGTCATCAGTAAAAAGGCAAGATAATTTTGCCAAAGATTACGGTCGAAGCCGTAATCCGTGGCAAGCACCAAAAGGCGCTTGACTTGCTTATATACACGCTTGACAAGCGTGTCCTTTTGATAGCCTTCCTCCTTTACCTCTCGGCAAATATCCGAGAGCTGCATCAAAATGCTATCCTCGGGGAGGTCGCCGTATATAAGAAGCTCTGATACGATCTTATCCATACTTAGTACCTTTTCTTGGTATCACAGTAAACGCAACGGCAAACGCGATTTTTGGGGCTTACAATGCGGAATATCTGCCTTAATTCCTGCTCGGTGGTGGTGATGCACCGCGGATTGTCACACGTAAGGTCGTAAATAAGCGTATCCTCACACTCCTTATCCACTGTGGTCGCGCCTTGTTTTGCATCACCCAAGAGTTTAAGGATCAATGCCATGCGCATATATTTTCCGTTTTGCACCTGCTTAAAATAGCACGCACGAGGATCGGCATCGACCGCCACGCTGATCTCGTTCACACGGGGCAGCGGATGCAGAACGATCATATCCTTTTTGGCGGGCTTTAGTTTATCGGGTGTGAGGATGTAGGCGTCGCGCAGACGCAGATACTCGTCGATATCTGTAAAGCGCTCCTGCTGCACACGCGTCATGTAAAGAATATCAAGTGTCGGCATAACAGCTTCAAGATCGGTGGTTTCGGTATAGGTGAAGCCGCGATCCGTGGGGATCTCGTTTTTTACGTACCCGGGGAGCTTTAACTCATCGGGCGAGACCATCACGAAATTGATATTCTCGTAGCGGCAAAGTGCGGCAATCAAGGAATGCACGGTGCGCCCAAACTTAAGGTCGCCGCAAAAGCCCACGGTGAGCCCCGAAAATTTACCCTTTTCACGCTTGATCGTGAGAAGGTCTGCAAGCGTTTGGGTGGGGTGGTGATGTCCGCCGTCACCTGCATTGATAACGGGGATGCTCGCATTTTTTGAGGCAACAAAGGGTGCGCCCTCCTTGGGGTGACGCATCGCGATAATATCCGCGTAACAGCTGATCACCCTTGCAGTATCTGCTACACTCTCGCCCTTACTTGCAGACGTGCTGTTTGCCGAGGAAAAGCCAATGACGTTGCCGCCAAGCTCGTACATTGCCGCTTCAAAGGAAAGACGCGTACGGGTAGATGGCTCGAAGAAGAGCGTGGCAAGCTTTTTGCCGCGGCAAGCGTCGGCATATTTGGCGGGATCACCAATGATATCCAGCGCCGTATTAAGCAATCCATCAATTTCCTCGAGTGAAAGATCAAGAATATCCACTACACTTTTCATTCTGAAAATTCCCCCGGCTTATGCCTTTGCGCCGTTGACGGCAAGATAGTTTTTAATACGCGTGACGTTCTCCTCGTTTGCAGGATCACCTTCAAGGTACTCGATGATATCGTAAACGTCAACGATGGAATATACGGGGAAGCCGAACTGCTCCTCGATCTCCTGCATCGCACCCTTCTCTCCCTGTCCCTTTTCCTTGCGGTCCACCATAATAAAGGTGGCGGCAACCCTTGTGCCCTCAAGATGAGAAAGGATCTCCATGCTCTCGCGGATCGCGGTGCCTGCGGTGATCACGTCCTCGATGATAACGATCTCCTCGCCCGCAGTTGGCACGTAGCCAACAAACACACCGCCCTCTCCGTGATCCTTTACCTCCTTGCGGTTAAAGAAGAAGGGGACGTTGAGGCCGTTTTTCGAAAGTGCTACTGCAGCGGATACGGAAAGCGAAATGCCCTTGTATGCAGGTCCGTAAAGCACCGTCTTTTTCGCACCCAGCTTTTCAAAGTAAGCGCGCGCGTAAAACTCACCGAGCTTTGCAATGTCGCTACCCGTTTTGATCATTCCTGCGTTGACAAAATACGGGATCTTTCTGCCGCTTTTGGCGGTGAAATCGCCAAATTTCAAAACTCCGGCGCTTTCCAAAAATTCAATAAACTCTCTCTTATAGGCTTCCATCGAAAACACTCCTTAATCTACAAATTCAAGCACGCAGCGCTCGTAGGCGGCAACGGGATCTGCGGCTGCAGTGATGGGTCTGCCGACCACAATATAGTCCGAGCCGATCCTTTTTGCTTCTGCGGGGGTCATCACGCGCTTTTGGTCGCCGATCTCGCCGTCGGCAAAGCGAACGCCCGGCGTGACGGTGAGAAAGTCTTTACCACAGGTGTCGTGTACCTTACCTGCCTCAAGGGGTGAGCATACTACACCGTCGAGCCCTGCTACCTTGGCATTGTGTGCGTAGTGCATCACGACCTTATCGATAGGTTCTTTGATAAGCAGGTCGTTTTCCATGCTCTCTTGGTCGGTTGACGTGAGCTGTGTTACGGCAATGAGAAGCGGACGGGTGCCGTCGGGACGTGTCAAGCCTTCAAGTGCCCCTTCCATCATACGGATCGTACCGCCTGCGTGAAGATTGGTCATATCCACGTCAAGGCGAGAAAGCACAGCCATAGATTTTTTTACAGTATTGGGGATGTCGTGGAGCTTCAGATCAAGGAAGATCTTATGCCCTCTTTTCTTAATTTCTCGAACGATAGAGGGACCCTCTGCATAAAAAAGCTCCATGCCGATCTTGACAAATGGCTTTTTACCCGTAAACTTATCAAGAAATGCAAATGTTTTCTCCGCACTGTCAAAATCACACGCAATAATGACGTCTTTTCCCATTATTTTACACCTCCAATGATCTCCGCTAAGGAGCTGATCTTATATTTTTCCATAACCTTTGGCAAATCCTCCACAATTCTCTTTGAAGCAAAGGGATCCACAAGGTTTGCCGCGCCCACCTCAACGGCGGTGGCGCCCGCAAGCATCATTTCTATCACGTCCTCGGCAGTTGAAACCCCACCCATACCGACAACGGGGATCTTCACCGCATGCGCCGCCTGATAGACCATGCGAAGCGCTACGGGAAAGATCGCAGCGCCCGAAAAGCCACCCATGGTATTAGCGATGACAGGTCTTCTTGTGCGAAGGTCGATACGCATACCGAGCATTGTATTAATGAGGCTGATGCCGTCAGCACCTGCCGCCTCACAAGCCTTGGCAATGGACACGATATCGGTCACATTCGGGGAAAGCTTGATAATAACAGGCTTGGTGGTGGCTTTTTTTACCGCTGCTGTGACCTCGGCTGCAGCCTCGGGGGCAGTGCCGAAGCTCATGCCGCCACCGTGGACGTTGGGGCAGCTGACATTGACCTCAAGCCAGCCCACCTGCGCCTCTTTATCAAGGCGCTCACAGGTGTAGGCATAATCCTCAACAGAAAAGCCGCTGACGTTTGCCATCACGGGCTTGTGAAAGCACCGGGCAAGGCGAGGCAACTCCTCACTGATTACTTTATCTACCCCCGGATTTTGCAATCCTACGGCATTGATCATACCCGCCGTGCATTCCGCAATGCGCGGCGTAGGATTGCCAAAGCGTGCGTCCTTCGTCGTTCCCTTAAAGGAAAACGTGCCAAGGCAGTTGATATCGTAAAGCTCGGCAAACTCATAGCCGTATCCAAACGTGCCTGACGCGGGGATCACGGGATTGTCAAGTGAAATGCCACAAAGCGTGACCTTGGTATTTATTTCTCCCATATGATGTCCTCCTTTTCAAGCACGGGGCCTTCCTTACAAATGCGCTTATTGCCCGTGACGGTCTTGCACGAGCAGCCCATGCAAGCGCCAAAGCCGCAGCCCATACGCTCCTCAAAGCTAAGCTGACCACTTGTTTTCGCCGCGCGAAAGATCGCCTTTAGCATAGGCTCGGGACCACAGGTATAAAAATAACTGTAATCCTTTCCCGCCATAGCATCGGTCACAAATCCCTTTGTGCCGTAGCTGCCGTCAACGGTCGTGACAGTCACGTCAGCGCCAAGTGCGCGAAATTCGCTCTCGTAAAAGACCTCGGACTTGGTGTTAAAGCCAAGTATGACGGACACCTGCTTGCCTTTAGCCAAAAGATCCTTGGCAAGGCGGTAAAGCGGAGGGACGCCCACGCCGCCGCCAAGCAAAAGCGGCTGCTCTCCCGCCTTGGTAAGATCGTACCCGTTTCCAAGACCCGTGAGCAGATCAAGGCATTCTCCCTTTTGCATCAGGCTCATCTTGGCAGTGCCCTTTCCCACTACCTTATAAATGATCACGATCTTACTATTGTCGTAATCACAAATGGAGATGGGGCGACGCAAAAAGAATCCGTTTAACTTTACGTTTACGAACTGCCCGGGTGCGGTGATGGCAGAGGTATCTCCGCCAAGCTCCATGCGCCACACGTCCTTAGTTAATGGAGTGTTACTTAAAATTTCATAAATTCCCTGTTTCATCCTAATGCTTTCCTAAAAGTAATGTCTGAAAGTTGTTGGCTTTTGCTCGCAAAACGGTGACGTGGTCACCGAGAAAAACTTCGTTTTCTCGCCGTGTAACGGCGAGATTAGGCATCAATGGTAGAGATGCAAAGGGTGGTTTCCTCCAATACGTCAAGCAAGACTCTTACGGTATCAAGAGAGGTAAAGATCGACACGTTATTTTCGGTGGCACACTTGCGGATCTCGACACCGTCGGTCTGATCATGCTGAGATTCAAGGCTGCTGGTATTGATGACATAAGCAATGTAGCCCTGTCTGATCTCATCCTTGATCTCATCGCTTTTGTCGCTGATCTTCTTCACTACGTGCGTGCGGATGCCGTTTTTCTTAAGGAATTTCGCCGTGCCCGCGGTCGCCTCGATATTAAAGCCGAGGTTGTAGAAGCGCTGAATGAGAGGCAACGCCTCCTCCTTATCGCAATCGGCAATGGTGGCGAGCACCGAGCCGTAATTTTGAAGCTTCATGCCCGATGCTTGAAGCGCCTTGTATAGTGCGCGGTTCAGCTTATTGTCGTAGCCGATCGCCTCGCCGGTGGACTTCATCTCAGGCGAGAGATACGCATCAAGTCCGCGGATCTTATTGAATGAGAACACAGGGACCTTCACGTACCAGCGCTCCTTTTCGGTAGGATAGAGATCGAAGATGCCCTGCTCCTTAAGGCTTTCGCCAAGAATACACTTCGTAGCAATATCCGCAAGGCTATATCCCGTTGCCTTGGAAAGGAACGGCACAGTGCGAGAGGATCTCGGATTGACCTCGATGATATAGACCTTTTCGTTTTGGTCAACGATAAACTGAATGTTATAAAGGCCGACGATCCCGATGCCAAGACCCAGCTTCTTTGCATATTGCAGAATCGTGCCCTTGACCTTGTCGGACACGCTGAAGGTGGGGTAAACGCTGATGGAGTCGCCTGAGTGGATGCCCGTGCGCTCTACCAGCTCCATAATGCCGGGCACGAACACGTCGCGACCGTCACAAATGGCATCGACCTCGACCTCCTTGCCAATGATATATTTGTCGACCAAAACGGGCTTGTCCTCATCGACCTCAACGGCGGTCTTAAGATAATGGCGCAGCTGGTTTTCGTTAGACACGATCTGCATGGCTCTGCCGCCCAGCACGAAGCTGGGACGAACCAAGACGGGATATCCGATGCGCTCGGCGGCTGCCACGCCATCCTCGATCTTGGTTACGGCGCAGCCCTGAGGCTGCGGAATATCCAATTCCTTCAAAAGACGCTCGAACGAGCCGCGATCCTCTGCCCTCTCAATTGCCGCACAGTCCGTGCCGATGATCGCCACGCCCTTATCCGTGAGAGGCTGTGCGAGATTGATGGCTGTTTGTCCGCCAAGCGAAGCCACAACACCCTCGGGCGCTTCGAAATCAACGATGTTCATCACATCCTCGGGCGTGAGAGGCTCGAAATACAGCTTGTCGCTGGTGGTATAGTCGGTAGAAACGGTTTCGGGGTTGTTGTTGATGATGATCGCCTCGTAGCCCGATTCCTTAATGGTGGAAACGGCGTGAACGGTGGAATAGTCAAACTCCACACCCTGTCCGATACGGATGGGACCCGCACCGAGCACCACGACCTTTTTCTTTTCCGTCAAGACCGAAGCGTTCTCGCCCGTGTAGGAAGAATAGAAATAAGGAATATAAGCGCCTGTGTGGAAGGTATCCGCCATTCTGAACACGGGAACGATCCCGTGATCCTTGCGCACGCGAAGGACAAAGTCCTCCTTCTTATTCCAAAGCTTTGCAATATATTTATCGCAGAAGCCCATTCGCTTTGCTTCGTGCAGCAGCTTAACGTCACCAACGGCGCGGCTCAGCTTCTTTTCCATCTCAACGATGCGCAGGAAGCACTCAAGGAAATAGGGCGTGATCTTAGTGACCTCATAAAGCTCCTCAATGCTCACGCCGATACGCAGCGCCTGTGCCACGGCAAAAACGCCGTCCGCGTGGAATTCTCCAACGTAGGAAAGGAGAGCCTCGCGATCCATTCCGTCAAATTTTGCACTGTAAAGATGGCAAACACCCGTTTCAAGGGAGCGCACGGATTTGAGCATGCATTCCTCTAAGTTAGAGCCGATACCCATGACCTCACCCGTTGCCTTCATTTGCGTGCCAAGGATATTAGAAGCCTTGGTAAACTTGTCAAACGGAAAACGCGGGAATTTTGCCACTACGTAATCAAGCACGGGCTCACGCGCTGCGTTGGTGTTTGCAAGCGGGATCTCCTCAAGCGACATACCCACTGCGATCTTTGCGGTGACGCGGGCGATGGGATACCCGCTTGCCTTAGAGGCGAGCGCCGAGGAGCGCGACACGCGAGGATTGACTTCAATGAGATAATATTCGCTGGTAGTGGGATTCAGGGCAAACTGTACGTTACAGCCACCCTCGATCTTCAGCTCCTTGATGATCTTAAGGGCACTGTCGTTGAGCATTTTAAGATCGTGATCGCTAAGGGTCATGATGGGGGCTACCACAATGGAGTCGCCCGTGTGCACGCCGACAGGATCTACGTTTTCCATGCCGCAAATGGTGATGGCGTGATCCTTGCTGTCACGCATGACCTCAAACTCGATCTCCTTATAGCCCTTGACGCTCTTTTCAATAAGCACCTGATGCACGGGAGAAAGCTTGAAGGCGTTTACGCCGATCTCCTCAAGCTCCTGCTCGTTATTGGCAAAGCCGCCGCCTGTGCCACCTAGGGTGAAGGCGGGACGCAGGACCACGGGATATCCGATCCGCGCTGCCGCCGCTTTTGCCTCTTCAAGATCATAGGTGATCTCCGAGGGGATGGTGGGCTCACCGATCGACTGGCAAAGCTCCTTAAATAGCTCTCTGTCCTCCGCACGCTCGATGCTTTCACTGCTGGTGCCCAGCAGCTCGACGCGGCACTCCTTAAGAACGCCCTTCTTTTCCAGCTGCATAGCAAGATTAAGACCCGTCTGGCCGCCGATACCGGGCAAAATGGCATCAGGGCGCTCGTAGCGCAGGATCTTTGCGATATATTCAAGCGTTAAGGGCTCCATATATACCTTATCGGCAATGGTGGTATCCGTCATAATGGTGGCGGGGTTGGAGTTGACCAGAACCACCTCGTACCCCTCCTCCTTGAGTGCAAGGCACGCCTGCGTGCCCGCATAATCAAACTCAGCGGCTTGACCGATAATGATAGGCCCCGAGCCGATGATCAAGATCTTTTTAATGTCTGTTCTTTTTGCCATGAAAGCATCCTCCTTTTGTATTGCGTGAGTTATTGTTTACTTTGATAAACGACCTGTCCGTTATGAACGGTCAGCATATTTTTGCCGAAAAGGTGCCAGTCCGCAAAGGGTGTGGCACGTCCCATAGTAAGGAATTCATCGGGGTCGACCTTGACGGCAGCGCCAAGATCCCAAACCGTGAAGTCGTTGCCCACGGGGAGCCCGAAGCGACGGCGGGGGTTGGTTGACATAAGGTCAACGAGCTTTTGAAGCGGAATGATCCCCTCTTTAACAAGCTTGGTATACAGCACAGGGAAAGCCGTTTCAAGCCCAACAATACCAAAAGCGCTTCCGGCAAGCCCCTTTGCCTTTTCTTCGGCGGAATGGGGCGCGTGATCGGTGGCGATCATATCTACCGTACCATCTAAAATACCCTCAAGCAGTGCCTCACGGTCGGCTGAGGCGCGCAAGGGGGGATTCATCTTAAAGCGCCCATCCTCCTGTAAGCAGCTGTCGTCAAGAAGCAGATAATGAGGGCCTGTTTCACAGGTGATATCAACGCCCTCCCTTTTCGCCTCGCGAATAAGTGCCACACTTTCCTTGGTAGACACGTGACAGACGTGATAAGCACACCCCGTTTCCCTCGCCAGCCCAATATCGCGAGCGACCTGCAAATATTCACTCTCCGAGGTGATGCCGCGGTGACCGTGCTCCCTTGCATATGCACCCTCGTGGATATACCCGATCCCCTCGTACTTGATCTCACAGTGTGCCACGATCATTTTGCCAAGCGCGCTTGCCCGTTCCATCGCGGCGCGCATCATACTATCCGAGCGCACATCAACACCGTCATCCGAAAATCCCGCAACGAAGGGCGCCATAGCCTCCATATCCGAGAGAGCTTGTCCCTTTTGCTGCACGGTGATGGAGCCGTACGGCACGACCTCTATCGCGGCATCGCGCGAAATGATATCAAGCTGCTCCCCGAGGTGCACAAGGCTATCGGGGACGGGCGAGAGATTGGGCATCGTACACACCGTGGTGTATCCGCCCCTTGCCGCCGCCATAGAACCGCTTTTGATGGTCTCCTTATATGAAAAGCCCGGCTCTCTGAAATGCACGTGCACGTCACAAAAGCCGGGAAAAGCAACATATTGCGGAAAATCGAAAAGGGTGGCAATATCATTGCCAAGACAAGTAGACAAGGGAGAAATATTGGCAGCCTTTAGAAATTCAACGTTTAGATTTTTCAACGTCTTCACAGCAATACCCCTTTCTCCGACAGCACACGCCGCTTGCGCGACGTGTGCGCGTGTAATATGTATTTATCTTTAATATTATAACAACGGTGCTTACGGTTGTCAAGATGAAATATCAAAAAATGCGTAAAATGTCATTTATTTTGTCTTTTTGGTTTTGTGGCGCTGGGTCTTGATCATACCGTACTTGATATCCCACAGCTTCCGTGAGAGGTCAACGTAATAATTATGAGGATTATCGAAGCGCTTGACCTCCTCCCAAATGCCATCAAGCGACGCCTTACAGTGGGCGCGGATCTCGTCAAGCGTAGGCGACACGTAGACCTGCTTGCCACCCTCGAATATGGGAACGAGCAGCTCCTTTGCCACAAAGTTTTCGAGCACCTTTGTTTTCCACGTGTTTTCGGGATCGAAGATCTCAAGGGGCTTTGTATCGTCTACGGTCTCATCAAAAACGCAAATGAGATCCGCCTCTGCCTTTCCCGTATCTCTGCCAAAGAGGCGATATACCTTTTTAAAATGCGGCGTGGTGATCTTTCCAACGTTTTCGCTCAGCTTGATCTTGGGAATAATATTCCCTTCTTTATCTTCGATCGCACAAAGCTTGTAAACGCCACCGAATACAGGATTGCTCTTTGAGGTGATCAGGCGCTCTCCGACACCGAAGGCATCCACCTGTGCGCCCTGCAACAAAAGCCCTCTGATAATATATTCGTCAAGCGAATTGGACGCAACGATCTTGCAGTCCGTGAGCCCCGCCTCGTCAAGCATTTTGCGGATCTTACAGGAAAGATAGGTGATATCGCCCGAATCAATGCGCACCGCGCATTTTTTGATGCCCGCCTCGCGGAAAGCACGAATGGCGTTTGGCACGCCAGATTCAAGCACGTTATAGGTATCGACCAGCAGCGTTGCACTGTTGGGGTAAAGCTCACAATATGCACGGAACGCCTCGTACTCACTGTCAAACATCTGCACCCAAGAATGCGCCATCGTGCCCGAAGCGGGCACACCGTAAACCTGATCGGCTATGGCACACGCCGTACCCGACACACCGCCAATGTACGCGGCGCGCGCGCCTAAGATCGCGGCATCCGCACCCTGTGCACGGCGAGAGCCAAACTCGCTGACGGGTCTACCCTTCGCGGCTCTTGTAATGCGTGCCGCCTTGGTGGCGATCATCGACTCGTGGTTCAGCATCATCAAAATGTAGGTTTCGATAAACTGTGCTTCCATTGTGGGCGCGCGCACCGTCATCAGCGGCTCGCCCGGGAACACCACCGTACCCTCAGGCACAGCCCAGATGTCGCCCGAAAAGCGGAATGTTTCAAGATAAGAAAGGAACTCCTCGTCAAAGCAGCCCTTTTCGCGCAGATACGCAATATCATCCTCGTCAAAGTGAAGGTC
Source organism: Eubacteriales bacterium (assembly GCA_045596505.1). Taxonomy (GTDB): domain Bacteria; phylum Bacillota; class Clostridia; order Oscillospirales; family CAG-272; genus Firm-07. The sequence goes on from JAZOCO010000074.1 coordinate 36,316, forward strand.
GTTGATATACTCGATCACCTGCTCAAGCCCTGCGACAATGGCATAACCGCCATCATCGGGATTGTTTCGATAAAATACGTCAAAATAGGCGATGGTATCGCCCATGCCCTTTTTGAAACAACCGTTTGCCATGGTCATCTCATAATAATCGAAAAGCATTGTGAGATTGCGGGAAATCTTTTTCATAACACATACCCTTTCAAAGAATACTTTACATGCATTATAACACACTTACGCCACTTTGAAAAGTGCTTTTAAAAATTTTTACCTTGTAATTTGTGCGATCTTATGCTAAAATAAAGGCTGACAGGAGGGGTGGTAATGAGAGAACAGGTAAAAAGGCGCACCATAACAGTGCTTTGCCTATTTCTATTTTTACTTGTGCTTGTGGGCGGCACGGTTCTGTTTTGGGACAGTCTTACATCACTTGTAACAGACCCCGAAGCGTTTCAATCGCAAATAAAGAGCTACGGTCTTTGGGGGCAGCTTGTCTTTATCGCCCTGATGGCAGCACAGGTGGTGCTTGCCCCGATCCCGGGGCATCCCTTTGAGGTTGCGGGCGGCTACTGCTTCGGCATTCTTGGCGGCACGCTGCTCACCTCGCTTGGTGCGGCGATTGGCTCGTTGGTGGCTTTCTTCATCTCACGTTTTTTTGGCGCAAAAGTGGTAAAAATGTTTTATTCGGAAGAAAAACTGCAAAAAGTGTTCTTTTTGAAGGCAAATAAGAGGCAGAATATTTTAACGCTGATCGTCTTCCTTTTGCCCGGTGTACCAAAGGATATGCTGGCATATTTTATGGGTGTGACCGAGATGCGCTTTGGGACTTTCATCCTGATCTCCACCGTGGGCAGACTTCCCGGGATCCTAATAGCCGTGCTTGGCGGTGCGGCAGTGGGGGCGCGCGATCCATTGCTGGTCACTATTTTTGTTGCACTACTTTTTTTGCTTTTGTTCCCCCTTTTGATATTATTTAAAAAAAGATCAAGAGCAAACGAGGCTAAAGGACAAAAGTGCGACGGAGATGACGATTGATAAAAACGAAAAAGGCACTATGGCTTCTGTTAAGTGTAGCTAATAAGGGCCGGGGCATTTAGCGCCTGACAAAAACACACAAAGAGAAAACGAATAAGAAAGCCGCTTCACCTGTCAAAAAAGGCAGAGAAAGCGGCTTTTTAGGTAGAAATTCTTGCGAATTTCAATTTTAATGTGTGTTTTTGTTCGGCGCTAAATGACACAGCCCCTTTGTTATTTAGAAAGCAAGTTTTTAAATTCCGTCATAGGATCAAACAAGGGAAAGCAAAGTAAATAGTAATCGCACTCGTCGCAGCAACACTCAAAGCCCTGCTCTCCGTTGCCAAGACAAGCGACAGGATCACCCGGCGTAAGCTCTACACCGGTGATATCGATTACCTTCTTTGGAATATCCTCGCTCATACGTTCTCCTCCTCCATATAAAAAAGGTGCGCAACCGAAGCCACGCACCCGAAAAACGCAAACTCCGATTGTCGCCAAACAAATTTAAATAGAATTAGAGCATCTCTACCCATAACCATTTAAAAGGAATTTGCGTTTTTACCAAATTCTGAAAATGATTATGGCAAAAAAGGGGTATAACTAATCCCATAAAGAAAAAGATACCGCTAATTCTATTATTAAACTTGTTTGGCAGGTTTATTATATCACAAATTTAGATAGTTGTAAACACTTTTTTGTAATTATATTTTATGGGTGCAAGCACAAAATACGGCATACCTCTTTTAAGAGATATACCGTATTATGCAGATGCGTTCTTTTTAGCAAGCCGCGTTTGTCACGCTTTTCTATATTTGAAACAGCCGCTGATACTGCTTTCCCGCAAGCGCCGCCTCAAGTGTTTTGCCGAGCTGTGTGAAATCGGCGACCAGTGAGTGCGGCTTCTTTTCGGGATCATCCTGCTTCATCGGCACAAAATACACGTTTTTTCTTGTCAGCATCTGCCCTATATTTCTGAGATTGGCGGAAAGCGCATCGTTTGAGGCAAGTGCGATCACAAGAGGACGGTTGCTCCTGAGGTGCGCCTTTGCCGCCATTGTGACGGCGGTATCTGTGATGCCGTTTGCCATTTTAGCAAGCGTGTTGCCCGTACAAGGACAGATAACAAGAGCTTCCAGCGGCGACCTTGGACCCAAGGGCTCGGCATCAACGATGGTGTGGATGACCTCTTTACCTGTCAAGAGTTTTATTTCGTCGATCACCTCGGCGGCAGATGCAAAGCGTGTATCGGTAGAAAATACGGTTTCGCTGACGATCCCCTGCACCTCGTGCAAAAAAGTTAACTTTTCCATTTCCACCAATGCCGAGCGTACAGTGCAAAACGAGCCGCAAAGTGCGAATCCTATCATAAACCTCTCACCTCCTGTTGCTCCTCTTCGATATGAGAGAGGATCGTTTCGGCAATGATCTCCCCAGCCGTTTGCGGTGCATATTTCCCCGGTAAGGAAAGCGCGAATATTACACGTATCCCAAGCGCCGCCGCCGCATTTGCATCCACGCCCCCCGGGGCTGATGCAAGATCGATAAGGAGCGTTTCTTTGGAAAACTTACTTAGCACGCTCTCATCAAACAGCCAATACGGCACGGTATTAAAAATGGCGGCGTATCCTTGCCCGAGTGCCGACAATGCGCCTTTCCCGTCGATATGAACGGTATCACAGCCCATTTCGGCGGCAAGGGCTAGCGCTGATGCCTTGCGCGCCGCGACAGACACCCTAGCGCCCATGGCAAGCAGTAGGGCGATGAGTGCCTGTGCCACACGTCCAAAGCCCGTGACGGCGATGGGCAGATCTCTCACGGTACGCGGGATCTCGTGCATTAATACCTCTACCGCGCCCTCAGCCGTTGGTATTGCATTTTTTTGCTGCAAAAGCTCGCTTTCAAAATAGTCAAAAAACCGCACGCCAGACCCGCTGATGATCTCCTTGAGCATCGGCGAGATCCTCCCCCCTGCAAGCAATGCATCACGTGGCATCTCACAAACGATATCCGCCACGCGCGGCGGTTTCACAAGCTCATCCTTTAAAAGCGGCAGGTTTAAATGCTTGCTATCGGGAGATGCAGGCAAGGGCAGCACAACAAGTCCTGCTTCCTTTATTGCACTCTGCCAGCACTTACTTGCCTCCACATCGCCCGAAAGAAGCGCAGGTGGCAATCCCCACTCACAAACAGCATACCCTTTATCTGAAAAATATCTCGCGAGCGACACTTGCCGCATATCACCGCCCAAAACAGCTACTCTTTTATTGTAAAGCATTCTCTGTTCTTATCCCCGATCCCATGTTTGGGTCAATATAAAAAACCGATCTCGGAGTACCGAAATCGGTTTTTGCCGACATTGATCCTCTTACTGACAGATTATGTCGGAATGTGTCTTGCGGTTCTTAAATTTTGGTTTGATCCTGTCGGATAGAAATCTCTCCACCCGTGAGGATCTCACGCGTGCCGTCGGGATATAAGACGAGAAGTCCGCCCTCGGCATCAACGTCAAGAACCTGTACAGCTTTTTTCTCGTTGCCTCTTATTACAAGCACACGCTTTTGAAGGCAGCTTAGCGCCAAGCGGTAGTCCTCTATCCAAGTGCGGTTTGCAATTTCGCTCTCAAAGGCGGAAAGGTAGTAAAGAATACGCTCGATCAGCTTCGTGCGATCTTGATACGGCACGCACGCGGCGATCTCGGCAAGCTCCTTTGGCAAAGGATCGGTGCCTGTATTGATGCCGATGCCGAGGATCACAAAGGGCTTTCCCTCCTTATCCTCGCCTGATTCGGCTAAAATGCCGCACACCTTTTTTCCGTTAAGGAGTAGGTCGTTGACCCATTTGATCTCAAGTGAAACGGATAAAAGCTCTTTTACGGCGCGATGAACGGCAAGCGCCGCAAAGGGCGTGATGGCACCGTATCTCGTGCGATCAAAGGTGGGGCGCAGGACCGTACTGAAATACGTGCCGCCAAGGGGCGAGAGAAAGCTGCGCCCCATTCTACCCCTGCCGCCCGTCTGGCGCTTTGCCGCAACGGTATAAAGGGCGGGCGCGCCCTCTCTTGCAGCCACCCTTGCCGTGTCGTTGGTGCTAACAAGGCTTTCAAAATATTTGATCTTCATATCTGACCTCAGAAAAAGGAAAGCTGGTCGGTTTCATTGATGCCGTCAAGCACACCCGCCGATCGAAGCGTTTCCACAACGCTCTTATTAAGACCTGCGCGTATGCGAAGATCCTCAACGGAGAAAAACGGCTCGTCCTTACGCGCCAAAACAATGCTTTCCGCCGCATTTTCGCCAACACCTGACAGCGCCGAAAATGGCATGCGGATCGCCCCATTTTCGGGTAAAAAGGCGCGTGCATCGGATTTTTCAATATCGACGGGCAGAAAACGGATACGGCGTGCCATACACTCATTGATGAGCTGCAAGGTAGAAATAGAAGCCTGCTCCTTGGGGCTTGCCTCCTTGCCGCGGCGCTCAATATCCTTGATGGTCGTCACTACGTTTGATTTTCCACCCATTACGATCTCGGCGTCAAACCCGCCTGGAGCTACGGTAAACATAGCGGCATAAAAGGCAAGCGGCATATGCACCTTATACCAGCCAAGACGAATGGCGGACATCACATATGCGGCGGCGTGTGCCTTGGGGAACATGTATTGGATCTTGCGGCAGGAATCGATGTACCATTCGGGCACGTCATGCTCCCGCATCAACGCCTCCTGATCGGGGGTCAGCTGCATGTTTTTCTTACGGACCGTTTCCATGATCTTGAAAGCCATATCCGACGGCAGACCGCGGTGCATCAGATAGACCATGATGTTATCACGGGTACCGATGACCTCGGAAATGGTACAAACCCCGTTTCGCACCAGATCTTGCGCATTGCCCAGCCACACGTTGGTACCGTGGGATAGACCCGAGATCTGGAGAAGGTCGGAAAAGCATTTGGGCTTGGAGTCCATCAGCATCTGTCGGGTAAAGGATGTGCCGAACTCAGGCAGGGCCAAAGTACCCGTTTCGCTGTCGATCGCCTCGGGAGTGACACCCAGCGCTTC
>JAZOCO010000075.1:0-8026 GCA_045596505.1 Eubacteriales bacterium
TGGCTCACAGAACGACATGGCTACGATCCGACTTCGAAGGATCTCCGAAAACGCAAGTGGCGTTTTCGGCGGTATGTTCGCACTTATCTCTTTACAGGCTTAAAGTAACATTCAGCCGAATAAAAGTCCCGTGCTAACACACCGCGGCGCGATTGCCTTTATCGCGCCGAGATCCTTCGGCTCGCCTTTGTTGGCTCGCTCAGGATGACCCAAAAGGGAGTGCGCGAACAACGCTCAGGATGACCCCTCTTGAGTCATTCTGAGGGTTTCAACAAAGAAACCCGAAGGATCTCCGAAAAGGCAAGAGGCATTTTCGGCGGTATGTTGGCACCAAACCTATTCATTGGTTGTTTCAATGACAGATATCGTTTTAAAACGAAAACAAAAACAAAGAAAAGGAGGGAAGCCCTTTCAAGGACTTCTCTCCTTTTAACGCTACTATTCTTTCACCCCAGCACGCGAATGCGCGAGAGCAGGGTAAGTCCTGTTTGCTCGATCTTTTTGGCGGCATCTGCCTCCGTCATTTCCTCACCGATAAAGGCAACGCGGTTACCGTGCGAAACGGTTTTTACATCGCCAAACACCGACTTGATCTTTTCGGGTGCGCCGTCTTCTTCGGAGAATGAGAAGCAGCTGCGGCAAACATATGTCGAAAGATCTGCGTAATCCGCATCGGTCGCCACGGTAAATTTGGGCGCGCGCACACCCTTACGGTCCATATGCGCCACAATGTCAATAATATCGGCAACCACGGCGCTGGCAGTGGGAAGCTTGCCCGCCCCCTGACCGTAAAACATAACCTCGCCCACCATATTGGCATCAACTAAAATGCCGTTGAAGACGTCGGTAATGCCCGATAGGGGATTATAAAGGGGCACCAGGCGCGGGCTGACCATGGCAAGCACCTTGTTCCCGATCTTTTCGGTGTGACCGATCAGCTTAATGGAATATCCAAGCTCCTTTGCTACGGCAACGTCAGCAAGCGTGAGGCTTGTGATGCCCTCACAGGCGATTCTGTCGGGGGAGAGAAGCGTCCCAAAGGAGAGCGCGGCTAAGATCACGATCTTGCGCGCCGCGTCAAGTCCCTCAACGTCAGCTGCGGGGTTTGCTTCGGCATAGCCCTTTGCCTGTGCTTCACATAGGGCATCCTCAAAGGTAGCGCCTGCGGCGATCATGCGGGTGAGAATATAGTTGGTGGTGCCGTTTAAAATGCCGTCCACACGCTCGATCTTGTTGGAGGCAAGGTCGTTGACCATCGGGCGAATGACGGGAATGCCACCGCCCACGCTTGCTTCAAAAAGATAACGCACGCCGTTTTGTGCGGCGATCTCAAGAAGCTCCGCGCCAAAGCGCGCCACCACCTCTTTGTTAGAGGTCACCACGTGCTTGCCCGCCTCAAGGCATGCCTTGGTAAAGTCGTATGCGGGGTGAGAGCCACCCATCATTTCCGCAACCACGGAAATTTCCTTGTCGCTTAAAATATCGTTAAAATCGTGGGTGACAAGGTGTCCAAAGGGACTGTCGGGAAATTCGCGCAGATCAAGAATGCGCGCGACCGTCACAGTCTGTCCCAAATTTTTTTCAATTACGCTTTTGTTGTTAGCAAGCACCTCGGCAGCACCGCTACCCACTACACCAAAGCCGAGAATGGCAACATTTATCATACTACTTGTCCTTTCTGCACGCCACAGCGCGCACGAAACAGTTATAATTCATTATTATAGCATACATTTTGCAAAAATGCAAACAAAGTATTGAAAAAAAAGAAAAAATATGCTAAAATAATGATGAAAACACCGACAAGGAAGTGAAAGATATGGGCTCTGCCGTGGGCGGAATGCGAAACGTAAAAATATTTGTGCTGTACCTGATGCAAAATCTTGGTCGCCCCCTTGATTTTATCACCCTGAACGATATCGTAATGCAAACGGATTACATTATGTATCTCGATTTTGCCGAGGCATTCGGGCAGATGCTTGACGCGGAGCTCATCGCCGAGGTAGGGGAGCTTGACGGAGATAAGATGTATGCCATCACCGAAAAGGGCGTTTGCGTGGCGGAAAATCTATCAAGTGACGTGCTTTCCTCTATTCTTGATAAAAGTCTTGCGGCTGCATTTCGGTATCTTGATTTCAAAAGCCGCGGCATTGAGGCAAAATGCAGGACCGAGAAGCGGGAGGAGGGTGTTTTTGAGGTGCAGTGTCAATTGCTTGAGCGTGGAAAGGTGATCTTTTCAAACATTTTAACGGTTGACAGCGCCGACCGTGCAAGGCGTATGGCGGATAATTTCCGTGACCGTCCCGAGGTGGTCTATCGTGGCGTGCACGCGTTACTTGCAGGAAATATGAATTTTTTGTTTGACTGACGGTGTTGGGGGGTGTGTGCGCGAAAGTGCAAACGCCCCCGCTTATTTTACTTTTCGTTTTTGTAAAACGTGATCGAATTTTTTGAAAATTTGGCATAATTTAGGCAATTTTCACGAAATTTTATGTGATTTTTCAGAAAAAATCGAAAAAATCTCTAAAAATCCATTGACAAAAGATAAAATTATGATATAATGGATGTATGACATAAAGCATTATAAGTGTTTTTTATCGTCACGAGGTGCCATGAAAACCGAAAAAAAGAATCAAACAACCGAGGAACTTATCACACGCATCCGCGAAGGGAAGCAGGAGGTGTTTGCACAGCTGCTTGAAAGCTACGAGCCACTGGTTCGCGCGGAGGTCTCGCGCTATGCCACCGGGCTTTTGCATGAGGATGCTGAGGACCTTAGGCAGGTGGCGCTTATTGCGCTGTACCGTGCCGCTATGGGGTTTGATCTTTCGCAAAAAGAGGTGGAGTTCGGGCTGTATGCCAAGGTCTGCATCTCAAATGCACTCGTTTCTCAATTGCGCGTTTTGCGCCGTCACACGGCAGAGCTGCCCCTTGCCGATTATTTGGGTACAGCTGCAGAGGATCCCGCCGCGCGTGTGATGGAGGAGGAGGCGGCAGCGCTTTTGCGTGCGCGCATTCGTGCCGTGTTGTCCCAATACGAGCAGCGTGTCTGGGCTCTTTACACGGCAGGATACCGTTCTGGGGAGATCGCGCGTCGGTTGGGAAAGGACACCCATTCTGTTGAAAATGCCGTTTATCGTATTCGCCGCAAGCTGCGCGCGGCCCTCGGCGACTGTCGGTAACGCATTCTATATGCCCCTGTAGCTTAACAAGAGCGTTGAATATTCTCAAAGGTGTCGGTCTAAATCCGTCTGGGAGCAAAAAACCATTCTCAATTTACAAAGTGAGGTAACAACAATGAACGAAGAGATCACCATGGTTGGAGCAACCGACGAAGTCTTTGAGGACGAGACTCTTGTATGCAAGGAATGCGGCAATGAGTTTGTCTTTACTGCGGGCGAGCAGCAGTTTTACAAGGAAAAAGGATTTCTGAACAAGCCCAAGAGCTGCAAGGCATGCCGTGACGCGAAGAAGAACGCGGGAAGAGCGCAAAGAGAGTACTTTATCACCACGTGCGCTGAGTGCGGCGGTGAGGCTAAGGTAACCTTCCAGCCCTCGAGCGACAGACCTGTTTACTGCAGCGCTTGCTTCGAAGCAAGAAAGAACGCACAATAATTGTGTGATGAATTTCCCTCCGGTGCTATGCATTGGAGGGGTTTTCATTTAAAAAGGGTGCTGCCCAAGGCTTGGGCAGCACCCTTTTTAAATAAGTGTTAGAGATTTCTTGTCTTTGCGTTAGCCAAGCTTTTTGAGTGCGGCAATCACGCCATCAAGATTTTCGCGGTATTTGAGCAGCTTCTCGCGCTCTGCTTCCACCACGGCTGCAGGCGCTTTGGCTACGAAGCTCTCGTTTTGGAGTTTCTTTTCCACGCGCTCAATCTCGCCCAGCAGCTTGTTTTCCTCCGCTGCAAGACGTGCGCGCTCCTTTTCAGTGTCAATGATATCGGAAAGGGGAAGGAAAACGGTTGCCGAATCGGTCACGATCTGCACGGCGGTGTCGGCTGAAATGACACCCTCAAGACTCTTAGCAACCTCAAGCCCCGAGGCAGATGCCAAGCGGGCGAAGAAGGGCGCGGTTTCCTTTGAAAAGCTTTCCGTATACTTGGTGGCAATAAACACCTTTGCTTTTCTTGAAGGGGGGACGTTCATTTCGTTGCGGCGCTGGCGGATGGCGCGGATCACAGCGATCACGCGCTCCATGTGCGTAGCTTCTCCCGTAAAGTCAAGAGATGCGTCGCATTCGGGGTAGGTGTCGATCATAATGCTCTCACACGCGTGCGGGAGTGACCCATAGATCTCCTCCGTGATAAAGGGCATAAAGGGATGCAGAAGCTTCAGCGTGCCAAGCAAGACAAAGGCAAGCACGTTTTGTGCAATGAGATTTCCTTCGCTCTCCTTATCCATCAGGCGTGCCTTGCAAAGCTCGATATACCAGTCGCAGTAGACATCCCAAAGGAAATCGTAAAGGGTAGAAAGCGCCACACCCAGCTCATAGTTATCAAGTGCGCCGCGAACGGTCCTTACCGTGTTGTTGTATGCGGTTAGCACCCACTTGTCCTCGGCAGCAAGCTTGTCCGCGCTTGGCAGCTTGATGCTGTCGATAGTGAGATTCATGCGCACAAAGCGAGAGGCGTTCCAAAGCTTGTTGGCAAAGTTGCGCGCCGCCTCGATCTTCTCGTCAGAGAAGCGCATATCGTTTCCGGGCGAGTTGCCCGTGGCAAGTGCGAAGCGCAGTGCATCAGCGCCGTACTCGTCGATGATCTTTAATGGGTCAATGCCGTTGCCAAGGGACTTAGACATTTTGCGCCCCTGTGCGTCGCGTACAAGACCGTGGATAAGGACCGTATCAAACGGCTCCTTGCCCGTATATTCAAGGGCAGAGAAGATCATGCGTGATACCCAGAAGGTGATGATATCGTAGCCCGTCACCAGTGTGCTGGTGGGATAGAAATAGTCAAGATCCTCGGTCTTTTTAGGCCAGCCAAGAGTAGAAAAGGGCCAAAGGGCAGAGGAGAACCAGGTGTCAAGCGTGTCGGGATCCTGGCGCATTGCCCTCCCGCACTTGGGGCAGGTGGCAGACTCTTCCTTGGTCACAACCACCTCGTCGCAGCCGTCACAGTAAAAGGCGGGAATACGGTGCCCCCACCACAGCTGACGGGAGATGCACCAGTCGCGGATATTCTCCATCCAGTGGAAGTAGTTTTTCTCAAAGCGCTCGGGCACAAATTTGGTTTTACCCTCGCGAACAGCAGCAATAGCGGGTTTGGCAAGAGGCTCCATTTTTACAAACCACTGCTTGGAGATCATCGGCTCGATCACCCCGTGGCAGCGGTAGCAGGTTCCCACGTTGTGTGCAAGAGGCTCGATCTCCTTAAGAAGCCCAAGCTCCTTTAAGTCGGCAAGGATCACCTTGCGCGCTTCAAGCGTGGTCATTCCCGCATATTTACCGCAATCCAGCACCTCGGGCTCACCAACTGCCGCCGTGCCGTTTTCAAACAGCTTATCAGCCGCCGCCTTGTCGGCGGCGCCTGTCATCTTGCCGTCGTAGGTGAACACGCGTACGCGGGGAAGATCGTGGCGCTCTCCCACCTCACAGTCATTGGGGTCGTGTGCGGGGGTGATCTTCACCACGCCCGTGCCCTTGGTCATATCGGCGTGATCGTCGCAAACGATGGGGATCTCCTTGTTGATAAGAGGTAAGATCACGTGGCAGTCGTGCAGATGCGCATAGCGTGGGTCTTCTGCGTTGATGGCAACTGCCGTATCGCCCAGCATAGTCTCGGGGCGGGTGGTGGCAAGCTCCAGCATCTCGCCCGTTTCCTTTACGGGGTAGAGAAGATGATAGAAATTGCCCTGCTTGTCCTCATATTCGACCTCAGCGTCGGAAATGGAGGTCACACACGTGGGGCACCAGTTTACCATGCGGTTACCGCGGTAGATAAGCCCCTTGTCGTAAAGGCGAACAAACACCTCTTTTACCGCCTCGGAGCAGCCCTCGTCGAGTGTAAAGCGCTCGCGCGACCAGTCGCAGGAGGAGCCCATACGCTTCAGCTGTGAAACGATCCTGCCGCCGTATTGCTCCTTCCAAGCCCAAGCGCGCTCAAGGAACCCGTCGCGGCCAAGCTGCTCCTTCGTGATGCCCTCGCTGCGCATTGCCTCCACGATCTTTGCCTCGGTGGCGATAGACGCGTGGTCAGTGCCGGGTAGCCAAAGTGTGCAAAAGCCACTCATGCGCTTGTAGCGAATGAGGATATCCTGCAGGGTGTTGTCGAGCGCGTGTCCCATGTGAAGCTGTCCTGTGATGTTTGGGGGCGGGATCACAATGGTATAGGGCTTTTTCTTTTTGTCGATCTTCGGGGTAAAGTAGCCCTTTTCGCACCAATTTTTATAAATGCGCTCCTCAAATTCGCCGGGGGCGTAGGTTTTGGGAAGCTCGTGATTTTCGGTCATAATGAATCCTCCGATAATGATGACTGCAAATTATTACAGTATAGTATAGCATAAACACCCCCGACTGTCAACGAGGGGGATTAATTTGTTTGTGAAAAACGGCGTTTTACGCACCAAACGGAGTGCCGAACACGGCGACCATCAGGGCGTACATAAGCGGGATCGAAATAACGCAGAGGGTATGCGAGATGGTTGCCATACTCGCGCCCGTTTCGGGGTTTCCGCCGTACGCCTCGGGGAAAACGACGGTGTTAAGACCAAGCGGCGCAGCGGTAGCAAAGAAGCAGAGGAACAGCATATCGTTGCCGATCGAGAGATCAAAGAGGATATTGGCAAGGGTCTTGATGCCAAAGAGTGCCGAAATAAGTATCGTAGGGATCACGAAAAGACGAAGGAGCGTTGCCGCATAGACCTTTTTCTTTTTGAGCATGCCGACAAGATCGTATCTGGCGATCGTAACACCCGCAAGAAGCATTGCAACAGGACCCATACAAGCCTTGAGTGAATCAAGCGCCGAGATCAGGAATTTTGGCAGATATGCGCCGAGGCCCGAAAGACCCATTACAACACCCAAAAGCATTGCGACGGTGGGGGCGTTAAGAAGACGCTTAAGTGAGGAGCCCTTTCCTGCGCCTTTGGGGGTCAGAACGCTGACGCCCCACGTATAGATCACGATCGAGAGCGGCAGGCAGAAAATCTTATAATAGGCGAGCGCCGCCTCGCCAAAGAGAGCGAGCACGATGGGGTCACCTATGTAGCCGCTGTTGGCAAAGGCAAGCGCGTAGGCGTAAACGCCGCGCTCGGGGGTGTTTTTCCTCACGAATAATTTGGAGAGGGGAATGGCTATTGCCATGGCGATCGTGACCGAAATGCACGCCATCACGATATTAGTGCCGTGCGTAAGAAGTGAATCCACGGTGCAATAGCGGACCATCGTCATGAAGCTAAGGGCAGGGCAGAAGATCCACGTTTCCATTTTTGCCATAGGCTTGCCTGCAGATTCGGGCAGGATTTTTGTTTTTGCCAGCAAAAAGCCGATAGCAATTATGAAAAAGAGTGTCAGCATCGGTGTTAGGGTTGCAAGAAAGGTTTGCATAGTTGCGCCTCGTGTGAGAATAAATATTATAATATTATTTATAACATCTCCGAGGATGAAAGTCAAGTGATGAGAGAGATTTTCTTGAGATTTTCTTGAGAAAATAATAACTCGATCGCTCCTTCTACCGACCAACAGCCACACAAAAAACCCCGCCTGTTGGCGGGGTTCTTTGTATGGAGCTGCTAATCGGATTCGTGACCGTCACCGTCACGCCTGCGTGACGGGGGAAGGTGCGCCGCAAAAAATCAAATTTCAAGATGCAGCTGCACCTTCCATATCGCTCCTTCTACCGACCAACAGCCACACAAAAAACCCCGCCTATTGGCGGGGTTCTTTGTATGGAGCTGCTAATCGGATTCGGACCGATGACCTCGTCATTACCAATGACGTGCTCTACCGACTGAGCTATAGCAGCATCGTGCGCATTTTGTGCGGCGACGGTTGCTATTATATCAAAAAGCAAAGGATTTGTCAAGTGGT
>JAZOCO010000076.1:0-22926 GCA_045596505.1 Eubacteriales bacterium
GAGGACGATCACGATCTCCGCCTCCGCCGCCAGCTCTACCAGCATACGGATCTTACTGTCCGGCTCAAAGCCCGGCAGCACGCGCGATGCGTGATGGTCGTCAAAGAGCTTCCCGCCAAATTCGAGGTAAAGCTTTCCGCCAAACTGCGCGATCCGCTCGCGAATGCGTGCGGATTGCCGGCGGATATATTCTTCATTGTCAAAGCCGATGCGAAACATAGCGTTCCTCCCCCGTCCCAGCAACAATTTTAGGATGTAAAATTTACAAAATATATATTAGTATAACACATTTAAAGGGCGGGCACAAGAGCTTTTTTAATTTTTGTCGCCCAATTTCGCGCCGATCCCGTGGGGGCACGCCGCCGCACGCCGCACACGGCGGCAGAATTTTGTCTTGTGCGGATAGCCGCTGATCCCAAATATCCCGCGCGGACCAATGCACTCGCCGTTTTTCGCCTCGCCCGCCGCCGCAAGCACGGCGGTCAAAGCAGCTTTTTCGGGTGCGTGGGTGAAAATGTAGAGAAATGCGTGCCCAAGGCGAGAAAAAAGCGGCTTGTGCGTGGTTTTCGAAGGGGAGAGCAGATCGGTTGCGGTGATGCCGGGGTGCGTGGCGATAAAGGCAGGCTCTCCTACTCCTCGCGCCGCCGCTAAGGCACACACGTACGCAGATAACCAATATTTGCTGCGTGCATATGCGGCATACCCCTCGCCCTTCCTCTCGTCGCGCGTGTCCTTGCCAAAGCGGTCAACAAGGCTGGTGGTAAAGATCATGCGGCAGGTGCTGTCCATTAAGGGCAGAACCGCCTTGGCAAGGCGCAGCGTCCCGTAAAAGTTTACGCCCTCCGTCATCGGCAAGCCGTCTTCGGTGCGTGGGCCTTTTGGGTAATATACCCCCGCACAGTGCAAAAAAATATCGATTTTTTGATACCGTTTGCCTATTTCCTCAGCAAACGCGTCGATCGAGGCGTTGCTTGCAAGGTCAAGCTGTGCCGTTTCAATGGCAGCTGTGGGGAATTCCTTTTTTAGCTTCCCTGCCGCACCCCTTGCGCGATGCTCATTTCTGCAAGCCAGCACCACCGTCGCGCCGAGGAAAAGAAATCCTCTTGCGGCGCAAAAGCCGATGCCGCTGTTGCCGCCCGTGACCACTGCAACCTTTCCCGCAAGCGATACGGTGTTTTTCTCATACCATTTTTGATGCTTCATAAAAACCGTTCCTCATAAAATGCGCAAAGCGACCGTAATATAAAATACCGACCGCCCCGCTGGTGCGGGGCGGCAGGGGATTTGTGCGGCATCAAAGGCTTTTTTGCTTTTTTGCCTTTATAAAGGTGGCGAATGCGCCGATGCCCTCAAGCGCCGAGAGCGTGATCATCACCGTCATCAGCACGATCAGCCCGTTATCCTGGAGGGGCTTTGGAATATATACGTAAAAGGGAATGCTCATTGAGAAAAAGTATACCCAGTTGATGCCCTGCAGCTTTTCCGTTCGCATAAACGCGAGGAATGCGGGCAGGAGCATCAGCCAGTTATAGGCGGAAAAAATAGAGGAGAAGGTAAGGAGCACTGCGCCCGCAAACATCCAGGTCTTCCACGCCTTCTTTTGCAAAAGCGAGGCAAGCGTGAGGAAGATCACGGCAAAAATGTAAAGCCCAAACACAAGGGCTGTGCCCGCACCCCCGCTAAGACCGAGGAACGAGGTGAAGCTTGAAACATTTTCCGCGCCCGAGGTGAAGCAAAACGTGTTTTTGATGACGTAAAATATCGCCGCAGGACCGCCGAAGAAAAGGGAAGCGCCAAGGGTGAGAGCCGCGGCGTAAAGCGCGGCGCGTGCCGCATCACGGTAACGCCTGTCGGCAAGCAGAACAAGGCCGAAAAGTGCGGGATACAGCTTCAGCGCCGCGGCGATCGCCAGCGCCACAAGTGCCACTTCTCTGCCTGCCCGACTTTCGCTTTCGTAATTTTGCGAAAAGATCACAAGCGCCGCCAGCGCCAGCACCAGCACGTTGCCGCGCTCCACCATAAAAATTACGGGGAAGGAGGCGATCATAAGAAACGTGAGCAGATTTTTTTTGGCGGATGCGTATGGCTCTCTTTGCAGGGTCAGTGCCAACAGTACCAACGCCAGTGCCGTAAAGATCACAAAGGAGAGCATGGCGCCGTTGTATGCGCGCCAGGTGAAGGCAAGCTCTCCGTGCGGCATTGCAAGATACGCATCGGGGGTGACGCGTGCCAGCAAAAGGAAGATGAGATTGGCAAGTGGGGGATAGATCACGTGGCGCACGGTATAGGAGGCAGCACCCGGCGCCGCATCGCGCACGGAATTAAAATGATCCATAAAAAGATCCGCCGTGCCAAGGTGAAAGATCTCGGTAAAGGCGTCAGCACCAAGCACAAGGCATCGCACAAAAAAGACCGTGATACCAAGGAGCATCAGCGCGATAAAGTATTCGGCAGGATCGCGGCGCGAGAGAAAACGAAGGGCGGCATCCTTTGCGCGGGATATGCAGTTTTTAAGAGTCCCCTTTGGTTGCATAGTCGTGTCCTTTCTGCTTATATCGGCTACTTTAAAATAAAGTATATCACACAACAGGGCATAAAGTCAAGTTGTATCGATCGTTCTTGACATAAATAGAGAAATATTTTATAATGGTGTAGTAATAAGTATGTCAAGTGAGGAAGGATATGACGGAACTGCTCTCCCCTGCGGGGAATATGGAAAAATTGCGCGCCGCGCTCCGCTTCGGGGCGGATGCGGTCTATCTTGCGGGCAAGGGGTTCGGGATGCGGTCTGCCGCGGATAATTTTACCGACGAGGAGCTTGCCGAGGCAGTCGCCTACGCGCATGCGCGCGGCAAAAAAGTATATCTTACCGTTAACACGATGCCCCACGGGG
This sequence comes from Eubacteriales bacterium, assembly GCA_045596505.1. Lineage (GTDB taxonomy): Bacteria > Bacillota > Clostridia > Oscillospirales > CAG-272 > Firm-07. The sequence goes on from JAZOCO010000076.1 coordinate 2,894, forward strand.
GCGAATATCCAAGGCTGGTCTCGTATTTAAAGAGCATCAAGGATATCGGGCTTGACGCGATGATCGTGACGGACCTTGGAGTTCTTGCCACCGTGCGCGAGCTTTTGCCCGAAATGGAGATCCACGTGTCAACGCAGTCAAGCATCGTAAGCCCTGCGGCGGCAAGGGCGTGGGCGGCACTTGGCGCAAAGCGCCTGGTGCTGGCAAGAGAGCTGCAGCTCCGCGAGGTGTGCGCCATAAGAGAGGCGCTTGACTCTGCCGTCGAGCTGGAGGCGTTCGTGCACGGCTCTATGTGTGTTTCTTACAGCGGTCGCTGTATGCTCTCCAATCATTTCACGGGCCGAGATGCCAATCGCGGCGCTTGCACCCAGCCCTGCCGCTGGAGCTATACCGTGGTGGAGGAAACGCGCCCCGACGAGCCGCTTCCCGTTATAGAAAACGAAAACGGCACGTTTATTATGTCCTCAAAGGATATGTGTATGCTGCGGCATATCGAGCAGCTGATAAAGGCGGGGGTCGCTTCGTTTAAGATCGAGGGACGTATGAAAAGCGCATACTATACCGCGGTGATCACAAACGCCTACCGTATGGCGATCGATGCATATCTTCGAGATCCCCTCGGGTATCGCTTTGACGAGGCGCTTTACCGCGAGGTGGAGAGCGTTTCGCACCGCGAATATTGCACGGGCTATTGGTTTGACGACGTACGCACCGTGCCGCAGCTGTGCCGCGACCCCGGCTATATCCGCGAAAAGGCGTATTTTGCCGCTGCCACCGAGCAAACCGTTCCCGCGGGTCTTGTGCGCGAGGATCAAAACGGCGTGCTGTGCCGCTTCCGCCAGCGTAACAAGCTTTCCCTTGGCGACAGTGCGGAGCTGTTAACGCCCGGTAAGGTGGGCATTCCCTTCCGCATCACCGAGCTTTATGACGAGGCAGGAGTGCCGATCGAGAGCGCACCTCATCCCCTGATGATATTCTATACGCGCCTGCCCGTGGCGGCTGCCGAGGGGGATATCCTGCGTGCGGGGGATGAAGACGAAAATAAAGGAGAACGGGTATGAGAAACGAACAGCTTGCCGATATTTTGCGCCCGGATAATTTTGACGGCATCGTGGGGCAAGCACACCTCTTTGGCCCGCGCGGTGCGGTGCGCCGTATGATCGAGGGCGGCCGCATCACGAATATGATCTTTTTCGGCCCTCCCGGTACGGGAAAGACCACCGCCGCCGCCGTGATCGCCGCCAGGTCTGGGATGCTCTTTCGGCGCTTCAACTGCACCTCTGCCACCCTCAGCGACGTGAAGGAGGTCCTTGCCGAAACCAACAACGTTTTTGGTGCGGGCGGCGTGCTGCTGTATCTTGACGAGATCCAGTATTTCAACCGCAAGCAGCAGCAGGCGCTGCTCGAATATATGGAGGATGGGCGCGTAACGCTCATTGCCTCCACCACGGAAAACCCACATTTTTACGTATATAACGCCATCATTTCGCGGTCGTCGCTGTTTGAATTCAAGCCCGTCACCGCCGCGGATATGATCCCCGCGCTCTCGCGTGCCTTGGCACACCTTAATAGCACCAACGGCACAAGCGTTACCGCAAGCGATGAGATGCTTTCTTATATCGGGGGCGCGGTGCGGGGTGACGTGCGCCGCGGCATCGGATTGCTTGAAAACGCATATTATGTGGCAAGCAGCGGTGAGAATGGTGAGCAAAGCACGGCTCCCTGTGCCATTTCCCGTGACACGGTAGACACCCTTCACGTAAAGGTGGGCAGCTTTGATGATGACGCGCACTACGATCTTCTCTCGTGCCTGCAAAAATCTATCAGGGGGTCGGATCCCGATGCCACTGCCTTTTACGTGGCAAAGCTGGTATCGGCGGGGGATATCATCTCGCTTTGCCGCCGCTTGCAGGTGATCGCCTCCGAGGACGTGGGGCTTGCGTATCCGCAGGCGGCTGCTATTGTCCGCGCCTGCTGTGAAAGTGCCAAGGAGCTGGGACTGCCCGAGGCGCAGATCCCGCTGGTGAACGCGGCGCTCCTGCTTGCCACCGCGCCCAAGTCAAACTCCGCTTATATGGCGCTTGCCGCAGCGCGTGAGGACGTGGACCGCGGGCTGGGCACCACCGTGCCGCAGCATTTGCAATCGCCGCTGTTTAAGGGCTATCGGTATCCTCACGACTATACCTATCACTATGTGAAGCAGCAGTATTTGCCCGACGACCTTCGCGGTAAAAAATACTATACGTTCGGGGATAATAAGACCGAGCAGGCGGCGGCAGCATATGCCGCCACCATCCGCCGAGAGGGCGGCAAGAAAAAGGAGTAAAAGGAAAGGGACGTAAAAAAGCTACATACTTAGATACAGGGTGGAACAGTTTTCGCCACTCTTGCCTAAAAAGGGGGCTTTGTTTTGTTTTACGTCGTTTTACTTGCACTGCTGTTTGGAATTTTAGAGGGGATCACCGAGTGGTTGCCCATCTCCTCCACGGGGCATATCATTTTGCTTCGCCATTTTCTGCCCGTTACCTACGGTGACGCCTTTTTTGAGCTGTTTGAGGTGGTGATCCAGCTGGGGGCGGTGTGTGCTGTGGTGGTGCTGTTTTGGGGCACCCTTTTCCCGTTTTCGCCCGCAAAGGATAAAGCTGAGCGCCGCCGCACGTGGGGGCTTCTCGGAAAACTTGCCGCTGCCACGCTCCCCTCGGCGCTTGTGGGGCTTTTGCTTGACGATCTGATCGACGAGCTGCTCTTTAATCCCCTGACGGTGGCAATTTCGCTTATCGTCTACGGCGTGCTGTTCTTGCTTGTCGAGCGCGTAAAAAAAGCGCCGCGCCGTGCGAGCGTTGATGAGCTCAGCCTTGGCGATGCCGTGCTGATCGGCTGCTTTCAGGTACTGGCGCTGGTGCCGGGCACGTCGCGCTCGGGCGCGACCATTCTTGGCGCGTTGCTGCTTGGTATTTCGCGCCCCGCGGCGGCGCTGTTCTCCTTTTTCCTCGGCATTCCCACTATGCTTGGCGCAGGGGGGCTAAAGGCGGCAAAGCTGGTCTTATCCGGCGTGGTGCTGTCGGGCGCTGAATGGTGCACGCTGGCGGTGGGCACGCTTACGGCGTTTTTGGTCTCTCTTGTGACGCTTCGCTTTCTTGTGGATTTTGTGCGGCGGCACACGTTCTCGGCATTTGGCGTTTACCGCATCGTGCTGGGCGTGGCGGTGCTGCTGACCCTGATTATATAAAAGGATAAGAGCAATGGAAAAATTAAAGATCCCCTATCCTGTTATCGTGGAGGGAAAATACGACCGCCTGCGGCTCCTTGCCGTGATGGAGGGACAGATCCTCACCACCGAGGGCTTTGGCATTTTTAAGAAAAAGGAGCGCTTGGCGCTCTTTCGGGCGCTGGCGAAAAAAACGCCCATCGTGGTGTTGACCGACCCCGACGGTGCGGGGAAGCTCATTCGCGCCCATATTGCCTCTGCCGTGCCTAAGGATCGCATCATCCCCCTGCACGTGCCGCAAAGGACGGGGGTGGAAAAGCGCAAAAAAGCCCCCTCAGCCGAGGGGTATCTCGGCGTGGAGGGGCAGGAAACGGCACTGCTTTTCGAGCTGTTGAAGCCGCTTGCCGACGGCGCACCCGCACGCGCCGAAAATCCCTTATCCAAGGCGGATTTTTTTGAGGACGGCCTTACGGGCAGGGAAGGGTGTGTGGCGCGCCGCGCGGCGCTTGCCGCTATCTTTCGCTTGCCCACGGATATGACGCCAAACGCCCTGCTCGCCGCCCTGCGTGTGGTGGCGACCTATGAGGAATACAAGGCGGCGGTACAGGGGCTTGAATAAGGAAACAACGCGCCGCCCCACGGGCGGCGCGTTCGTCTTTAAGCATCGCGGATGGCGATGTGTTCGCACCAAGCCCGTAGGGGCGAACAGCGTTTGCCCGCAAGAATAAAATTTTGCTCCAACAAACGGGCGACCAATGGTCGCCCCTACAGGGGAGGGCGGCAAAAGAATGGGCGAACAAAACACGCAATCAAATTGTTTTGTGCAAACACACCTCGGGGCGTCGAGGCGCCGCCAAAACGGGGCGTCGAGGACGTCGCCAAAACGGGGCGTCGAGGACGTCGCCAAAACGGGGCGTCGGGGCGCCGCCAAAACGGGGCGTCGAGGACGTCGCCCCCTACAGGGGAAGACAAGGGCGTTGTGCAAACAAACCGCGCCCTCGGCCGCTTGCCTTTTTCTGTCATTCTGAGGATTTTAACAAAAAAATCCGAAGAATCTCCGAAAACGCAAGAAGCGTTTTCGGCGGTGTGTTCGCACTAACCTTTTGCGCTCAAGTAACATTTGGCCAAATAAAAGGACTTGTGCTAACATATCGCGGCGCGATTGTGTTTATCGCGCCGAGATCCCTCGGCTCGGCTCTGTTGCCTCGCTCGGGATGACGGGGGAGGTGGTGCGTCAACCCTTACGGAAATTTAACAAAGGAACGATCTGTTTTCCTAAATTTCCCGCTTCTAAGAGAAATGACACCGCAAATTCGCACCCCTTGCAAAATGCTTTTTTTACAATGATTGCCTCAATGTCGTACAATACATCCACGTATCTTTCCACAGCGGCTTGTTGATCCTTATTCAGTAGATCGTTTGCTTTTTCGTGCAGCTCCGCAGCTTTTTTCGCAAGGCCGCGCTCCTCATCCGTACTCAACGCGGAACATTCCTCCGATAGGTATTCCTTCCATAGCTTTTCAAGTGTTTCTTTCATTTTTCTTGCCTTTCACATGTTGTATTACTTGCTTTTCAAAATTATAACACAACTGAATTGAAAGGTGTTGGATTTGGTTTACATCTGGACTATAATTTATTTTGTTAGCTTTTAAAGATTTAAAAAATGCAAAAAGGGCTTGACACCGTCAAGCCCTTTTGGTTATTTTTCTTCCTTTAAGATCTCGGTGGGTGCTGTGGCGTTGGCAATGACGCTCTTTACGCCGTTTTTGCAGCTGGATTTCTGCGTGTAGCCCTGTGTGCAGGAGAGAATGTTGTTGCCGTTGGTGGCAATGAGATTGAAGCGGTACTGTCCCGCTTTGTCAAAATAGATCTGGAACTTGGGGCACTTTTCCTCGTTGATGGTTTGCAGTGTCTGGTCCTCAATTGCCGCGATGGGTGCGTTTGCGCCAACGCTGGCAATGCCGTTTTTGCATGCCGCCATCGAGCTGTAGATTTGCGAGCTTGCGATCACCTGCGTGTTGCCTGCGCGCACGTTGAACATATATCTGCCGTCGGAGGTGCGCTTGATCTCAAATTTTCCGTTTGCGTTCGCCGCCCTTGTGGGGACGGGCTCAGTCTTTACTTCGGCAGTGGCGGGTCTATTAGTAGGGGATGCTTTGGGCGCAGCCTTTTTTACAGCGGGCTTTTTTGCCGTTGTCGGCTTGTTTACGGCGGCATTCCCCGCGGCTTCCTTGACGGCTAGTTCAGCGGCAGCTTTTTTTGCCTCATCTCTTGCCGCCATTTCTGCTTTTCTCATCTCCTCTGCCTTTGCCATTTCCTCAGCAAGGCGCGCGCGCTCCGCAGCGGCGGCAGCCTCAGTGGCTTTTCGCTGCTCCTCCTCGCGCTTTCTTTTTCTTTTTCCAAAACCAAACATATCTTTGCTCCTTTTATGTACTTTGGTGGGATATTCCTTGTCTATTGTAGCACAGGAACGGCGAAAAATCAACAACCGTCCCGACATTTTTCGCCGTTTTGCGCAAAAAATGCAGCACGTCCGCGCTCGTTTTCCAGCACGTAGCTTTCGTACCCAAGGGGCGAAAAGCCGTTTCTTTTGTAAAGCGCCTTCACGCGCACGTTATCGGGCTCTACCTCAAGGCGGTATCGTGCGGCGGGGACTTCCTTTTTGATGAAATCAAGAAATGCGCTACCAACGCCCTTGCCGCGAAGGGCGGGGCTGACGTAAAACTCCTCAAGCCAGCAAACAAGACCGCCCGCCTCCTGCGAGTGGGTAAAGGCAAGCAGCCCGTAGCCCATCGCGATGCCGTTTTCTTCAAATATGTAAATATCGGCAAAGGGCGTGCCGTCAAGCACTGCCTTTACAGTATTTTCAATGTAGCTTTGGGGAATACTGTGAAGGACTGCGGGCGAGCTGTAAAATGCAGTTGCCATTTCAATATATGCGGCGGTGTCGCCCGTTACCATTTTGCGAAAGACCATAGCTATACCTTCCTTTCATAGTTTATTTTAACATTGCGGCGTAAAAAAGTCAAGATTTTCACAAAGTGCTTGACAAACGGCAAAATCTGTGTTATAATCCACACGTGATTTCCGTGAGGGAGTAGTCGGGGCAAGAAATTGTGTGATAAGTCAACAGCACAAGCCGCAAGGCCTGGCTTATCTTAATCGACAAGACTCACGGGGCAGCCTTTCTTTGCGCCGCCCCGTGGGTCTTTTTTCTATCTTACGGATCTGTGCCCGAGAGGGCAAGAAAGGAGCAATATGAAGCATTATCTTGAAGAAACCGACGTTGTCCTTGGTGCGTGCGAAACAAGCAATGAGGGCATCAGCGAGGCAGAGGCAGCAGCCCGCCTTGAAAGAAACGGTAAAAACAAGCTGGCAGAGGGCAAAAAGGAAAGCCTGCTTATGCGCTTCCTCAAGCAGCTTGCCGAGCCGATGACCATTATCCTGATCGTTGCCGCCGTGATCTCCGCAGGTGTTGAGATCTACAATGGCATCAGCGCAGAGCATTGGGAGTTTCCTGCCGACGTAGTCATTATCATGGCAGTGGTCCTCATTAACGCCGTGCTTGGTGTATTCCAGGAGAGCAAGGCGGAAAAAGCCATTGAAGCGCTGCAAGAAATTGCCGCAGCAACCTCTAAGGTCATTCGCGGCGGTAAGCAGATCACCGTGCATAGTGAGGATCTGGTTGTCGGTGATATCATCGTGCTTGAGGCAGGCGATGCCGTGCCCGCAGACGCCCGTATTATCGAGTGCGCCTCGATGAAGATCGAGGAGGCGGCACTGACGGGTGAGTCCGTTCCCGTAACCAAGCAGCATGAGGCGCTGAAGGCGGGCGAGAACGGCGACGTGTCACTGGGTGACCGTAAAAACATGGTGTTTATGGGCTCCACCGTTGTGTATGGCCGCGGTAAGGCGGTCGTGGTTGCAACGGGTATGGATACCGAAATGGGTAAGATCGCAGATGCGCTGGCAAACGCCCAGGAGGGCAAGACCCCCTTGCAGATCAAGCTTGCGGGTCTTTCCAAGATCCTTACCTACCTTGTTATCGGCATTTGCGTGGTGATCTTCGGCGTGCAGCTGATCCGCCACGGTGTAGGCTTTAACAGCATTCTCAGCTCGTTTATGCTGGCGATCTCGCTGGCAGTTGCCGCGATCCCTGAGGGGCTTGCTACCGTCGTTACCATCGTGCTTTCCATCGGCGTCACGAATATGTCAAAGCGCAACGCCATCATCCGTAAGCTCACGGCTGTGGAAACGCTTGGCTGTACCCAGATCATCTGCTCTGACAAGACGGGGACCCTGACGCAAAACAAGATGACCGTTGTGGATCACGCGGGTGAGGATGAGATCCTGCTTGCCACCGCAATGTCTATGTGCTCGGATGCGGAGTTTGACCGCGAGGCAAAGACCGCCGTTGGCGAGCCCACCGAGTGTGCGCTTGTTAACTATGCCGAGAAGCTTGGCTACGACAAAAATGACCAAAAGCTCCAGTACGTGCGCGTAGGCGAGGTGCCCTTTGATTCGATGCGCAAGATGATGTCTACCGTTCACAAAACGGGGGACGGCAGCCTTGTGCAGTTTACCAAGGGCGCGCCCGACGAGGTGCTCAAGCGCTGCACCACCGCGCTTGTGGGTGGCAAGCAGGTGCCCATGACCGAGGAGATCCGTGCCTCGATCCTTGCCGAGAACAAGAGAATGGCAGACCAGGCGCTCCGCGTGCTTTGCGCTGCCGAAAAGGCATTGGTGGCAGAGCCTGCCGTTTACGAGTCAGAGGCGGTGGAATGCGACCTTTGCTACGTGGGTCTTGTCGGTATGATCGACCCCGTGCGTCCCGAGGTGAAGCCCGCTATTGATGAATGCCGTTCCGCAGGTATTCGCGCCATTATGATCACGGGCGACCACAAGGATACCGCCGTTGCAATTGCAATGCAGCTGGGCATCATCAAGAGCGCTGATGAGGCGATCACGGGTGCTGAGCTTGACAAGATCTCCGATGAGGATTTCGACGCCGAGGTGGAAAAATACAGCGTCTATGCACGCGTGCAGCCCGAGCACAAGACCAGGATCGTAAACGCTTGGCGTGCGAAGGGTAGAGTCACCGCGATGACGGGTGACGGCGTAAACGACGCACCCTCCATTAAGAACGCCGATATTGGTGTTGGTATGGGTATCACGGGTACGGACGTTACGAAAAACGTGGCGGATATGATCCTTGCCGACGATAACTTTGCCACCATCGTTTCCGCCGCAGGTGAGGGACGCCGCATTTACGACAATATCCGTAAGGCAATTCAGTTCCTGCTTGCCTCGAACCTTTCCGAGGTGCTGGCGATCTTCTTTGCCACCCTCATTGGCTTTACCATCTTCCAGCCCGTGCAGCTGCTGTGGATCAACCTCATTACCGACTGCTTCCCCGCCCTTGCCCTCGGTATGGAAAAGCCCGAGGCTGACGTGATGAAGCGCGCACCCCGTGACTCAAGAGAGGGTATTTTCGCGGGCGGCCTTGGTGCGGCTGTTGCCTACCAGGGTGTGCTGGTCACCCTCATTACGCTTGCTTCTTATTTCATCGGTCACTGGTATGAAACGGGCAACTTTGAGATCACCGATAGCGTTCACGGCACGACAATGGCGTTCCTCACGCTTGCAATGTGCGAGGTGTTCCACTCCTTTAATATGCGTTCTCTGCGCGGCTCCATCTTCACCCTGAAGGGCCAGAACAAGTGGCTGTGGGGTGCGGGAATCCTGTCGTTGGTTCTGACCTCTGTGGTGGTGCTTGTGCCCGGTATTGCGGGTGTGTTTGAGATGGCAGCCATTGACTGGAAGGAATACCTTATTGCGATGGCACTGGGCGCTTGTATCATCCCCTTAGTGGAGATCGTAAAGCTTGTGCACAGAATGATCGACAAGAAAAAAGCAGCATAATTCGCGAACTCGCGGTATAAGCTAAAGCTTTTGCGCGGCGGTTGACAAATGTCAGCCGCCGCGTTATACTATTTATAGAAAAGGGAGGTGCTTACAATGCTTACAAAACGCAGCGTAGCTTCGGTGGTGATATTTTCGATCATTACCTTTGGTATTTATGCAGTTTGGTGGACGCACGTGACCTGCAACGCGTTGCAGCGCGAGGGACGTCAGGTGGCGATCCCGCCTGTTTTAACGGTTTTGATGATGCTGTTTCACAGCTCTGTTGGCGGCGTGCTGCTTGCCATTGATGCCGACGACAATATAAATGCCATCAAAAGAATGCGCGGGCTCCCCGTGGCAGATAACAAGATCCTTTGGCTGGTGTTGGGCATTTTTGTGCCGATCGTCACGGTGGCATTGGTGCAAAATGAGATCAATGCCGTGCTTGACCGCACGGCAGGCGGCTACAACGCATATCAAGCATACACCAATGGCAACGGAAACGGAAATTGGTGAGGCGTATGAAGGAGCAGCTAAAGCGAACTGTGGGAGTCCTTGGTGAGGCGGGCGTTTTAAAATTGCAGCGCGCACGCGTTGCCGTTTTCGGCATCGGGGGCGTTGGCGGCTACGTGGTGGAGGCGCTGGCACGCGCGGGCGTGGGTGCCCTTGACCTTGTTGACGCCGACGTGGTGAGTGAGAGTAATTTGAACCGCCAGATCATCGCGCTTAGGAGCACGGTGGGAGAGTATAAAACAAAGGTTGCCGCCGCGCGAGTGCAGGATATCGACCCCGATATTTCAGTGCAAACACACGAGGTGTTTTTCTCCCCCGAAAACGCGGCACAGTTTGATTTTACAAGGTACGATTACGTGGTGGACGCGGTGGACACCGTCAGCGCCAAAATGGAGCTGGTGCGCCGTGCAAACGCTGTGGGTGTCCCCATTATTTCGGCAATGGGCACAGGCAACAAGCTTGACCCCTCCGCCTTTCGTGTGGCGGATATTTATAAGACCGAGGGATGCCCCCTCGCGCGCGCCGTGCGCGGGCTTTGCCGCAAGGAGGGGATCAAGCACCTGAAGGTGGTCTGGTCGCCCGAGCAGCCATGCGGGGAGATCTTTGCCGAAAACGGCAGACACGCGCCCGCAAGCGTGTCCTTTGTGCCTGCCGCCGCAGGACTTGTAATGGCAGGCGCGGTGGTGCGCGATCTTTGCGGGATAAATTAATTAAAAAACCAGAGGGAGAGGGCTTTTGCAAAAGCCCTCTCCCTCTTACTTCCTCTCCCAAAACCTTGAAAAAAGGCATGACTTAGAGGTGGTTTATTTGTTGCTGTTTTGCTTTTTCTTTCTGATCTGCAAATTCTCGTTGTAGCTTATTCCCGTCAACGTGCGCGGCGTATCAACCATCCCGCAAAGATAATCAATGGAAATATTATAAAAAAGGGAAAGTGTCATATACTTGTCAATCCCCATCATTTGTTTTCCAAGCTCGTATCGTGAATAGTGTGTTTGTTGAATGTGCAGCTTTTCGGCAATTTCCTTTTGGGTGAAATCGAAATCCTCTCTAACATCCTTTAATCTGTTCATTCTCTCGTCCCCCATCCTATAGCCGAGAGGCTTGTGTGTTCGGTTCTCTTCGGCTATACCTTAAAATCATTGTATATGATTTTTAAATTCAAGGGTTGACAAAAGACCTTAAAAGTACTATGATTATTACAGATCTCAAAGGTTCTGAAAAAAAGATGCTATTTAAGACAGTTCAAACGTGAGCGAAAGCAAACGCGCGACCAATTTAGTCGATCGCGCCGCGGTTTGTTAGCACTAAACTTTTTGTTTGGCTGAATGTTACTATAAGGCTGTAAAGGGTTAGTGCAAACATACCGCCGAAAACGCGACTTGCATTTTCGGAGATTCATCGGGTTTCTTTGTTGAAACCCTCAGAATGACCCGTAATGAGTGTTGAAACCCGAAGAATGCCCCAAGAGGGGTCATCCTGAGCGAGGCACCCTTTTAGAGTCATCCTGAGCGAGGCAACAGAGCCGAGTCGAAGGATCTCGGCGCGATAAATGCAATCGCGCCGCGGTGTGTTTGTGCCAGACTTTTAGCAGGCTTAATGTAACATTTAACAAAAAAGAGTTTGGCGCGAATAAAAATCGGTTGTAGGGGCGACCATTGGTCGCCCCTACCAATGCGTGACGTAAATAAGGTGCTCTGTGCGTTGGCACTGTCTCTCGGAGTTAGGGAACGCCTCACGCGCTTTGGCGCGGGGCTGCCTCGTGGGGCAGGGGTGCCGCCTTGATCTCGGTTACGATGATGGAAAGGTCATCGTTGCCTTTCTTGCCGGCGCGATTCAGCGCCATGCGCGCGAAGGACTCGGCGTCCCCGTCGTAGCGGGTCGCCAGCATCTCGGCAAGCCAGGGGCAATCCTCCTCGCCTGCGGTAAAGCCGTCGCTGACCTGCACCAGCACGTCGCCCTCCTCAATGGCAAAGGCGATGCGCTCGGCATCAAGCGCCTCCAAAATGCCCACAGGTGCCGTGCGCGAGAAAAAGTGTGTGATCTCACCCCGTCGCAGGAGAAACGTGGGCGCAGCGCCGCATTTGTAGAGCGCTGCCTCGCCCCTCACACAGTCGATCGCAAGAAGATCCACGGTGGTGCTGTTTTCGCTTTCCCGCTGACTGCGTGCGGCGAGAAAGCCGTTGAGCATACGCAGGGAGCTGTCTGCCCGCCCGCCCGCTTGCAGGAGCCTTGAGAGAAACATAGATGCAAGCGCTGAGGTGAGAGCTGCCGCGAGTCCACTGCCCATACCGTCACAAATGAGGGCGTAGCTGACGCCGCGCTCTCCCTCAAGCGTGTTGACGCTGTCGCCGCAATGCTTGCCCTCACCCCGTCCCTTGGGGCGGGTAAGCTTCACAAAAGAGGTGGTGAGCCTTGCGTGCTCGGGAAACGTAATATCCGAGAGCCCCTCGTGCTCCTTAACGATTGGCGCACCAAGAGGGAAGTGACAGTATTTTTCGATCACGCCCCTCAGCTCCCGCATGCGAATGCTCTTGCCTGTGGCGCGTACGCCCGACAGGATCACGCGACGGCGCGACGTGCCGCAGATCGCCACCGATTCCACGGCATATCCTAAGCGCAGCAAGCGCGAAAAAATGCGTTCTCCGTTTGCGGTGTCACAGGAGAAATCCTCGTTGTTTTGGGTGATCGCTTCGCTGAGCACACGCCCCATAGCGGCATAATCCATGGCCACCACTGAGGTCTTGTCGCTGTGCAGCGCCTCCTCCGCAAGAGATGCGGCACCGTTGTTGATGACGGAAAGGATACGTGGGAGTTCCGCGCATCTTTTGGCGAGTCCCCCTGTTACGTGGGCGCTTGTGACCGCGCCGTGCGTATAAAGCCGCTTTGTAATACCATCAATCGTTGCATTGGTCTCCTTGCATGCTTCCGACCAGCAAAGATCGCGGTTGCGGCAGCCGTGGCAGACGCTGTCAAAGGCTTTGTCACAAAGGCGCCGAAGGCTTGAAAGAGAGGGGCGGCGCATACGGCTACTGATCTCATAAAACGTGCCCGAAAGATCAAGCAGTGCATTTGACATCTCCGAGAGCTGTAAATTGCCAGCCTCAGCCGCCGCTGCACCTGCCGCCCTTGTTGCCGCGCGGCGTCGCGCAAGCATCAGGTGTCGCACGGGAGCTCCCGACACAAGTCCTGCGCTGTCAAAGGCGAGGAAGAGCGCACCTGCCACCAGAAATGAGGGCAGCATCAGCACAATGCCCGCGGTTTTGTGAAGGAGAAACGCATAGGCGCACCCCGCGGCGCTGCCCGCCAGCACGCCACCGCCTCGACTGCTTTTTTCAAGCAGCCCAAAGAAAAGTCCGCACAAGAGAAATGCGGGGGCAAGGCGCCAATCAAAGCATAGCCCCGCCAGCACACCGCCGGCAGTCCCCCACACAATATCCCGATGGGACACCAGAACCAAGGCAACAGCTGTTGAGGCGACCGCTGCAGGATAGATCCCGAAAAGCTGCACGTGTCGTATGGCAAAGATGGCTGTGAGGAGCACCGCAGCACCCCCCAGCTCAAAATGATGTGCCATCAACCCACGCTCGCGCGAAAGGAAGCCGAGATAGAGCGTCGCGGCAAGGGGAGCTGCCGCCACGGCAAGCAGCACGGCAAACAGGTCGTAAAAGCGAAAACCCCCACTGATCACCAGATAGATACCGCCGCCAAATACCGTGACGGTAGCCGCTGCAATGCGGTAAAGCGGACGCTCGTGAAACAGCGCATCAAAGGAAAGGCGCCTTTCTTGGGAGAGGGAAACGGCTGCACGCAGTACCGTCAGCACACCGAGTAAAATAAGGGACAACAGATCCCCCGAAAGGATCGCGTATATAGCGATGCCAAGGGCGGTGGCGTAAAAATACTCTCCCGCCACTGCCACAAAGGCAATGCCGAACGGGTGCACGCCAAAGGCAAGCTCCGCACCCGAGAGCAGCACACCAAGCGCTGCAACGATGAGGTGGCGCAGCACCAGCTCGGTGGTGGTTTTGTTATTTGCCTCGTTTTTTACACGTAGGGTCTTGTTTGTTTGATCTTGCATAATATACCTCCTTTTTACTACATTGTAGTGCCTTTGTGTAAAAAAAAGCGTCACATTTCACCGCCGAATGGTGTTGCTTTTTGGCACGGGGCAGTCAAAGCAGGGCGGCGGGCGCGAAAGATGGCGAAGCGTGGCGAAATTTGCGATGAAAAGTTTCTGCTTTGAGGAATATTTTTCAAAAAAACACTTTCCCCTCGCGCCGTTTTGTGTTATACTGGAAACATCAAATGAAGGGAGCGCTTATGAAGATTTGTTGCTTTACGGGGCATCGCACCGTGCCTGCCGAGGTGCGCTCCCGACTGATCTTGCGGCTTGACAGGCTACTTGAGGATCTGATCGCGCGGGGCTTTACGGAGTTTCGAACGGGGGGTGCGCGCGGCTTTGACACGCTGGTCGCACTGCGCGTGCTGTATCTGCGCGAAAAACATAAGGAAGTGCGCCTGTCTCTTATTTTGCCCTGCCGCGACCAGACCAAGGGCTGGCCCCTTGGTGAGAAGTTGATCTATGAGGATATTTTCGGGAGGGCGGATAGTGTTCGCATCTTGTATGAGAGCTATATGCCCGGCTGTATGCACGCGCGCAACCGTGCGCTGGTCGATGGCAGCGATCTTTGTGTTTCGTACCTCACCGACTATCGTGGCGGCACACAGTACACCTGCAATTACGCAAAGAGCGTTGGTGTGCCGCTTTATAATATTGCAAATGATCATTGAGCTAAGAGCGACAAAACAAGACCGCCCCAAATGCGTTCGCATTTGGGGCGGTTATTCATTATTCGGTTATTAAAGTTATTCAGCAGATGCTTCGACTGCCTCTTCGGTTGCAGCGTTTGCCTCAACAGCTGCCTCTTCGGTGTTTGCTTCCTCGGCGGCTGCCTCGTCCTCATCGTTGCCGGCAAGGAGCTTTTTCACACCCTCGGGCAGATACTTGTCAGTAAGCGAGGGAGCGAGCTTAAAGAGAAACTCGAAGATCACAAGGAGAATGCTCAGCACGATGCCCTTGACAATGAGGCCCTTGTGGTTCACAGAAACGCTGTCTGCTGCCTGCTCACAAAGATTTGCGGTTCTCTCAAGCATGCTGATCTCTTGCTCAAGCAGTGCCTTTGCATCGCCCGTTGCGCTATTTGCTGCGGTCTTTTTTGCCTCGATCTGCTTGAGGATCTCGGTGTGCATACCGTTTGCCATCTCGTAGCCGATCTTTTCGGTGGTGCCGTCAAGCTCGTGTGCGTTAAACAGGATCTCTACGCCGCCGTTTTCTTCAAAGTAAGCCTTGTTGCGATCCTCAACGGTCTTAACGCCAAGCGTGTTGGTGAAGATGAAGCCGACCAGCAGCACTGCTGCAAGGATGTAGTATGCGCCGTAGGGCTTCGAGGTGCCCGTGCGCTTGTTCTTAGCCTCTTTGCCTGCAAGACGCTCCAGCATCGTGCCTGCCATCACGGCTACAAGCAGAGCCATCAAGCAGGAGGTGAGGAGCAGGGGTACGGCATTGGCGGTCAGTTTATTGGTGATATATTCCTTTGCCGCTGATTTTGCGGTGGATTTTGCGTAATCAAGCGCCTGCGCATAGTTGGTGACATTTTCGATCTTTGCAACCTCTTCTGCGTAAACAGCATCAAACTTTGCTTGGTAAGCTGCTTCTACGTTTGCGTCGTTGCTGTTCTTGTAGGACTCAACGAGGTTGAGGTTTGCAACGGTGGTAAGCAGTACAAGAGAAAGGATCGCCGATACAAGGGTAACAACGGTCTTTGCAATGCTTGCGGGGTTGCGACGCTCCACCAAAACGATCTTGTTTGCGGTGTGCAAGAGGGCAAGAAGCGTTACGGCGATCAGTGCGATCACCATACCTGCACCCATTGCAAGCATGCTGCCAAAGAACACCTTGGCAAGCATAAAGAAGGTAAGGGGAAGCAGGACCATGCTGGTAGCGGAGCGAGCGTAAAGCTTGTTTAGCATTGCTTCGTCAATGCTCTTGTAGCCGGTTGCAAGACAAATAGCAGCCTTGATAAGGGCAAGCACGCACACAACAGCGTAGATCACCGTGGTGATGACAAGACCTGCAAGTGCCACAACACCAATGAAGAACACGAGAATGTCAAAATAGTTGGTGGCGTAGATGTAATTCTCGCCCGTGCTTGCCTCAATGGTGCTCTGCACCACGCTGATCAGGCAGACCTCAACGTAAAGGGCGTCAACAAAGCCCTCGTCCTTCAAAAGCTCGTCAAGCTTCTTCCACTCGTTCTCGGAAATGCTCTCCTTATATTTGGCAAGCTCCTCGATCTTTTTGTTTTTCTTATCGGTAACCTCGTTGATCTTATCCATCGTGGTTTTCTTGGACTCCTCGCCCTCCACTCTCGCATAATCCTCATAGAGCTCATCGATCTCCTTTTGGACGTTGCGAATTTCCCACTCGGCAAAGGAAACCTTGTTGATGATGCCGACATATTTTGAGTTTGCGACAAGGGTCAGCGCCGAGCCGACACCAACGTCCGCGCCGTCGCAGACAAGCCCGCCGGTGACAGAGCTTTTTGAAAAGATGTCGGAGCCCGAAACGTTTGCCATGTTGACCTTAAAGGTGGGCATGAGTGCGCCTACGGTAAGCAGGAGTGCCAACACCACTAAAGCGATTGCGCTGGCAAGAGAATAGATTTTCTTGGTCGTTGCTTTCATAATGATTTTTCTCCTTAAAATATAGTATTTGGCAACAATTTCATTTTACACCCTTTAATAAATAATGTCAATAGGTAATTAAACAAAGTTCTAAAAACCGTGCAACCACACGGCGTTTTTACCTGTCCTCACACATCAATAAAAAGTCGCGAGGGGATCTTTGGGCTCTGAGGAAAGTGCTATGTCGGTGGCATACAGCACAGGTCCCTTGCCGCCGTAAAGCTCGTGTGCTTCCACACGGATCTTGGCGGTGACGATCGCCCACTCACCCGTTTGGAACGCCACGTCGCGCTCGAAATTGCACACCATTCCCTGATAGGCAATGTCGTCCTCACAGCAGGTCATTACGTGCCTGCCGATAACGATGGCACGCTTGCCAAGCGCGCCGTCACGCGCCACAAGCCCCTTGAATTTTACGGTCTTACCATCGTAGCGAGCCATTTCCTCGGCAATGTCGCGGTAAAAAATAGCGTAATCTCTATCGGCAACGGTAACGACGGGTGCGTCAAGATCAAAGGGCAGGGGATCTTCAATGTCGTCATATTCAAGCTCCTCTGACGCCGTTTCAAAGGCGATGCGCGCGCGGCGGCTGATGCCGCGCACCAGTCGGTGCAGATCCTCACGGTCGGCACTGTCGGCGCGGTTGAAGATCACCAGCTCCGCATCCGTCAGCTTGTCGACCATAAGGCTGCGCATGTTGGCATTATAGGCGGCGGCGGTGGTGGCGTCTGCAAACAAGAGCTGCTGGAAGATATACCAGCTGCGTGGCAGCGCGCTATAAAGGGTGTTTAGCTGCCACATACCGTTATATTCGATCATCACACGGTCGGGCTTGTGTGCCTTGCCCAGCTTATCAAGATAGGCGGGCGTGAGGTCGCTTTCGCTTTCCACGATCACCTGCTGCACATTTTGGTGTTTAAAGCGCGAGGGGTCGTATTCCTCAAGCCCCTCCTCGCACACCAGCAGCAAAATACGCGAGCCGTCGTTAAAGCCCTCGTCCTCAAGGGTTTCTTGTATCATTTTGGTCTTGCCGGCTTCAAGAAAGCCGGTGAACAGATATACGGGAACGTTATTTGCCATACCGTGCCTCCTATTTGAGCGAAACACCAAACAGCGCCGAGAGGGCGGGGAGGTCAAGCTCCGCGCCGATCACGCAAAGGCGCCCGATGATAGCGGCGCTGCCCTCGCGGACGTCAGGCTCGCCGGGGATGTAATCAAAGTGAAGCCACGTGTCGCCCTCGCCCGCAACAATGCCCTTGGCACGTAGAACGGTGCCGTATTTTTCGGTATCCTCAAGTGCGCAAAGCGCGTGATGCAGTGCTTCCTTTGAAAAGCGTTTGGCGGTTTCTGCGCCGCAGCTCACAAACACCTCGTCGGCGTGGTGATGCCCGTGATGATGCTCGTGGTCGTGGCAGCACTCGCCGTGGTGGTCGTGATGATGCTCGTGCTCGTGGCAGCACTCCTCGTGGCGGTCGTGATGATGCTCGTGCCCGTGGCAGCACTCCTCGTGGTGGTCGTGATGATGCTCATGGTGATGGTGATGGTGACCGCAAACGGGACATTCCTGTGCCTCGCCAAGTGCCTCCAGATCATTTTTCAGTGTATCGCTGCCCGAAATGGCGGCAAGCAGCTGTGCGCCCGTAAGCTCCGCCCAGTCGGTGGTAACGATCACGGCACTCTCGTTTTGCTCACGCAATGCCTTGACAGCTGCCTCCAGCTTATCCCCGTCAAGCCCCTTGGTGTGGCTTAAGACCAGCGTGCGTGCGTGCGCGATCTGATCGTTGAAGAACTCCCCGAAATTGCGCATATGCATACGGCATTTTTTGGCGTCCGCCACGGTCACCACACCCGAAAGCTCCGCGCCGCCAACGTCCATCACGGCACGGATCACGTCCGAGAGCTTGCCAACGCCCGAGGGCTCGATCAAAATGCGGTCGGGTGCGTACCCGTCAAGCACGCGCAAGAGAGCCTTGCCGAAATCGCCCACAAGGCTGCAGCAGATACAGCCCGAATTCATTTCATTGACAACAATACCCGCGTCCGCGAGAAATCCGCCGTCAATGCCGATCTCGCCGAATTCGTTTTCAATAAGGACCACACGCTCACCCGTGTACGCCTCCTTGATGAGCTTTTTAATAAGGGTGGTCTTTCCCGCACCGAGAAAGCCCGAAAAAATATCAATTTTCGTCATAACAATCTCCCTGCCGCCCGAGGCGGCTCAAATAGAATTTTGAACTTCTTCGGGCGTCCCTGACGCAAAAATGGGTTGGGTCCCATTTTTAGAAGAAGTTGATGCGTGAAACACTGAATTAAGGATACTATCAGAATGAACTTTCACGCTAGTCCTCTTTTAAGTTTTACGTCGTTATCATCATTCCTCGCCCGCGACGGAAACGTCAAGGATCAGCATCGGGGGCGCGGCAACCGTGGAAAATCCGCTAATGCCTGTTTCTACCTCACAGCCAACTGCCACAATGCTTTTGAGAAGCTCGAAGAAGTTGCCCGCTATGGTAAACGCCTTTACTGCCCCTCCAAGCTTACCATCCTTTACGGAAAAGCCCGCACTTTCAATGGAAAAATCGCCCGTGACGGCATCACACCCTGCGTGCATACCCTTAAGCTCGGTGATATAAAGCCCCTCACCCATCTTCTCAAAAAGCTCCTCAAGCGTATCGGTGCCCGGGGCGATCGCGTGGCAAAAGCCACTGATGGAAACAGGATCGGCATACGAGCCGCGCACGGCGTTACCCGTGGTGGTATTGCCCGTTTTTTTGGCAGTGGTGAGATCGTAAAGCAGGGTCTTTAGCACACCGTTTTCTACCAGCGCCTTTTTATAGGTGGGCACGCCCTCTGCATCAAAGGGCATTTGCATCGTATTGCCCGGATAAAAGGGATCATCGTAGACGGTAAGAACGGAAGAGGCGATCCTCGTGTTTTCCCTGCCCTTCAGGAGCGACAGTCCAAGCATTGCCTTTTTGCCGCTGTATATCCCCGAAAACGTGGCAAAGAGCGCACGCGCTTGGCGCGCAGACAGCACCACGCTATATTTGCCTGTTTTAATGGGCTTTCCGCCAAGGCGTGCAAGCGCCTCACGCGTTGCGCGATCGGCAATTCCCGATCTTTCGGCATCAAGCTCCGAGGACGTTGCCGTGCCAAACGAGGGCTCGCTTCCGTCGTTAACGACTGCCTCAGCATATGCGTAGTGCATGGCGGCACTGTGCGAGAGCGAAAGCCCACGCGAATTCGCAAGGCAAACGGTGATCTCAGTAGCACCTGCTGCCGTTTCGGTGCCGTCGGTCACGAGGTCTGACGCGGCATAGATGCGATCCTGCAGTGCCATTGCCGCGCGGCGAAGCTCTGCAGCCGAGGGGAGCACGGGCTTTTCCTCGGTGACGGTGCCGTACGTGTCACGCGCACTCGGCGTGTAAAATATGGGTTCTTCATCGGCATCGACCTGTTTCGCGTTTGCCATCGCGCGCGCCACAAGCGCCACAAGCTCAGCCTTTTCCATACATTCGGTTGAAGCTGCGCCGATCCTGCCTTCAACGACACAGCGGAAGCTGACGCCCCCAGACATACCGAAGGAGGAAGCGTTTGGGCTATGATTTAACGCATCAGCCGAGAGATCGGTGGCGGTGCGGTAATACACATCGTAATCGGTAAG
>JAZOCO010000077.1:0-5826 GCA_045596505.1 Eubacteriales bacterium
CCGAGCAGACGAACGGCGCCCGTCGCGATCAGATTGGCACCTACCAGCCACCGTGCGGCAATGCCGCCAATATCGGGCCACGTGAACAAAAACACGCCCGACAGGAAAAGCAGTGCGGACACCACTACGTGGATCACACGAACCTGTTTTACAATATTTGCACGTTTCATATATTGGATCTCCTTTTCACTTCTAAACTAAATATACTATATGTTATGTAATCTGTCCTTCATCAAAAAAGCCCCCGTGTCCGAAAAACGGACACGGGGGCTTTTTTACACAATTTTTGTGCACTTTTCCAAAATTGCACAAATTTCTCTATTTGAGGGAGTCACAAACGCCCTGTGTGATCACCGCGATGCGGGCGGCGAGCCGCTTGCCGTCGATCTTTCCTCCTGCATTGATCCAGTCCACAAACAACCCGATAAACGCATGACGCAAAAAGACGGTGGCGGTGTTCAGATCACCGAGGGTCTGACTCCCCGCCGTTTCACGCTCCAGCACCGCGCAAACCGTTCCGTCAAAGCCCTTGGCAAAATAACGCTCAGCCCCGCTTTGTCCGACTGATGCGGCAATGTGAGCCATAGCCTTTGGGTAGCGCCCTGCATAGTCGATCAGAACCAAAAACAATGCTGAGAGCATCTCACCAAGCGGGAGGGAAGGGTCCATTTTGGCAGTGCCCGACAGGCAGATCTCCTCGAGCACCGCGTAGATATCCTGAAAATGGTAGTAAAAGGTGTTGCGATTGATGCCGCAATGATCAACAACGTCACGCACGGTGATCTTTTCAAGTGGCTTTTTTGATGCCAGATGCATGAACGATTGAATGATTGCCTTTTTTGTGAGTGACGTCATATCGCGCCTCCTTTCCCAGTTTATAGTAACAGTATAACATATCGGGCGGCAAATGGCAAGGAATAAAAAATTTTGTCTGTTGGTCATTTTTTAAAATTTGTCGCATTTCGGCGAGGCGTTGCGGCGGAAATAAATTTCTCTTGAAATGCGGCGGATCGTATGCTATAATGAAGTGTAAGATGTCATACTTAAGGCAAGGAGATCTCTTTGAGATGAAGCATATTTTTATCTACAATCCCACTGCGGGTGCGGATAACAGCAAGCGGATCGCCGCGTTGCAGGAGAAAATGAAAACCGACTATGCCCATCTTTCCTATGAATTTTATCCTACAAAGGCACAAAAGGACGCCACAGCATTCGTGCGTGCGCGCTGTGAGACAGAGCCGAATACCAAAATGCGCTTTTATGCCTGCGGCGGTGACGGCACGGCAAATGAGGTGCTACACGGCATCGTGGGTTTTGCCAACGCATCTATGACCTGCTACCCCTGCGGCAGCGGCAACGATTACGTGAAATATTACGGCGGCGCGGCACGCTTCCTTGATATCGATAAGCTCATCGCCGCTGAGGAAAAGACCGTGGATATCATGCGCGTGGGCGAGCGTTATTCACTTAACGTTACCAACTTCGGCTTTGATACGGAGGTGGCACGCACCATGCATGAGGTGCGCCGAAAAAAGCTGATCGGCGGCAGAAACGCCTACACCACGGGGATCGTGAAGGCGCTGGTGACGGCAATGAAAAACGATTGTACCGTTTTTGTGGATGGCGAGCGACTCAACGACGGAAAGATACTGCTGTGCACGGTTTCAAACGGAAGGTACGTGGGGGGCGCCTACTGCTGCGCGCCGCACTCTCAAAATGATGACGGTCTGCTTGACGTATGCCTTGTAAAGCCGATCTCGCGCTTCGCGCTCGTAAAGCTGATCAGCGTATATAAGAAGGGTCAGCATCTTGACGATCCGCGCTTTAAAAATATCATTACATACCGCCGCGGCAAAACGGTTCGCGTGATCGCGCCAGAGGGCTTTGGGTATACGGTCGACGGTGAGGTGGTGACGGATAACGACTTTACCATCGAGATCTGCCCTGCCGCGATACGCTTTGCCGTGCCTGCGTGCAAGTGCGATAAGGAAAAAGAGGAAGATCAGCAAAAAGAGTCCGCAACGGTGTGATTTATGAGTAAAAAGGCATCCCGCACAAAGGCGCGGGATGCCCTTTTCTTATATTTTCAGTGTACGCATCGCATTTAAAATAGCGATGACGGAAATGCCGACGTCTGCAAAAATGGCTACGGGCATTTGCCACGCGCCAAAGACGCCGATGGCACTGCCAAAAAGTGCCAATGCCTTCACGGAAAGGGTAATGATGATGTTTTGGCACACGATCCGATTTGCGCGCCGCGCGTGCTTGATGGCAAGGGCAAGCTTTTTCGGGTCGTCGTCCATCAAAACCACGTCTGCCGCCTCGATCGCGGCGTCAGACCCAAGTGCGCCCATGGCAACACCAACGTCGGCACGCGAAAGAACGGGCGCGTCGTTGATGCCGTCCCCCACAAATAAGACCGTGCCACGGTGCGGCGTCGCAAGCAGCGCTTCAAGCTTTTCCACCTTGTCGGCGGGGAGCAGTGATGCGTGCCATTCCGTCAGCTCCAGTTCCTTTGCCACGGCACGGGCGGTGTCCTCGCGATCGCCCGTGAGCATAACGATGCGTGAAATGCCTGCTTCGCGCAGCTCCTTGATCGCATCGGGCGCAGAGGGCTTTACGGTATCAGTGGCAATAATATAGCCAAGATACGTGCCCTCCCTTGCCACGTGCACCGCAGTGCCGTGCTCGGCAACAGCCTCGGGCACCACGCCAAGCTCGCGCATCAGCAGCTCGTTGCCAACGCCTACCGTCCTGCCGCTTATTTCGCAGATCACGCCCCTTCCTGCCACTTCTTGAGTGCCTTTTGCCAAAGCGGGGTCGCTTTTGTGCGCTGCAGATATCGCTTTTGCAACGGGGTGATTGGAGTGCTGCTCCGCAGCGGCGGCAAGTGCGAGAAGCTCGGCTTTGTCGATACCGTTGGAGCGTATGGCGCTCACCGTAAACATGCCCTCCGTCAACGTCCCTGTTTTATCAAGCACCACTGTTTGTGCCTTGGCAAGCTGTTCAAGATACGTGCCGCCCTTGATAAGGATGCCATGGCGCGCCGCGCCGCCAATGCTGCCAAAGAAGGACAGGGGCACGGAGATCACCAGTGCGCAGGGGCAGGAAACCACAAGAAAGGTCAGCGCGCGCGTAAGCCAAAGGGGAAATGCAGCGAAAAAGCTTTGAGAAGCCAAGGGCGGTAAAATTGCCAGCAATATGGCACATATCACCACAAACGGGGTGTAATATCGTGCAAAGCGCGTGATGAATTGCTCGGATCTTGCCTTTCTTGCGGCAGCTGTTTCCACCAGCGAAAGGATCCTTGAAACGGTACAGTTCTCAAAAGGGCTTGTAACACGCAAGGTCAGCGCGCCTGTAAGATTTGTGGCGCCGCTGACAGCGCGCCCCCCGACGCCGATGGCAAGAGGCACGGATTCACCCGTTAGCGCCGCAGTATCAAGGTCGGAGCTACCGCTTACCACTGTGCCGTCAAGGGGGATGCGCTCGCCGGGTCTTACGAGGATCAGCTCGTTTGCGTTCACGGCATCGGGTGACACCTCGATCTCAGTGCCGTTTCGTAACACACGCGCCGTTTGAGGCCGCAGATCCATCAATTTTGAAACGGAACGTCTGCTTTTTCCAACGGCAATGCTCTCAAAGAGTGTCCCCGTTTTATAAAAGATCATAACGAATACCGCCTCGGCAAATTCCGCCTCGCCCGTGGGCAAAAAGCCGACTGTCAGTGCGCCAAGGGTGGCAAGTGCCATTAAAAATCCCTCATCAAAGATCTGCCCGCGTAAAATATTCTGTCCCGCACGCTTTAACACGTCAAGCCCCGCTGTGAAATAAGCGGGCAGATAGAGCAGCAACACTTGCCATAAGGGCAGTCGATCGCCAAAGCATGCCTCGGCGACAAGGGCGACTATCAGCAATATTGCCCCCACAATGATGCGAGAAAGCAGCCTTTTTTGTTTTCTTGTCATTTTGTAATGATCCTGCAGTCCGGTTCGATCTTTCGGCAGATCTTAACCGCTTGCTTTAGCACCTTGTCAAAGGTTGCGTCATTTGCCTCAAGGGTCAGCTTTTGCGTGATAAAATTAACGGATACGTCGGTGACACCCGCCAGTTTACGGATGCCCTCCTCCATGCGTGCCGCACAGTGTGCACATTCAAGGTCCTCTAACACAAAAATCTTTCTCACAGCTTTACTCCTATCGTTTATTACAGCTCTGTCACGTGCTCCATACCTTGCGCAAGGACGGCGCGCACGTGCCCATCGGCAAGTGTGTAAAATACTGTTTTGCCACTTCTTCTAAAGCGCACAAGCTTTGCAGCTTTCAGCACACGAAGCTGATGGGAAATGGCGGAGACCGTCATGGAAAGCAGGCTTGCGATGTCGCAAACGCAAAGCTCGCGGTCAAGCAAGGCGTATAGAATTTTTATGCGCGTGCTGTCGCCGAAAATGCGAAAAAGGTCAGCGAGAGCCATCAGTGTTTCCTCCCCGGGTACCTCGGTGCGCAGGACACTCACCACGTCGGGGTGCGCGTGCAGAAGAGAGCAGCAGGGCGCGGGGGTCTTTACACGTGTCAACTGATTCACCTCTTTTAAATCATTTTAATAGTTGAACGACTGTTCAAATGTTCTAATGATAGTATAGCATAGAAAAGTGTCTGTGTCAACACTTTTTTGAGTTTAATGGGGAAAAGCGTTGGTTTTAAGTGAGGGCGAGCTTTGCCGCAAAGGAGCAGGGAAATAGAAATGAGCGTGCCCGAAAGCGCTCTCTCGCATTTTCTTGGCTGCTTTTTTTAAAAAAGTCTTGACAAACATGGAGCATTGGGCTATAATGATAAGGCGAGTTTTGGAAACGGCGCTCGCAGAGTACGCAGAAGAGCAAAAAGAATTCTGCATTTGGAGAAGTACTCAAGTTTGCCGAAGAGGCGCCCCTGCTAAGGGTGTAGGTCGGTAAAAACCGGCGCGAGAGTTCAAATCTCTCCTTCTCCGCCAAATAAAAACCGCAATTCTGATACAAAGGGATTGCGGTTTTTGTTGACAAATGTTACTGCACATAATATAATGAACACAGACAACTATAGCGATGTGATTTAATTCAACGCTCAGGAGGAGAAATACTATGAAAGAAATTGTTCAACACCCCATTTATGGAGAAATTATTTACAATGAAAACTTTTGGACCGGAAAAAAGAAAATAGCTGTCAATGGCGTTGATGCTCAGCCAATTTCGAAAAAAGAATATATGGTGAACGAGAAAAGAGCACTTCTTACAGGAAATTTTTTAACGGGTATTACTCTGCATATAGAGGGCGAAGCCATACAGTTGTCGCCCAAAATGAAGTGGTATGAAATAATATTAGCTATTATTCCCTTCTTGTTTTTGATGATCTGGGGCAACAGTGCATCACTTTGTGCTATTTTTCCTGTTGTAGGTGGAGCGCTCGGCGGTGCTTTGGGTGGTGTTGGTGCGATAGTATCAATGTATTTTATGAAAAATAAAAAACCTCTTGTCAAAGCTCTTATAGGAATTATTGTGGCTGCCTCTACGATACTTATTGCATTTATCTTGGCTCTTGCGCTTCTGTCGATCATTTAAGTCTTTGTATCAAAATTACGGTTATTATCCAAAAATAAGACAGTCTTTGGACTGTCTTATTTTTTTCCATTGCGAAAGCAATGGCATATCATCGCCGCAAGGCGTATATCATCACGCGGAGCGTGCATATCATCAGCCAAAGGCTGTATAAAAGCTTTCGCAATGATGATATGCAAGACTTCGTCTTGATGATATACCGCAACAAGTTGCGGATGATATACAACGGCTTTCGC
>JAZOCO010000078.1:0-48249 GCA_045596505.1 Eubacteriales bacterium
AGGCGGGAGAGCAGGACCTCAACGCCCCCGTTTTCAATACCCGATATGACGTGAAAAACGCGCATACTGCTCCCTCCCCTCCAAAGTATTACAAAGATTATACTATACTTTAATGAAAAATGCAAGCAAAAAAGCGGCAAAAGCCCCGCACCGCTATTTTTTAGCGATACGGGGCTTTTTTGTCATTCGTCAGATGCCTGAGGTTCTGTTTTTTTGTCCTCCTCGGGCATTACGGCAACAAACGCCATAATGGCGCATTCGATCATATCATCATCGGGCTCGCGCACGGTGATGCGTTGCAGCCACATACCTGGCGCGGAGATGATGCGGGTAAAGAGATTGTCATAGCGTCCCGCCAGCTTTAACAGCTCGTAGCCGATGCCCATCATCACGGGAATGAGCAGGATCTTCACAGCGGCACGCACCAGCGTATTGAGGATCCCCTCAAGATCACCGAATTGCGCGGGAATCAGCAGCCCGATAAAGATGCTTACAAGCAGCATCAAGATCAGGAAAGAAGTGCCACAACGGGGATGAAAACGTCTTTGCTTTCGCACGTTCTCCACTGTCAGCGGCAATCCGTTTTCATAGCAAAAAATGGTTTTGTGCTCCGCGCCGTGATACATAAACGTACGGCGGATATCCTTCATCAGAGATACCAGTGCCATATACAGCACCAAGACAAGGATCTTAAAAACGCCCTCAAAAACCGAGCGAGAAAGGCGGTTTTCAGCAAATGAGTCAGGCAAGACGTGGTCGGAAAGCAGCTGATAAATATAAGTGGGCAGCCAGAAAAACAGCCCCAGCGCGAGCGCCACGCCAAGAACGGTGGCAATGACCATAATCGCTGTCATGGTAGCACCGCTGAAAATGCTTTTCGGCTCATCACTTTTTTCATTGTCCTCGGGTACAGCCGTCGCCTCGCAAGCTCCTGCATCGTTCTCGGTGGCGCTTTGTGCGTTTTCCTCTACCGTTTCGGCACTTTTTTTGGATTCGGTGCCGTCCTCCTCACAATAGATCTCGGCAGAGCGCATCAAATACTTATAGCCAAGGCGCATAGAGTCGATAAACCCAAACACGCCGCGAATAAAAGGTGCGCGGCAGATCGCGGGGCGCGCCTTTTTTTCGTTTTCCTCTTCCTCAAAGAAGATCGTACCATTTGGACGGCGTACCGCCATTGCGCTTTTCAGGGGGCCGCGCATCATAATGCCCTCCATCAGTGCCTGACCGCCGATCGACGCCCTGCGGCACCCCTTTTTCTTACAAGGTTTCTCCTTCATACCATACCTTTCTAACAAAAACGCCGTCGCAAACAGTTCATATCGACGGCGTTGTTATCATATTATTTTTTCCTAAAATCGATCTTCATTTGGCCGCCCTGTGCCTTCTTGTGCTTCTCGACCAGTTTATGTATACGCTTGGCGGGATCAAGCAGGTTGCTGATGGTATCATCGTGATTGAGGGTATCAATAATATACGCCACGTATTTGCACATATTCACCTCAACATACCATTCCTTTGCCAAAAGCTCAGGGGTGCGATACACAAGATTGGTGGTAAAGATGCGGTCAATGAGGCCATCCTTATACGCCTGGTCGAATTTATCAAATGCATCGGTAAAGAGCCCGAAGGTTGCAAAATTGAAGATGCGCTTTGCGCCCTTTTCCTTGAGCTGCTTTGCCACGTCAAGCAGAGATTCGCCCGAGGAGATCATATCGTCTACAATGATCACGTCCTTGCCTGTGAGATCCTTGCCGAGGTACTCGTGCGCCTCGATGGGATTTCTGCCGTTTACGATGCGCGAATAATCGCGGCGCTTGTAAAACATACCGATATCAAGACCAAGCACGGAGGAGAAATACATGCAGCGTCCCATTGCGCCCTCGTCGGGAGAAATGATCATCAGATCCTCTTTGTCCAGCGAAATATCGGGATACTGACGCACCAGTGCCTTGATCATCTGATAGGTGGGGCGAACGTCGTCAAAGCCCGATAGCGGTATGGCGTTTTGCACGCGCGGGTCGTGTGCGTCAAAGGTGATGATGTTCTTAACGCCCATTCCGACAAGCTCTTGCAGCATCAGTGCACAGTCAAGCGATTCGCGTGCCGAGCGCTTATGCTGGCGACCCTCGTAGAGCATCGGCATAATAACGGAAACACGGCGTGCCTTTCCCGCAATGGCGGCGATCACACGCTTCACGTCAGCAAAATGATCGTCAGGACTCATCGGCACCTCGCGACCGTACATTTTGTAGGTTGCGCCGTAGTTAAAGGGATCACAAATGATGTAAACGTCGTGACCGCGCAAGGAATCGTGCAAAAGTGCCTTTCCCTCACCCGTGCCGAAACGGGGGCATTCGACGTTAACAAGGAAGGACTCGTCGCCACCGTGACGCCGCCATTCCTTCAAGTAATTGTCAACCTGCGCCACAAACGGCTCACAGCCGCGCATACCGATAATGCTTAATTCTCCATATACTGCTTCCTTCATCGTAATCCTCCGCGTGAAAAATATGACCGTCAAGCAACTGCCTGTTCAAGATAATAATATTATAACATAGGTTTTCACTTTTGAAAAGACCTTTTGCAGGAATTTTATAAATTCATTGGATTTTGTCGTTTTGACAAATTTCAGTCACAAAAACACCCGCTAAAAATTCGCATTTTTAACAAAAATGCCTATTTCAGCTCCACAACCGTCACGCCTCCATCCCCCTCACCGTACCTGCCGATACGGAAGGAGCTGACACGGCGATCTTTTTTCAGATATCCCCAAAGCGCCGCGCGAAGTGCTCCCGTGCCCTTCCCGTGCACCAGGCGCAGGGTCTTAAAGCCTGCAATGAGAGCTGTGTCAAAATATTTATCCACCATAAACCACGCTTCATCGCCCGTGTGACCGCGCAGATCTATCTCATCCTTAAAATCACGCGATACGCTGACGCGCCAATCCCGCGCAGCGGTCTTTTCCTTGCCCTTACCTACCGTTGGCTCGTTTTCGAGCAGACGCAGATTATCTACGTGTGAGCGCGTGCGGATGATGCCCGCCTGCACCTGCACGTTGCCGCTTTTGTCGGGGGCGGTGAGAAGCACGCCCTTTTTGTCAATATCCACAAGATAGACCTCATCGCCCTGCCTGAGCGCGCGGGGGAGCTGATATGCCTCGTTTTTGCGCTCCGTTACGGGATTAAAGCGATCCTCGTTCTCACGCAGATGCTCCCGCACGGCGCGTCTGGTTGCCGCAAGTCGCTCGCCAAGGTCTGCCTTTTCCCGCTGACGGCGTACCTCCTCCAGCTGTGCAAAAATATATTCGCTTGACGCGCGCGCGCTTTCCACCAGTCCCGCCGCCTTTGCCTGTGCCGCCTCAAGCTCCGCCGTGGCGCGCTTTTTAAGCACCTCTGCCTCGGTTTTTGCAGCGGCACTTTTTGCCTCGTATTCGGCGCGAAGACGTGCTGCCTCCTCACGGTCGCGATCAGCGGCAAGGCGGCTTTTTTCCAGTTCCTCGATCACACGCTCAAGCTGTCTGTTTTCTTCACTGATACGGGATCTTGCATCCGCGACGACCGCCGCGGGCAGCCCGAGCCTCTCGGATATGGCAAAGGCGTTGGATTTGCCCGGTGCACCGATGATAAGACGATACGTGGGGCGCAGCGTCGCCACGTCAAACTCGCACGAGGCGTTTTGCACACCCTCAGTGTCAATGGCAAATGCCTTTAGCTCCGCGTAGTGCGTGGTGGCAACCGTCAGCGCCCCTCTTTTGCGCATCTCGGAAATAATGGCGACCGCCAGCGCCGCGCCCTCAACAGGATCGGTACCCGCACCAAGCTCGTCAAAAAGCACCAGGGAGCCCTCAGTTACGCTTTTGACGATCGACACGATATGCACCATGTGCGAAGAAAAGGTAGAGAGCGATTGCTCAATGCTCTGCTCATCACCAAGATCGACAAGAATGCGGTCAAAAAGACAAAGCTCCGTCCCCTCGTCAGCGGGCACGTGAAGACCCGACTGTGCCATCAGGGCAAAAAGCCCCAAGGTTTTAAGCGTGACGGTTTTGCCCCCCGTGTTCGGTCCTGTGATGATAAGGGTATCCCATTCATCGCCAAGAGATACGCTGACCGGCACGACGTCTGCCGCGGGGATAAGTGGGTGGCGTGCACGCACGAGCCTGGTGCGCCGCGCATCAATGATCATTGGCTCTACTGCCTGCATATTCTCTGCCAGCTTACCACAGGCAAAGACAAACGCCAGCTCGGTGATGTTAGAATAATTGAGGCGAATAGCACCGGCCACGTCCGCTACGGCGGCGGAAAGGTCAAAGAGCACACGCTCGATCTCATGCTGCTCCTTCACCTCAAGCATACGAAGCTCATTGTTGGCATCCACCACCGCCATAGGCTCGACAAAAATAGTCGCACCCGACGCAGAGGTGTCGTGAATAAGGCCCTTGATCTCATTTTTGCTCTCCGCGCGCACGGGGATCACATATCTGCCGTTTCGCATCGTGACGATGCTTTCTTGCAGATGGCGCGCGTACGTGCTTGTGGTGATGTAGTGTTGCAGGATCTCCTTGATACGGCTGTTCGCCGCACGGATCTTGCGACGAATATCGGCAAGCGCGGGGCTTGCCTCATCTGCGATCATATCCTCAGAGAGGATCGCGCGGTAAATCTTATCCTCTAATCTGCGCTCGGGCAAAAGTCTCTCAAAGACCTCGTCGAGCACAGTTTCAAAGTGGCGATTGGTGCGGCTGTATTCAAGAAGCCCCCTTGCGGTACGCAAAACATTGCCGACGTCAAGCAGCTCACGCGCGCTGAGCGTTGCGCCCTTTACCGCACGATCCAGCGCGTCACCAACGTCGATCACCATACCAAAGGACGGCATCCCCTTATCGTCAAGCAGCCGCCTTGCATCCCCTGTGCGCCGCAAGCGGCGCTTGACCGCGACCTTGTCGTCGTCAGGCAACAGAGAAAGCGCCTGCTCCCTTGCACCCGCAGTGGGGGCAAGCGTGGCAAGCATGGCGAGTATTTTATCGTATTCAAGCGTTTTTAACGTTTTCTCTGTCAGTTCCATAATTCCTCACGGTTTTATCATCTGCTTGCGAATAGCAACCAGGCGCTTATAATTTTCGAGCGTTGGAAATCCACGCTCAAGATGATGGAGCAAATACGCCTCCGCCCCGCGCGAAAAAAGCTCAAGAGAGCGTTCATCCGTCAGGCGAAAGGAAAACACGCGCCGCGGCGGTGCCTGTGCGACAAAGGCAAGCGCCGCGGCTGCCGAAGCGGTGAGGGGCGCAAGAACCGTCCTCCCCCCCAACTCGTCAACCTCGCCAAGCGGCAGCAGTGCCGTGCGCTTCGCAAGACAAGTGGCGCAAACAAGCGCGCCGTTCATCACGTCAAGGTACGGCTCGGCAGGGGCGGGAGCGCCGCAAGCGGCACACGCACCGAGCGCGGGCGCAAAGCCCGAGATCGATGCCGCACGCATCTCAAACGCCGCCTTGATACGCACGTCGTCACCCTTTTCGGTAGAAAGCATATAAAGCGCATTGAGGCAAAGGGGAAGGATCTCCCCCGCGGGCGACTTTTCGTCTGATAGCTCATACACGACCTCGGCAAAATACGCCGCCAAAAACAGCTTTTCGCTATCGTATCTGATGGCGGGAAAGCTCTCGATCGCCGTGGCACTTTTTACCCATTTGAAGCCGTTTTTTTCGTAAAATTCAAAGTTAGTGAGCGTATATGGCTCGGTTGCCGCCGCTTCCCTTGACTTAGTGGAGTGACTCCCCTTTAGGATCGCGTAAAATCTTCCCTGCTCCTTTGAGATAAGCGTGAGCAATTTGTCGCTTGCACCGCGCTCCTTCACCGAGAGCACGAATGCATCGGTCGATAGCGTTTGCAAATCATCTCTCCTCTTTGTAGCCGAAATTGCCGACTGCCGTGCGGCTGTCACGCCAATTTTCCTTGACCTTGACCCAGAGATTGAGGTACACCTTTACCCCAAGCAGCTTTTCAAGATCCTGGCGCGCGTATGTTCCTACCAGCTTAAGCTCCGCGCCGTTTTTCCCCACGATAATACCCTTATGGGAGGGCTTTTCGCAAAAGATCTCCGCGCGGATGCGCACGAGCGTCCCCTCATCCTTAAATTCCTCGATCACAACGGCGACGCCGTGCGGCACCTCCTTATTGAGCGTTCGGAGCAGCTTTTCCCGAATGATCTCGGCGGCAAGCTGACGCTCGGGCTGATCGGTGATCATATCCTCTGGGAAAAACCAATTGCCCTCAGCAAGCAGCTTTTCACACTCGTCAAGCACATCAAAGACCTGCTTGCCGCTTTTTGCCGAAAGCGGAACGACCGCCGCAAAATCGTGCAATGCCGCATAGCGCTTGATCGCCTCGGCGATCTCGACCGCAGTGTAAAGATCCTTCTTGTTAAGTGCCAACACACCGGGCGTGCCCGACTGCTTTAAATAACGGATGACGTTTTCCTCTACCAAAGAGGGCTCCTTGCCTGCGTCTGCCATCAGGATCACGGCATCCGCCTCACGAAGCGAGGCGTTTGCGGCATCCACCATAAAGTCGCCAAGGCTGTTTTTGGGCTTGTGGATACCGGGGGTATCGACAAACACGAACTGTGTCTCGCCGCGCGTTAAAATTCCCAAAATGCGGTTACGCGTGGTCTGCGGCTTGCTTGAAACAATGGCGATCTTTTCCCCCAAAATGGCGTTTAACAGGGTGGATTTACCCACGTTTGGGCGGCCTACGATCGCTATAAATCCTGTTTTTTTCATGTGTTGTTCTCCTTCACGCAAAATCCCATTTCTTCAACGATCTTGGTTTGTCGCCGACGCATATCGCGCTCATCCTCCTCACACGTTTCGTGGTCGTAACCAAGCAAATGGAGAGTGGAATGTACTGTCAAAAAGGCGCACTCGCGCCAAAAGCCGTGTCCGAATGCCTCACCCTGTTCCCTACATTTTTCAAGCGAAAGCACGATATCCCCCAGCATCAGCGTACCGTTGGGCTGCTCCTCAAAAAGCGGAAAGGAGAGCACGTCGGTGGGGGCGTTAATACCGCGGTGCGCAGCATTGATCTCACGAATACCCTCATTATCGGTAAACGTGACGGATACCTCGGCGTTACCTCTTTGCCCCTCAAAATCAAGTGTGGCACGAACGGCACGGCGCACCAAGCGCTTTAACCGATAAGATATGCGTACGGCATTCTGCGTATTCTTAAAGTAAGTCCGTAGCTTCATCTCGTTTCCCTGCTTGTCCTTCCCTTGTCCTTTGCCGTTTTGGCGCGCTCCCTTGCGCGCGACTGCTCGCGCTCGTGTCGCTCGTAGGCGAGAATGATCTGCTGCACCAGCTTATGACGCACCACGTCACGGTCCGTAAAATAATGGATCTTGATATCGGGAATTCCGTCAAGGATCTTCACCGCGGCGGCAAGTCCGCTTTTTTGACCCGTCGGGAGATCCGTTTGCGTAAGATCACCCGTCACCACCGCCTTAGAGCGAAAGCCAAGACGGGTTAAAAACATTTTCATCTGCTCGGGGGTGCAATTTTGCGCCTCATCCAAGATAATAAAGCTATCATCAAGCGTTCTGCCGCGCATATAGGCAAGAGGGGCGATCTCAATGACCTGCTTTTCAAGCAGTCTTGCATAGCTCTCCGCCCCCATCATCTCGTAAAGGGCATCGTAAAGCGGGCGCAGATAGGGATCGATCTTGCTTTGCAGATCACCAGGCAAAAAGCCCAGCTTTTCGCCTGCCTCGATGGCGGGACGCGTAAGAATGATACGGTCGACCTCCTTATCGCGCAATGCCTTTACCGCCATTGCAACGGCAAGAAAGGTCTTTCCCGTGCCGGCGGGTCCCACGCCAAGCACCACGGTGTTTTTTCGAATAGCATCGATATATTGCTTTTGTCCCACGGTCTTTGCCACCACGGGCTTACCGCGACTGGTAAGGCAAACAGCGCCCGCATTAAGGACTGTGAGCTCGCCAGCGTGCCCATCCTTTACCATACCGATCACATAACGAACACGCTGCTCCGAGATCTCGTGCTCGCCTGCCTCCTCACGCAAGCGCATAAGCACCTCGGCAGCAAGACGGACACTCTCGCTGTCCTCGCCCGAAACGGTAATAGCATCCCCGTTTGCCCCCGCGCGATTGCTAAGATCCACACCAAAGGCGCTCTCGATCTCCTTTGCATACGCGTCGCAGATACCAAAAATGCGTGCCGTGATCTCGCTGCTGGCTGTTTTTACGGTTTCCTTACTCATAGAACCTCCCCGCGGGCACAACCGACAAATCCTGACCGATTTGGCAGGACAAATTTGGGTTGTTGCCGCATCAAAACACTCATGAAGCAAAGCTCACCGCGCCACGGAAAATTCCGACACGGTGGCAATATCCTCCTCAAAGACGGCGGTGCAGATCAGCACGACCCCCGTTTCACTCACAACTGTCTCCACCGTCTTCTCAAGCAGAGTGCGAGACGTGCTGTTTTCCAAAAGCCGGGCGGCAAGCGTATCCTGTGCAAGCGAGAGTGCTTCCGTCGCGCTGCGGCGCGCCGTGACAAGTGTATACTCACGATATTCGGCAAGCGCCAATCCAACAGGTAGCGTGCGCGCGCCTGCGTTAAGCCATCCTTCGCTTTCTATTATATCACAACTGCCCGTCATTTTTCCAGTGGTTTTGAAAAGTTTTCCGCGACAGGAGAAAAAAAGGAAGTCCACCTCCCGAAAAACGCGCCCCGTATACGCCTTTTCCATATATTCAAACGGGACCTCTACCGTAAAGACCTCCTCAGTACGTGCCATGACCTGACCCGCCGCCCGCGTGAAGCGAATGCCGTTGTTTTCCGTATCCAACACGCCCGATGCTAAGATCTGCCCCGCACGCACCGCATCACCCGCCGAAACAAGGCACTCACCCTCGAAAATAAGTGGCATCAACACGACGCCGTCCCGCTTTGCCACGAGATTGGCAGGCATGCTTGAGGGGGGTGGGGGTACCTGTTCCGCTTCTCTTATCTGCACACTCGCGACCGTGCCCGTGACGTTAACGGAAACGTAAGAAATGCGTGTGTCACCTTGCCTGACGGCAAGGGAGATTTGATCCTCATCAAGCCTTGGCAAAAGCATACCTCGCCGCAATCCCGCCTCAGCCAACGCCGCCTCGATCTCGCTTTTCTCAAGCTTTTCGTTCCCTGTGATCTCGATATCCCAAAGCACTAAATTGCCCATGATCAAAACAAGAAGGGCGGCAAGTGTACCCAAAACAAGCGCAGGACGCCGCACAAAGCGCAAAAACAGCGCAGGCAGACCGCCGCGGTGCAAGACCGTAAGCGAGATATGGCGCGCCCTTGCCAAAGGGAGCACCCGCGCGGCACAATACCGTGTCATACGGCAGGTAAGGTCGCCCGTTTTTTCATCACGTTTCATATCCTTTGGCGTGAAACCCTCAGCACGGCAAAGCTCAAAAAAGGCGGTAACACACGACGCCTCCACAAGCATTTCGCAATACCCCAAAAGCCATAAATAAGCGCTCATTTTCCCGCCTCCTCAAAGCAAAGCGTGACGATCTTGCCCGTTACGGTTACAGATCCCGCCCCAAATGCACTGCAAAGCAGCTGCTCGCCTTCTATTACAAGCTTGATATCCCCCACGGCAAGCTCGATCCTCTCTTCACCGTAGGCGAGGATCCTTTTACAACCGCGTACCACAAGCTCGCGCTGACCCGACAGCGTCATTCCAAAGCTCCCCGGCAGCGCCTCTCGCGGAATATCAAGCCTTGCCCCAAACCGTGCCAAAAGATCTCCCTTTTTCGGCATATCTGACCCTCCCGTACCATAAATTATATTGCTCACATACAAAAGCACTTCAAAAACTACCTTATGACACGGAATAGGGGGTTATGCCTTGCCAAAAAAACGCCTTGATGCACGCGCGGCGCTTTTGTCGCTCCTTTGTGTATTTTTACTGCTTCTTACGATAAAAAACAGTGAAATAGCCGCAAACGGTATCAAAAAAGGGATATTATTGGTTACGAATATGCTCGCCCCCGCGCTTTTCCCTTTTCTTGTGTTGTCCGAGCTGATCCTCACCCTTGATGCCGCATCGTTTTTTTCTAATTATCTTGCGCGTCCCGCGCGCTTTCTCTTTGGGCTTTCCCCAGCGGGAACATCCGTTCTTTTGCTTGGATTTCTCTGCGGCGTGCCCGTTGGCACGGTTAGTGCCACAACGATGTTAAAAAACGGCAGGATCTCGAAGGATGAGTTTGACAGATTGCTGCTCTTTGCAAACACGCCGAGCACGGGGTTTTTGATCGGCGCGGTAGGCGCCGCACTTTTCGGTAACAAGGGGGCCGGGGTGGTCTTATATGTTATCACCCTCATCTCGGCAGTTGCTACGGGAATTTTTTTAAAGATAAAGGGCGGCAATCTTCCCATTATCGCAAAAAATGCCGAAAGCGGTGTCAAAAAACGCCTTTCTCTCTTTGCTCTTACCACAGCTGTTAAAAACGGATTTTTTACACTTCTTAGTATCACGGGCCTTGTTTTGTTTTTTGCTGCCGTCACAGAATGTGTCCTATCACTGCCGTATCTCCCCAAGCTCCCCGCCACCATTCTTTGCGGCATTTTGGAGCTGACAGCCGGCACGACCACCGCCGCCTCGCTCCTTGCACCCAAGACTGCTTTTCTTGCCACCGCCTTTTTTGCAGGCTTTTCGGGTCTTTCCATTGCTTTTCAGGTCCTTTTTATTGCCGAGGGTGCAAAGCCAAAGCCACTGTCCTATCTGCTTGCAAAGCTGCTGCAAGGCGGGATCACACTCCTCCTTACCCTTCTTTATTTAATACTTGCCGCACCTGCTTTAAAAACCGCAGCGCCGGGATTTGCAGAGTACTCACGCGACACGCTTTGCGTTTCCCCCATCACGTCGGTTACCATCGCACTTTCCCTGCCGTTCTCCTTTTTCCTTATTATATATCTTTTAAAGTGGAGGGCGGTACGTTTTGAAAAAATAGAAAAATAAAAACAGGGTCCTCCCAAACGCATTGCATTTAAGAGGACCCTATTTTGTTGAAAGCGCCACATCAAGCGTCCTGCTTGATCACTTCTTTGCCGTCGTAAGAACCGCAAGCCTTGCAAACGTGGTGAGCCAGTACGTACTCGCCGCATTTTGCACACTTGACCATACCGGGCATCTCGAGCTTAGAGTTGTTGGAACGTCTCTTATCTCTGCGCGCTTTGGAAACTTTTTTCTTCGGAACTGCCATTTTATCTACACCTCCTTGGGATACTTATACAGAATTACAAGTTATTATATCACTCTTTTTTTTATTTGTCAACCCATTTTTGCAAAATTGCAAGTCTTGGATCAATTTCTTTTGTGGCACAGCCGCAATCGCCAAGCCGACGGGGTCTGCCACACTTGTCACACAGTCCCTCACAATCCTCTCGGCACAAAAGTCGCATCGGGAAGCACATTAAAAGCTCCTCGCGCAGTGCCTCGTCAACGTCAAGCTTTCCGTCACGGATCATCACGTATGCATCGTCCATTTCAGCCAGCTTTTCCTCAGTGATCGACCCCTCTGCCGCCACGGTGCGGGCAAAGTCCAGCACAAATTCGCCCGAAACCTCATCAAGACAACGCGCGCAAGTTCCCCTATACGGCAACGTGGCACGCAACCAAAGGCGCATATATCCGCCATCATCGGTAATGCTACCCTTTACACTTGCATCTGTTGGAAAGGTTACGTCGAGTACGGGTTCAGGCGTCAGCTCGTATGCAATATCCATACGGGTGATCTCGCCCCGCAAAAGTGGCCCCATATTTAAAACCATAGTGTCACCTCCCCTTAATAATTTAAGCAACGATATTATTATAACGGCAAGTGATGAGCTTGTCAAGAGGTTTTCAATTTTGCTGTATCAAAAACGTAATCGCTAATTAATATTCCAAATTATATATAACATTTTCCATTTTTCGACTCTAATATTCCATATTTCTTGTCAACAGCCCTTTGGTTTTTTCATTTTTTGACATTTTCATATTTAATTTTAAGATCAATACGTATTTAACACAAAAAGCCGCCGCGCGGTTACTATCGCGCGGCGGCTTTCCGCTTACATAATTTCAGTTGTTTTGTCTTCTTTTTTATTCTCAGAAAAGGCAAAGTGCATTAAGATCAGCCCATAGAAAAGATAGATCAAGGAAAGCGCCACTGAAACGACCGCACCCACACGTAAGATCCACTCCTCGGATTCGGTAAGGAAGATCACGACCATTACAAGGCCCGTTAAAAACCGCGGGACCTCCCGTTTGCAGCGCTGCAAGCGATCCTCTACCAACAAAATTCGAATGAGAGGCAACGCCACTGAATATATGCCAAGCAAGAGTAAAAGAAAATCCGTTTGTAAGAGCATCAAGGCAACACCCAACAGCACGGAAAGAAATGCGAGCAAAAGGTTGATCCACTCGCCCTGTCTGCCGATCTTGGGAAGTGCGATAAAGACAGCCGGCAAATTGAGCACGACGGTAAGCAAGCCAACCGCAATGACAAGAATATCAAAGATCTCATCAGCATAAGGAGAAAGCCAGTAAAGGAGCGCACCTATGCCAACGCCAAAAAGCACGGTGGCAAGAAGGCGCGTGAGATAATATCGCTTAAATTTCTTCATAAGCTCTCCTTTTCAAGAAGATATTTTGCAACTGCCGCGGGAAGCAGCTCCTTTGGCACACATCCTTCCTTTAACAGCTCACGCACACGGGTAGAGGAAAGCGCGGAAAGCTCCTCGCTCGCCGTAAGGAAAATCGTTTTGGCGCGGGGGTTTTGGGAAAGATTATACGCCGCCATTTCCTGCTCATAGGCAAGATCCGCCTCGTTTCGCACGCCCTTAACGATAGCAGCTGCCTCCACGCGGTCAAACAGATCCACCAGCATGCCGCTATCCGCCACCACACGCACGCCAAAAAGCTCTGCCGTGGCACGACGCACCATTTCGGCACGAGTTTCCATATCAAACATATAGGTCTTTTGCGGGTTGTTCATCACGGCAACCACCACCTCGTCAAATTGCGTAAGCGCACGCCTCACAAGATCGAGATGTCCTAAGGTGATGGGGTCATAGCTGCCGGGGATCAGGGCTATACGCATATTTTATCTCCTTTCGGGGAATTTTAATCAGCCAATGTGAGCAGGCAAACGTGTGCCACGCCATAGCGGCTACGACGTAAGACCGTAAAGCGCGATTCAAGCAATGCGTCACCGCCAAAGACCGCGGCAGGATCTCCTGTTTCGCACACCACAATACCGCCCTTTGCAAGCACGCCGCCCTCAGCGATCTTAGCAAGGCACTTGCTCACTAAGTCCGTCGCGTAGGGCGGATCTAAAAACATCAAATGAAAAGGCTCACCCCCATAGGAGCTTAAAAAAGCAAGTGCATCAGATCTGTTGATGCGCACCCGATCGGCAAGTCTTGTGTGCGTGGCATTTTTTGTAATCGCATCAATGGCGGCACGATCTCCATCGACCAAAACAGCAAGTGCCGCACCGCGGCTGACCGCTTCTAGCCCCATCTGACCCGAGCCTGCAAAAAGATCCAGCACGCGGCGTCCCTCAAACTCATATTGCAGCATGGAAAAAACCGCTTCCTTTGTGCGTTCCGCAGTGGGACGGGTATGCTCGCCCTTCGGTGCGATCAGCCTTGCACCCTTGGCACACCCCGTAATAATACGCATCATACCCTTATTACTGCTCCTTTTCGTGAAAATAGCTATGAATGACCCTTGCCAAGGCGTTGCCAACACCCGGCGCACCCATCAGCTCTGCCTCGTTTGCCCGCTTCACGCCCCGAAGTCCGCCAAAATGCTTTAAGATCGCCTTTGCCTTTTGCTTACCAACGCCGGGGATGCTCTCAAGCTCCGACACCTTGACGGTTTTTCGCTTCGCCTCGCTCATACGACGCACCGAAAAGCGGTGCACCTCCTCCTGTATGCGGTAAACGGTGGTGTAGATCCCGTTATCCCGCGCAATGGAGATCTCGTGGTCCGCGGTACAAAGCGCGCGCGTTTTATGATATTCATCCTTGACCATGCCAAAAATAGGCACATCAACGCCCATTTCACTTGCCACTCGCCTCACGGCAGCAACGTGCGTGCGTCCGCCGTCAAGCAAAATAAGATCGGGCAAAGAGGCAAAGGAGCCATCCTTATCATCAAGCCTTGCAAAGCGACGCGCGAGCGCCTCACACATTGAGGCATAGTCGTCTGTGCCCGCAACGTCCTTTATGCGGAAGGTACGATAATCACGAGGTCTGAATTTGCCGTTTTCCCACACGATCATACCGCAAGTCTTGTGCTCCCTGCCAAAATTTGAAATATCGTAGCTTTCAATGCGAGACGGTACAACTTCAAGTGCCAATAATCCTGCTAAGCGAACCATCGTTTCATCGTTTTTTTCATTTTCACGGCGCGTGGCAAGCGCGCGCTCGCGTGCGTTGCTGACCGCCAATTCACAAAGCGATTTTAGTTCTCCGCGCTCCGGCGTGTGGACGATGACCTTATGCCCTGCCAAGCTCGAGAGAGATTCGGCAAGCAGGGTGCGATCCTGCTCCTCAAGTGTAAAGGACAGAAGCACGCGGGGGGAAATATCTGTGCGGTGACGGTAATGCTCGTAAATAAAGGACACGATGGCATCACTCTCAGAAAGCATCTCGTCCGCAGAAAAGATAGCCTCAGAGCGATCGACAAGCGCTCCCTCGCGCACGTAAAGCACGGACATGGCGGCTCCAAGCTCATCACGCCAGAAGCCAAACACATCCTCCTTTGTGTCGGGAGATGCCACAACGCTTTGCTTTTGCGAAAGATTTTCAAGAGCAAACAGCGTATCGCGTAGCGCCGCCGCCCTTTCAAATTCCTCAGCCTCGGCCGCGCGGTTCATATCCTCACGAACCCGGCGGCGCGTGGCAGCAGAATTGCCGCGCAAAATATCAGCGGCAAGCTTTATGCGATCAGCATACGCCTCGGGCGTGATCTTACCCGTACAAACGCCGCAGCATTGACCAAGCTGATAGTAAAGGCAGGGGCGTTCCTTACCGATATCGCGCGGAAATTGCCGCTTGCAGGTAGGAAGCGCCAGTGTTTTCTGCAGTGTGCGCAAAACCGTACCTGCGACCGAAGCACCCGAATATGGTCCAAAGTACCGCCCCTTATCGGCTTCTCTTGCACGCGTAAATACCAGTCGCGGATACGTTTCGTTTGTGATCTTGATAAAGGGATAGGATTTAGCATCCTTTAAACGAATATTATATTTGGGTGCGTGTTGCTTGATCAGCGTGTTTTCAAGCGCCAACGCCTCGATCTCCGTATCGCAGAGAAAATACGCAAAATCCGCCACCTGCGACACCATACGTGCGGTCTTATAGCTCTTCTCACCGCTTCTGAAATACTGGGTTACGCGGTTTTTTAATTTGCGCGACTTTCCAACATAAATAATTTTACCCCGCGCATCACGCATAAGATACACCCCGGGAGAAAGGGGCAGCTCGTTTGCTTTTTCAAGCAACCGTTCTCGCAGCTCTTCGGTTTTCATCTGCACCATCCTCCTTACCGTATTCTTCATGCCGGCGTAAGCGCGGCTCATTGATGAGAAAAGCGGGGCGACGCCTGCTGTAGGCTCACCCCGCATATACCGTGCGGGAGTCCCCGCCAATGCTTGTCTTATTCCTGAAAGCCCGTGTTGATCAGCTCCTGCAGACCGTCGAGCGCATCCATTTCATCCGTGCCGTCTGCAATCAGCTTTACGGTCATACCCTGTGCGATGCCGAGGGACAAAACGCCGAGCAAGCTTTTTGCATTTACCTTGCGATCCTCTTTTTCAACCCAAAGAGAGCTCTTATAGCTGTTCGCCTTTTGAATGAAAAAAGTAGCCGGCCGTGCGTGCAGGCCGATGGAATTTGTAATGGTAACCTCACGAGAAATCATATCGGTCAAACACTCCCATTCTTCTTACCATTTGCACCAAGCAAACGGGACATACGTCTGTTTATATTAGTATATCAAAAGCAATTCTAAAAATCAATGGGCATTTTTCGGGTATTTTGCCATCCAAGATCCACAAAATATGTGCAACCTGACGAAAAATCAACGAATTTCGCTAACACAGAGTACACGAAGCTCCAACTGGGAATCCTTGCCGGACACAAGAAGGCTCTTGCCAACCGCAAGTGTGACGTCACCGACCACAAGCGTGCTCTCACGCATTACGCCGTGGCAGGAAAGTGTGCCAACGGCATCCACCAAGTCACCATCCTCACGGGGGAGCATCACCACGTCACTATACGTGCCGTCCTCACCCATCATCCTCTGCACGCGCGGCAGGACAGTAAGCTCGTCAAGTAAAATGCCAAGCTCTGCCGGACCCTGTTCGGTATTGACATAGACCACAGTATTGGCAAAAAGCGATCCTGTCGCACCGTACTCGACGCCCACCATCTCAAAGGAAACGGAATATGCGCGCTGTGTGTGATCCCCCTCAAAGATATACGCAAGGTTTTGGCGTTGCCATACGGCAAGCAGGGAGAGCACCAGTAATGCGATAACCGCTACGTCAAGCAAACGGATGCGCTGACGATACGCGATCTTTTTTTCCTCAATCGCCATACGTTACACCCTCCTTTCAATGGTAAGGCAGGTGGCACTTGACACCGTACCACCAAGAGAAACACAGCAAACGCCCCCCAGCGGCAGAGCAAAATCTCCGATCAGGTAGCCACGATCCTCGCGGTATCGAGCGCACGCCTTGACGGTTACAGTCACCACGCGGACAGGCAACACAAGATCCTCGGGCTGTGCATCCTTTGGCAACGACACCCACTCCTCCTGCCACAAAATGCCCGAGATCTCGCACGGGCGCGTGCTCACAGCAGTGATCTCGCCCAAAACCTCCCCAGTTTGGGGGGCGATCAGTGAGGTGCCGACCACGGGTGCTGAGGAAAGTGAGCCATCCACGTCATACAGCTCAAGCGTATACAAGATCTCCGTCTTTTCA
The DNA here is from genome assembly GCA_045596505.1 of Eubacteriales bacterium. GTDB lineage: Bacteria > Bacillota > Clostridia > Oscillospirales > CAG-272 > Firm-07. Next base: position 17,050 of record JAZOCO010000078.1, read on the forward strand.
AAGCCAAGCGAAAGCATATCCCCGATCGGGGTGAAAAAAACAAGCAGAAGAAAAAGCAGCGAAAGCGCCAAAAGCACCAGTGTGGCATTCACAAGGATGAGAAGTGTGCGAGGGCAATTTTTTTCGTTTGCATAGCTATCCGAAAGCTTACGGTAGGCAACGCTGCCACGCACACCCTGTGCGTTTTTTTGCAGTGACCGTCTTGCACGGTCTGGGGTATTATCACGATGCATCATCCATCAAGCCCCCTTTCACAGCCCGCCTGCGCGGTGCACGGGCACGGTATTCGATCTCTGCCGCCGGCATCGCATTTTCATCCCGTTCGGGAAGCTTTTCGCGACGATGACGGTAATACCGCATTGCCGCCGCGACCAGTCCCGTAGCCAAAAAGAACATCGCCATAGTTGCCATATCATACCATACGTGAGCAAAAAAGCCGAAGAGGATCAATGCGCACGCAAGCGAAATTCCGACAAATGCATAGATGGGGCGATCGTGCGGCTCGGATATCGCAAGCACGGAAAAGCAGTTTTGCAGGAGGATAAGGAAAAAGCTTGCCACGGCAACAACGCCCAATATGCCATAGTCGACGAGTAAAAGCTGCCAGAAATAATATGCTGTGTAAGAAACCGGCTCGGCGGCAGCCGTCAGATACGTGTGTAATGTGACCAATCCATTTTGCCCCGCGCCAAAAACAAAGCGCAGCGCACCGTGGCTGTAAAGCTCACTGTTCCCGTATAGGATCTGCGAGAGTATATGCCTTCCTCTTTCACGCTGTGCTTGATAAACGGGGTTCGTAACGTCCCCAAATATCGAAAACACGCTATTTCTTACCGTTTCGGGCAACAAGAGCAGTGCACCCGTAATAGCTCCGCCGCCAAAGGCGAAAAACAAAAAGCTGCGACATTCAAAAACCAGCAAAAACACCACCGCGGCAAGCGCCAATGCAAACCACGCAGCGGAGCTAAACGTCAAAACCGCCGTTCCCGCCACAAGCAAGGCTGCCGCAAAAAGAGTGGGGCGATTTCTCCTTCTACTCATCGGAACAGCGGGTAAAAGGAACGCAAATGCGATCACCAAATAGTAGGCAAACGCCACGTGGCTGGAAAATCCCGCGGTTACGTATTTTCCAAAGGCGGCTACATTTTTCCCCGCTGCTTCCCCTCTTGTCAGCAGCGCGAACATAAACTGACCGATGCCCACAAAAGAGGCGAGCGAGGCAGAGACCGTAAGCGTCAAACGACCAACCACAAACCATTGCGGCGTACACATAGCATTTGTCGCCACAAGATAGGACAGTGCAAAGAGCAAAATTAGTGCAACCGTGCCCCACACGTTCCTTGCCACGGAATATCCCGACAGGAAAAACACAAGGAGCATCAGCAGTACCGGAATATCCTGCAATTCAACACGCAAAAAGCGATTGCCACGCAGCAGCTTACCCACGTATCCGATCACAGCAAGCGCAAGAAAAGCAACGGTGAGCGCATCGCTACCGACAAGGAGCTTTGAAAAGGGTAAGAAAAAGAGTGCCAGGATCAGTCCCGCCTCGGGGACAGAAAGCACGGTCATTGACAGCAGCACGCAAACCGCGATCGCCAAGAGCGCGGGCGGTGCGACCAAAAGCCCCAATGCTGACACAAAAAACGCCAAGAGCGACGCAAACAAGTAGTGCTGTGTCCCGCGCTCCTTTGCTTCCTTCATCAGGTCATCCGGCACACCCAGCACGCGGATCAAAAGCGCACCGAGCAACGAATCCCGCCGCAGCGTAGCACCCATGGAGCGATCCGAAAAAAGCAGCAGAATACCGACGAACAGTGAAATGCCGCCCGATACAAAATGCACCCAGCCCACCGCAGTGCCAAGGGACACAAAAAGGGACACACCGTAAAGCGAGATCCAAGCAGCACCCGTCACCGTGAAGAAAAATCCGTATGTGCGAAGGCTACAAAGGGTGAGTGCCTCCAGCATTTTTCTAAGAGCACGCGAAAGCACATTCTGCTCCATCGCACACGCCAGTGCGCGTCGTACCGTGTAGCGGCGTACAGGACGGGCATGCGCTTTTCTTTTCTCACGACGACGCTGTCCTGTTACGATGCTGTTAAGGGGACCGTAGGCGGTAAAGAGCCTGCCGAGGGGAGAAGCACCAATCAAATGATAAATAAGACGGCTAATGCGCCGCAAAAAACGACCTGCCGCGCCCTTTCTCATTTTCATCATTCTCCCTCCTTTCAACTTTCATGATCTGTTATTTGTTTTGATCGAGAAGATCGGGGCGCAGACGCGCCGTTTCCGCAAGTGCTGCTTCCCTGCGCCACCGCTCGATATTCGCGTGATGCCCCGACATCAGCACCTCGGGCACGCATTTCCCGTGAAACTCAAACGGACGCGTATATTGGGGATATTCCACCAAGCCCGACGATATACTCTCGTTTTCATAGCATTCGGGCGCTGCCAGCACGCCGTCCACCAGGCGTGCCACAGCATCCGTTACGATGCAAGCGGGCAGCTCGCCGCCTGTTAACACGAAATCGCCAATTGAGATCTCCTCATCCACGATCTCCTCTATGATGCGTGCATCCACGCCCTCATAATGTCCGCAAAGAATGATAAGCTGATCAAGCTCCGACAGCTCCTTTGCCTTTTTCTGATCAAAGACCCGCCCGCGCGGCGACATATATACCACACGGCGGCGCATGCCCTCCTCACTATTTGCCACAATATCAGCATAGCAATCGTAAATAGGGGGTGCCATCATCAGCATGCCTCTGCCGCCGCCGTAGGGCGTGTCGTCAACGTGACGGTGCTTATCCTTGCTGTAATCCCTGATGTTATAGGTGTTTACCGTGATATGACCGGCGCGCCTTGCCCTACCGATGATACTCTCACTCAACACCTGCTCCACAAATTCGGGAAACAACGTCATAATATCAAAGCGCATTTTTAAAACATCCCCTCTATCGGTGTGAGGTAAATACCGCGATCCCGATCGACGCTTTTTACAAACTCGCTCACCACGGGCACCATTGCCTCGCCACGATCCGTTCTGATCACATAAATATCCGTAGCACCGGGATGGATCACATCGGCAAGCACGCCAAGCTGCTCACCGCTATCGGCGTGGAACACGGGCAGCCCGATCATCTCGGCGATCAGCAGCCGATCCTGCCCGATCCCAAGCTCCTCACGCTTTGCATAAAGCACGCGACCGCGCAGTGCATCCGCCGCCTCCATCGTAGTGACGCCCGAAAGCTCCGCGCTCACAAAGCGACCCCCGAGGATCGCCGTGCGCGTGAGTGCTACACGCCGCATTGCCCCGTTCTCCTTAAAATAAACAGCGGGGAGCGCGGCAAGGACCGCGGGGCTATCACACCACGGTTCGATCTTCACACCGCCGCGGCAGCCGTGCGTATTGATGATTTTCCCACATTCGGGATATTCGATATATGCCATAATGCACCTTACCCATATGTATAATTAAAATAATTATAACACAAGGTCGGTACTTTTTCAACAGATAGTCGTGCATTTTTGGTGTCAATTTCCATTTTTTGCATTTTTTAATGCTTTTTATGCCGCAAGACTTGAAAAGTCTTTGAAAAAGTGGTATAATATATGCAAATGTATCAAGGGAGGATAGAAAATGGAAATTTGGACTACTGTAGGTATGATCGCCGTTGTAGTGGTCGTATTTTATTTCTTCGGCATACGTCCGCAAAAAAAGCAAGAGCAGGCGATGGCGCAAATGCGCGATGCCCTGCAGGTTGGTGACGAGATCACCACCATTGGCGGTATCATCGGCAAGATCGTAAGCATCAAGGAAGAAACGATGATCATTGAAACGGGCAGAGATCATACCCGTATACGCTTACTGAAGACCGCTGTGCGCACCGTTGACGTGCACGCTGACGAAGCACAGCAGGACTAAAATACGCCCCCTTTGCATATAGTGTACCAACTATACTGTGGAGGGGGATATTTTTATGCAAAGAAAAAAAGCACATAAGAAAAGCCTGCGGCACGGCAGCACGGGGGATGTGGTTTCCCTTGGCTCGGTGCTAAAAAGCACTCTTGTTGCCGCACCCATCGCGCTGGCTGTCGGGATACTGCTCATTTTACTTGCCGCAGCGATCCTTTCGGCAACAGGAGACCCCCTTAAATATCATACCGTTGCAGGTCTTTTTCTGATTTACCTGACCGCGCTCCTTGGCGGCACGCTTGCCACACGTCTGCATCGCCGCCGCACTCCCCTTCTTTGCGGCGTTGCTATGGGCTTTTTAATGCTGTTGCTGCTCCTCGTGCTCTCTCTTATTTTACCGAATAGCGGGCATCAATACAGCACCGCTATGCAAATAGGCCTTCACGCACTGCTTTTCCCTGCCACCGTGATCGGCGCGCTCCTTGGCGCGCGTGAGAAGCAGCAAAGGGCAAGAGGGCGTAAAAGGTACAGATAGAAAACACGGCGCAACGTCCTTCGACGTTGCGCCGTGTAATTTATTGCGTGTTTACTGTGCTATTTTCTCCCGCTTTTATGAACACGCGAATATCCATTTCCGCCTCGCAGTAAAGCGCCTGACAGGCGGCAAGGCGCGCCCTCCCCTCCCTTGAGGTGCGGTAGTAATAGGGGGTCATGGCAAACAACGACTCCAGCGCCGCGTGGTCAAGCTCCATTTTAAAGCTAAGAGAGCGCGCGTCGACCTCGCGCACGGTTGTTGGTTGATCGGCACGGAGCTCATTTTCAATTGGCGTATCGTAAAGCACACGCTTAAGCGCCATTAAATGCCCCTTGCCTGCACCCGCGGTGATCAAAACACCACCCGGCTTTAGCACACGAAGAAACTCCCCCTCGGCGATGGGTGCAAACAAGCTGACCACGGCATCAAGCGAGGCATCCCTTGCGGGCAGCTCGAAAACGCTTGCTACCGCAAAAAGCGCATTTAACCCCTCACGCCTCGCCGCCTTTGCCGCAGTCCGCACGCCGCGCTTTGAAAGATCGATGCCAAGAACATCAAAGCCCGCTCTTGCCATTTCAAGCGTATAGTATCCCTCACCGCACCCTGCATCCAGCACGGTGCCACTGCCCCTGTGTTTTTTTAACAGCTCGATCACGGCTGCGCGAAAGGGTGCATAGTATCCCCCGCTTAAAAAGGCTGTGCGTGCCGCGATAAGCGTGGCATCATCACCCCCGCCCGATGCCCTTGCCGCGGCAAGGTTTATATACCCCTCAGCAGCAAAATCAAAGCAGTGCCGCCGTGCGCCGAGGCAAAAAAGGCTTTTGCCGCATTTTTCCGTTTGAGCGCCGCACAAGGGGCAGCGCAATATCGATTTCCACCACATAAAATCTCCTAAGCCGCAAGCTGTTTTTCGCCTATTGCTTTACGATTGCTCTACGATCGGCAATTCAAACCAAAACACGCTGCCAACGCCAAGAGCACTCTCCACGCCGTATAGCGCACCGTGTGCCTCTAAAACACCCTTCACGATGGAAAGCCCGAGTCCTGTGCCGATCACGGCACGGTTGTGGACCTTATCCACACGGTAGTAACGGTCCCAGATATTTTCGATCTCCAAGGGATCAATGCCCTCTCCCTCATCGGCGACCGATAAACGGACACGCCCATCCTTTTTTGTAATGCTCACAGTAACGCAAAGGCTGTCACCCGTATAGTTGACCGCGTTGTTGATGAGGTTATAGATGACCTGCAGGATCATGCCGCGATCCGCACGGACCATCGCCTCACCCTCAGTATCAAAAGCAATGCGATATCCGTTATGGCGGATCAGCGTTTCATACCGCATCATTGTTTCGCGCGTGAGTGCGCTGATATCAAAGATCTCCGGCTGAAGCACGGTGGTACCGGCTTGCAGCCTCGAAAGATCGAGCAGGTCGCTGACCAGCTCTGACAGTCGTGTGGTCTCGTCAATGATGATCTGCACGTTTTCCTTATTGTTCTCGCCCGGCAGATCGCGCATGACCTCGCTGTATCCCTTGATCATTGTCAGTGGCGTGCGAAGATCGTGCGAAATATTGGCGATCAGCTCCTTTTGCAAGCGGTCGGTCGCGCTGATCTCGTGCGCGGCAAAGTTTAGCGTTTCGGCAAGCTCCTCTACCTCACGGTAGCCGCGCCCCTCAAAGCCCTCCTCGTAATTGCCCGATGCCAGTTTTGATGCCTTTTGCGTGATAGCGGTAAGGGGGGCAGCGATCAGGCGGGAAAGCACGAGTGCAAACAATAGCGCCATAAGAAGTAAGAAAAGCGCCGTCCAGGAAAATTGCACCTGCAGCGTGTTTACCGTAGCGCTGACCGGCGTCAGCTCACAGTCAAGCAGGATAAAATATTCCGTTTCTCCAACCATAAAAAGTCGTGCACAAATAGCGTTTACCGTATTGGCGGGATGATGGATGCCCGGCAGATAAAAATTGCCGCTTTCCTCGATGAAGTCCTGATCAAATTCCATACGCTTATCATAGACACCATCGTTTATGACCGCCATTTCGTAAAGCTCCGAGAGGAGTGCCGGGGACAAATGGTGGATCATGCAGTCCGCATTGACATTTGCATTACCGATCTCCTTTGCCATTGCGTTGGTGACCGTGAAAACACGGATACAAACCGCTCGCTCCTGTGCGGTCCTTTGAAGCTTGTCCGAAAACTCTTTATCCTCGATATAATCACAGATCTCCAAATACGCGTTTTCAAGATCGGAAAATTTTTCGCGCTCATAAAAATAGCTGAGCAGCCTGATCTGCAGCACCCAGATCGCCACCAGGACAAGCAACGCAAACGCAGAAAGCGCGATGATAAGCTTGAAGCGTATCCCCACGTGCTGTTTTTTTCTTGGCGCTGTGCCCCCCTTTTTCATTTTTGCTCCTCAAAGCGGTAGCCGACACCGCGCAAGGTCACGATATAGTTGCTATACCTTCCAAGGCTCTTTCGGAGCAGCTTGATGTGTGTATCAAGCGTGCGTGCGTCCCCAAAAAAGTCATACCCCCATACCTCACTGATGAGGCGCTCACGTGTGAGCGCCACGTTTTTGTTGCGCAGCAAATAGAAAAACAGATCGTATTCCTTGGGCGACATCTCTACGCGCTTTCCGTCAACGTACACGATGCGCGCAGTGATATCCGCACGAAGCCCGCCGTCGGCAAATTCCTCGACCTCGTTTTCGGTGCGCTCGGTCTCCTTTTTGTGGTGAACACGCTTCATCACCGCCTCAACGCGCAGCATCAGCTCGCGGGGTGAAAAGGGCTTGACCACGTAATCGTCAATGCCAAGCTCGAAGCCGTTTATCTTATCATACTCCTCGCCGCGTGCAGAAAGCATAATGATGGGCGTTGCCTCGGTCTTGCGGATCTCGCGGCAAGCCGAAAATCCATCAAGCTCCGGCATCATAATATCCAGAATGATGATATCAAACTGCCCCGTGCGTGCCAAGCGCACTGCCTCCATACCGTCCCCTGCCTCGGTTACGGTATGTCCCTCAAATTCGGCATACTTCCGAATAATGGAACGAATACGGATCTCATCGTCTACGACTAAAATGTTATACATATTGCACTTCCTTTCAAGGATATTATCAATTGAAGCTGACGCTAACGCCATCCGGGATATATTCGATAAGGGTCACCTCCACCGTTTGCTGTCTGTTGTTACGGTATATGGTGAGGGTAACGGTGTCGCCGATCCGATAGCCACGCACCGCCCGCTTCAGAGCATTAACGGTGGAAACTGCGGTACCGTTTATCTTATAGATCCAGTCGCCCGCTTGCAGTGAAGAATCGCCCTCAACGGCGTACACGTAGGGTAATTTAACGTATTCAAAATAGCTGACCTGCATCGTGCTGTCAACAATAGTAGCGCCGATGGCGGGAATGCCGGGAATATAGCCGTGGTCAAGCAAAAGATCGATCGAAAGGATGGCGGTATCCACGGGGATGGCAAAGCCAAGCCCCTCCACGCCCGTGGCGGAATATTTGGCGTTTACCACGCCGATAAGCTCCCCTGCCATATTGAACAGCCCTCCGCCCGAATTGCCCGAATTGATCGCCGCGCTGGTTTGAAGCAGCGTCATCGCAGCGCCATCCTCCATTTCAACCTCGCGCGAGAGAGCGCTGATAATGCCCTCTGTAACCGTGCCGCCAAGCTGCCCCAAGGGGTTTCCGATGGCAAACACATCCTCGCCGTACGCAAGAGCGCCGCTATATCCAAGCCTTGCCACGGTGAGCGTTTCCCTGGGCGTGATCTTTAGGATCGCTATATCATTGTCCTCATCCGTACCGCGCAAATACGCCTCGTAGGTGTTGCCGTTGGTAAGGCGCACGTATATGCTGCTGACACCCTCGATGACGTGATTGTTGGTTACGATGATCCCGTCTGCGTGGATGATGACCCCGCTGCCTGCCCCTGCCGTGAGTTGACCGCGGTTTGACACAGTGGTAGTAGTGATCTCCACCACCGCATCACGCACCGCTGCAACTGCGGCAATGCGTGTGGTGGCATTTTCGCCCGCCGAGCCGTTTGTGGAGCCCGCAAGCCCCGTGCCCTCGTTTTTGCTTATCACAACGGACTTGTAATCATAGCTTTCCGCGCCCGTTGCCTCATATACCGTCCCGCTTGTGCCGCCGCCCGTACCGCTGCCGGGCTGAATGATGCCACCCTGGGCGTTTGGATCACCCTGCTGCAAATTTTTGCTTAAATGATCCGCAATTAGATAGCCGCCAAGCCCCATCACCGCCGAAAAAAGCACACAGACCGCCACAATAAGTGAGATGAGCGCCAGCTTATTGCGCCGTCTTGCGCGTTCCCTTTTCTCTTGCTCCAATTCAAACGGCTGCCAGCTTTCGTTTTGATAAGAAACACTGTACCAGCTACCGTCACGCGCGGGGGTATGCTCACGCCCCTTATCTTCACCTGCAGAGTCGTTGGTGTTAGGTTGTCCGTTATTTTGATCTTCTAAATGATACCGATCGAATTCATCCATACAAGCACTCCCTTCCTTAACATATATGCTTCCAGTATAGACCATCATTGTGACGATTTTATGATACCGACGAAAAAACGTTCTGAAAAGCACCCACACGGGAATTTGACCGTTGCAAAACGGGTTTTGATTTGTTATAATAATATTAACATATTTTACGAAAGGCGGCAAGGTATGTATAACACGGTAAAGCATCTTCTTGAAGGTCACGGCATTTCCTTGGTGGCACCTGTGCCGCTGGGAACACTTACCGTTACCCGCCCGTACCTGCTTGCACGTCACGGGATCGAGGACGGCACTGCCTTTATGATCGCCGTACCTTATTATACCACATTTTGTGACGATCCTGCAAGAAATATTTCCGCATATGCCGTATCCCGCGATTATCACGGTTTTTTTGAGATGCTTTTTGCAAGCGTCTTGCCCGTGCTTCGCAAAAATTTCCCCAAAAACCGCTTTGTCGGCTTTGCCGATCACTCCCCCATTGCCGAGGTGGAGGCTGCCGTAAAGGCGGGACTTGGCACGCTTGGATGCAACCGTTTATTTTTGACCAAGGAACACAGCTCCTTTGTGTTCCTCGGAGAGATCATCACCGATGAGGTGCTCCCCTTTAAAGCCCGTGAGATCTCGCTCTGCACCGCCTGCGGTGCGTGCAAGAGAGCCTGCCCTGTGGGGCTTGACAGCGCACGATGCATTTCAGCGCTCACACAAAAAAAGGGAGCGCTTAACAAAAACGAGCAACAAACCGTCATTTCCTGCGGCTTTCTTTGGGGCTGCGACCTTTGCCAGCTCTCTTGTCCCGTAACGTTGGCGGCAAAAAAGGCGGGGACGCTTTACTCCAAAATTCCGTATTTTAACGAGGACGCCATTCCGCACCTTACTGCCGATGCGGTAAGGGCAATGAGCGACGAGGCATTTGCCACCCGTGCTTACAGCTGGCGCGGTCGCGCGGTGATCCTGCGCAATCTTACACTGCTTGAGAGAGAGGAGCTACTATGATACAGTTTCTTTACTGCACCAACGCCACGAAGACTGACGCCACTCTGCTCCGCGACATTGAGCAGCACCAAAAAGCGGGTGAGCGCACTATCCTGCTCGTGCCCGAGCAGGAAACGGTGACCGTGGAGCGCCGCATGGCAGAGCTGCTCCCCCCTGCGGCACAGCTACTGTTTGAGGTCTCAAATTTTACAAGACTTGCCAACCGCGTGTTTCGCACCGTGGGTGGACTTGGCTATCGCTACGCGACACCTGCCACCTGTGCACTTCTGATGTGGCGCGCCCTTTATGAGACCGCGCCCTTGCTTGAGCAATACGGCAAGAACGCCGCACACGATATGCGCCTGACGGAGCGCATGCTCGCGGCGATCAAGCAGTTCAAGGCGTATTGTGTCACTCCGGAAGCAATGACTGAAGCGGCAGAGGCTCTTCCCGCGGGTGACCCCTTAGCCCAAAAGCTGAAGGACCTTGCGCTGGTAAGGGCAGCCTACGAAGGCGCACTTTACAGCCGCTTTGACGATGCGGCTGATGACGTGACGCGCGCAACGGCTCTCATTGCATCGCACAAGGAGCTTTTTGCCGACCTGCACGTTTACGTCAGCTCCTTTACCGATTTTACGGCACAGGAGCTAAGACTCCTCCTTGTGCTGATGGAGTCGGCGGCAAGCGTGACGATCGCCCTTCCCCTTGCCTCCCACGAGGACGATGGGATCCATCTTGCATCAGCGAGAGCCAGCTCGTTACAGCTCCGTCGCCTTGCAAGGCAAAGCGGCAAGCGCATTTTTGAAAAGAGCATCCCCGAGGACAAGCCCACAGGTGCGCTTGATTTTCTGCGCCGCGATCTGTTTGATATGGAAAAGGAGCCTGCGCCCGCAGGGCTTGCAAGCAACGGCGAGATCACACTTACCGTTGCGGCAAACCCTTACGAGGAGGCAGAGCACGCCGCCACCTTAATCGCCCGCGCGGTGCAAAACGGCGCGCGCTACGGCGATTTTTCCGTGGTGGTGCGGGATACCAAAAATTACATTGGCATCCTTGATGCGGCGCTTGAAAAAGAGGGGATCCCCTTTTATCTTTCCGAAAAGACCGACATTACGCTCCGCCCCCTTGTAAAGCTGATTCTATTCGCATTGCGCATCGGGCGCTACAACTGGCAAAAGGAAGACGTGGTGGGATATCTGAAAACAGGGCTTACGGGCATTGCACAGGACGACGTTAACTTTTTCGAGGAATATGCCGAGGTGTGGCATATCGCGGGAGAAGGAGCATTTAAAGAGCCGTTTTCGATGAACCCCGATGGCTACACCGACCGCACCTCGGCACGTGCCACACGCATTTTAGAGGGCGCAAACCGTGCGCGCGCCGCATTTGTGCCGCCCTTGCTCTCCTACCTTAGCATATTTGATGAGGCAAAAAGTGCCTCCGAGCTGGCAGAAGCTACCTACCGCTTTTTGCTTGCCCTTAACGTGCCAAGCACGATGAAGGCACGCGCCGCCGCGAGCCTATCCCTTGGCGAGCACCGCGAGGCGGGGGAGCAGGCGCGTTTATTTGACGTAGTGGTGGATGCATTGGAAGCATTGGCGCACACGCTTGGCGACATGCCGCTGGATCTTGCGGAATTTGCAGATGCGCTCTCCCTTATCTTTGCGGCTACCGACATCGGCACGATCCCTACGTCATCTGATGAGGTGATGATCGGCTCTGCCGCCACTCTGCGCGCAGCACCCTGCAAAGAAGTGATCGTAATGGGGCTTGTGGACGGCGCATTCCCGCTTGCCGTTAGCGACACGGGACTTTTGTCAGATGCTGAAAAGCGGCGGCTTGCCGCGCTTGGCATAGAGCTTTCCGCCGACACGGCAAGGGTTGCCTCGGACGAGCTGTTTTACGTGCATCGCGCCTTCTCACTTCCAAGAGAAAAGCTGCACCTCTCCTATACCAAAGCGGGCAGTGACGGCAGAGCACTTGAGCCTTCCATTGCCATTTCCCGCATAAGAGCGCTGTTCCCCACCCTCCCCCTTACGGATTTCAGCGCCGTACCCGCCGCAGATAAAATATTCGGACGCCAGGCGGCGATCGAGCATTTGCACGAGGTAGAGGACATACAAAAAAGGGCGCTGACCCGACTTCTTGAAGCGGACAGCGACACAAGGGACAAGCTGACCCACCTGCAGATCCCCATAAAGGACACTGAAGCCAGCGTCCCCCCTGCTACCGCCGCCACGCTCTTTACAGACAGCTCCTTTAATCCCACGGGGCTTGAGCAATTTGTTTCCTGTAAATTTGCTTACTATTGCAACAAGATCCTTCGCCTTCGCTGCGAGCCGACCGACACCCTTGATGCGGCGGCTGTCGGCACGTTTATCCACTACGTGCTGGAAAACACGATGGTCGCGATCACGGGTGGTGGCAAGCCCTTTGCCGAATATACCGATGCCGAGGCTGACGAGATCGTTTGGGGGAGCATTGCCGCATATCGCGAGCATCTGATCCTGGCGGGTGGCGGCATTACACCGCGTGCCGAGGCTTTGCTCACGCGCCTTTCCTCGCTTGCGCGCATCGTGGTGCGCGCCCTTGTTGCCGAGCTTGGGGATAGCGATTTTGCCCCCGCCTTCTTTGAGCTTGATCTAAAAAAGGAAGGCACCGCCTCGGAAATTTCACTGCCCGACGGCACAAGGATGCCTCTTTCGGGAAAAGCCGACCGCGTGGATATCTACCGCGCACAGGACGGAAAGGTTTATTTGCGCGTTGCCGATTACAAAACAGGACGAAAATCCTTTAAACGCGAGGATATCAAAAAGGGCTATTGCCTGCAAATGCCCCTATACCTTTTTGCGCTTTGCAAGGGCGAGCATCGGGAGCTTGCCAAATCGCTGGGACTACCGCAGGACACGCGCTTTTACCCCGCGGGCGTTACCTACCTTTCCACGGCTGTGGGAAATGAAAACACACCCGCACGTGTTGAGAAGACCACGGCGCTTGCCAATGCCGCTTCTCGCTTAAAGCGTGAGGGGATATTGCCCGAGAGTGAGGAGCTTTTGCGGGCAATTTCAAATTCAGGGGACCCTGCCATTTTGGGGTCGCCGCAGGCAAAGCGCAAAATGATGACCACCGAGGACGGCTTTGAGGAGCTGTTTTCCGAGCTTGCGGAAACTGTGACGCGCATCGGAGCCGAAATGAGGAGTGGCACTGCCACCGCCGCCCCTGCCGAGCAGGACGGCAAAACCGCCTGCCAGTTCTGTGCATATACGGCGGTCTGCCGCGCGGCACAAAAGAAAAAGTAAAGGAGGATACCGCATGTCACGCGAATGGACAACTGCACAAAAGACCGCGATCGATGAAAGAAGCCGCACGCTTCTGGTATCAGCCGCAGCGGGCTCAGGCAAGACCGCAGTCTTGACCGAGCGCATTATCCGCACGCTATCCGATCCCGAAAACCCCACTGATATTTCCCGTTTGCTTGTGGTTACCTTTACGCGTGCTGCCGCCGCCGAGATGCGCGCGCGCATTGCAAAGGCTCTCGGCGATGCACTGACGCTTGACCCCACAAACGGCAATTTAAGGCATCAGCTGATGCTCCTTGGCAGTGCCAAGATCTCCACCATCGACTCCTTTTATCTTGATCTTGTGCGTGCCAATTTTGAGTCAGTTGGCTTCTCCCCCTCCTTTCGCTTAGCAGACGAGGGAGAGCTGCTTTCCCTCAGGCGCGACACCATGAACGCGGCGATCGACCGCATGTACGCTACGTGCCCCGATTTTATTGCCGTGGCAGATCTTTTATCTGACGTGCGTGCGGAGCAATCCCTCACGGAACACTTACTTGTGCTGGAGGAAAAGCTCCAAAAGCTCCCTGAGGGGTATGACGTTTTGCTTCGCTCCGCTACCGAAAACGAGGGGCTTTATCTCGCGCCCTTTGACACGGCGCTCGGGAAAGCGCTGTACGACCCGCTTGCAAAGACCGCAAGCGAGGGTGTTTCCCTCTTTGATGGCGCACTGGAGCTTATCGCGAGCGAGGCAAATGCCGCCCAGCTCCAAAAGAAATTCGGCGCCTCCTATCTTGAAATGTCAGAGGCGCTTAAAGGTGTGTTAGAGGCGATCGACAAAAAAGATGCCGATCTGCTCTCAAGGGCGCTGTGCAAGCCCCTGACCGCGCGCGTGACCTCGGCAAGGCTCCCCGACTGCTCCGACGAGCTGCTCCTTGCGACAAAGGCGTGCAAGCAATTCCGTGAGAAATGGCGGGCGCGCGCCGCGGTGCTTGGTGTATTTAACACCGAGGAGATCCGTGCGGGAGGGGCGGACGCCGCTTGTCTTTTGCGCCTTATTCACCGCACGCTGACCGATTACCAAAAGAGCTACCGCGCCGCCAAGCGAGAGCGCGAGGTGGCGGAATTTTCCGACGTTTCCCGTGCCGCATACGAGCTGTTGGTTGACAGGGACGGCGCACCAACACCGCTTGCCACCGCGCTCTCGGACACCTTTGACGCCGTTTACATTGACGAATATCAGGACGTGGATGCGATGCAGGATGCGACCTTCCGCGCCATATCAAAGCCAAACAACCGCTTTATGGTGGGTGATATCAAGCAAAGCATCTACCGTTTTCGGGGTGCAGACCCAAACGTCTTTGCCGCCTACCGCCAAGCATTCCCCGATCTTGAAGCCGCAAAGGATAACGAGGAGCCTGCCACGATATTTATGTCGAACTGCTTTCGGTGCGATGAAAACGTGATCAAGTTTTCTAACACCGTTTCGGGGTATTTGTTCTCAAATTCCGACAACACCATCGGTTACCGCCCCGACGACGATCTTGTGCTCAGTAAAAAGCCCCCCTTTGAGGGGTACGTATCACCCAAATGTACGGTCATGCTCTTTGACAGCAGCGACGAGGTGGGCGGCGAGGAGAGTGAGGAAAATGCTTCCTCCACAATAGATGATGCCGAGGCAAAAATGATCACCACCGAGATCAAGCGCCTGCTTTCCCACGAAAAAAAGGCGGATGGCACGCCCATCACCCCCGCGGACATTGCGGTCCTCGCGCGCGGCTCTGCGTTTGCAGCACCCCTTGCCAAGCATCTAAAGGAGGCAGGTATTCCTGTAAATGATACCTCAAGGGAGAATTTCTTTGAAAACCCCGAGGTGCTTTGCATGTATGCGCTCCTTGCCGTGATCGACAATCCGCTTCGTGACGTTTACCTTGCGGCTGTGATGCGCTCACCCTTTTTTGGCTTTACGCTGGAGGAGCTTGTCAAGGTGCGCGGTGCGGCTGACGCCTCTTTTTCCCTCTATGAAGCGGCGAAGGCTGCAAGGGACACGCTTGCCGACAAAGAGCTTTGTCGGCGCCTTAATGCTTTTCTTTCGAGCATTGCACGCTACCGTGAAAAGGCGGAGCTTTTGCCCGTTGACAAGCTTTTGCGCTATCTTTACCGTGACACAGCTGTTCTATCCTTTGCCGAAATGGGAGAAAATGCTGCAGGCGGCAAACGGCAAAATCTACTGCGTCTTTATGAGTATGCACGGTGCTTTGAGGCAGGGGGCTTTAAGGGGCTTTATCGCTTCGTGCGCTACGTTGAGGACATTATGCAAAACGGGACGCAAATGCCCGTGCCCGAGGGGCCGCGCGATGCCGTTTCCCTTATTACCATCCACCATTCAAAGGGGCTTGAATTCCCTGTTTGCTTCATTGCCAACACGGGAAAGACCTTTAACCGTGAGGATCAAAAGGCTCAGCTGCTGATCGATGACAGGCTCGGCTGCGGCACGCGCATACCCAACACGGGGGCATTTTCGCGCGCCAACACCTTTGGGCGTGAGGCGGTGAAGGAGCGTCTTGGCGCGCTGGCACTTGAAGAAGAGATGCGCGTTTTGTACGTGGCGATGACCCGTGCAAGAGAACGTCTTTATATCACGGCAAAGCCCCGCTACGGCATTGACACCGTCGAGGCACACGCGGAGCTTGCCACCTGCCCTCTTACCTCTTATTTTAGGCTTGCGGGCAATTCGTATATCGAATGGATCATGGCGGCACTCCGACGTGTCCCTGCGGAAAAGAGCGATTTTTACGAGGTGCGACACGTGCGTGCAGCGGATCTTGCGGCATGCGACAAGCCCTTTAAAACAGGCACACAGAGTACTGAAGCCTTGTCGCAAGCCGCAGAGGCGCTTGAAGCCGAAAAGCAGCGCTTTGCCGACCGCTTTCATTTCACCTATCCCGCAGCACACCTATCGCACCTGCCTGCCAAGCTTTCCGTTTCCCGCCTTTCACCCGTTGTGCTTGACGTGTATGATACCGATGGATCTTCCCTTGACGAGCAGGAGGCGGCAGACGCGTTGCTTCGCACCTTTGAGCGAACCCCGCGCTTTGGTGATGAAGCGCCCCTGCAAGCGACCGATGCCGCAGCACGCGGCACGGCGACGCACGAATTTTTGCAGTTCTGTAATTTTGAAAATGCCGAAAAGAACATCGAAAAGGAGCTTGCGCGCCTCATTGATGCTCACTTTTTGCCAAAAGAGGCGGGAGATCTCATTCGCCCCTTAGAGCTGAAGCGATTTTTTGAGAGTGCGTTTTACCATTCACTCAAAAACGCAAGAGATATCCACCGCGAAACGCGTTTTAATCTTTTCCTGCCCGCCGCCGATTTTACACAAAACCATGAGCTGAAGGCACAGCTAAAAGGTGAAAAGCTGCTGGTCCAGGGCGTCATTGACCTCTTTTTCACGGATCAAAACGGGGATCTGGTGCTTTGTGACTACAAGACTGACCGTCTGCCCCCTGAAACCTTAAGATGCAGAGAAAGCGCCGCGGCGTTCCTATTTAAGCGTCACGGCACACAGCTTGCCTACTACAGGCAAGCGCTTGCCGCCATATGCGGCAGAGCGCCCGATAAGGTGCTGATCTATTCCCTGCCCTTTGGCGAGGCGCTTGCCGAGCCGTAAAAACAAAAAATTCGGGTCTGTCTCAAATGCGAATTTGAGACAGACCCGAAAGCATAAGATCAGTGTGTGAGGAAGAACATAGCGGCAAAGAGGATCGCAACGACCCACGTGCCGACCTTGACTTCCCTTACCTTGCCGGTGCACACCTTTACGGCGATATGAGAGATCAGACCGAAGGCGATACCGTAGGAAATATTATAGGTAAAGGGCATCATCGTGATGGTAAGGAATGAGGGCAAGGAAACGGCGGGGTCTGCCCAGTCAATATCCTTGACACAGCCGATCATCAGAATGCCAACGTAAATGAGTGCTGCGGCATATGCGCAAGCGGGAATGAGCGCTGCAACAGGCGCCAGGAACAGTGCGATAATGAACATCGCAGCGGTGAACATCGAGGAAAGACCCGTGCGACCGCCTGCACCCACACCGGCAGACGACTCGACGAACGTGGTAACGGTAGAGGTGCCGCAAATAGCACCCGTGGTGGTTGCAATAGCATCGGCAAGCATCGCCTTATCCATATTGGGCACCTCAAGCTCGCCTTGCTCGTTCTTCACCAGCAGGTTGCCGCCGCGGCAAGCGCCGTAGAGCGTGCCCATGGTATCAAACATATCTACCATACAGAAGGCAAGCGAGGTGGTAATAAAGGCAATGATAAGACCGCTAACAGAATGACCCGGGGCGGCAAGATATGCATCAAAGTTAAAGCCCTCGGTAAACACCTTACCAACCGCCTGCGTGCCAAAATCACCAAAGGCGGTAAGAGGATTGAGCGTTTTGCCTGCCCAGAAGTTTTCGTAAAAGCCGGGAACGGTGAAGCCGAGTGCGTAGTAAAGACCGGCGGCACCGAGGATGCTCCACAGGATCGCGCCCTTCACACCCTTTTTCGACATCACGGCAATGGCGATCACAGCGGCGATCGTAACAAGCATGGGCATAATACTGCCCCACGTAGCGTTGCCGAGAAGGTTAAAGGTGTTCATCGTTACACCCGTAGAGGAGTCGGCAACGACGATCTTTGCGTTTTGCAGACCAAGGAATGCAATAAACAAACCGATGCCTGCGGGGATCGCAGCCTTAACGGCGGCGGGTACTGCCTCAAAAATAAGGCGACGAAGACCCGTAACGGTCAGAAGAATAAAGATGATACCGTCAATAAGGCAGAACACAAGGGCATTTGCGTAGCTGAAGCCAAGGCCTACACAAACCGTGTAAACGAAGAAGGCATTGAGCCCCATACCCGAAGCCTGCGCGAGCGGCAGATTAGAGAGAAGCCCGATAAGGACCGTGCCGATCACGGCGGAGAGTGCGGTGGCGATATAGATCGCACCAAAGCTGACACCAAGCACGTTCGTGCCGTCACCAAACGGATCTGCGAACATTCCGGGGTTTACCATGAGAATGTACGCCATCGCCATAAAGGTCGTCAGACCCGCGATCAGCTCGACACGCACGGTGGTGCCTTTTTCTTCAAGCTTGAAGAACCTGTTGAGAAATTTTTGCATGTCAATTCCCTTCCTTTTCTTGATATTCTGCGATGTAGGGTAAATTTCTGTAATATTCCCCACAATCGAGACCGTAACCGATCACAAAATGATCGGGAATGGTAAAGAGTGCAAGATCCGCCTTGAAATCCACAAGCCGCCTTGAGGGCTTGTCAAGCAGCGCGACCACGCGAAGTGAGAGCGGATTTCGGGCTTTTAAGAGCTTCACGATATCCGAGAGCGTTCTGCCCGTATCCACAATATCCTCAATGATCACCACGTGATAACCCGAGATATCGCGGTCAAGATCCATCGTGATCTTGACAACGCCCGTGGAGACCGTTCCCTCATAATAGCTTTTAGCGCACATAAATCCGATCTCACACGGCACGCTGACCGCGCGGCAGATATCCGCCATAAAGACGAATGCGCCCTTCAGGACACTGACAAGCAAAATGGGGCGGCCGTCGTAGATCTTATCGATCTCCCTACCCGCCTTTACAATTGCCGCGTCGATCTCTTCTTTTGTGATCAAAACGCGTTTGACCCTTGCCTCGTAATCCGAAACGGAAGTAATGGATTCCATATTTCACCTTTGCATGTAATAAAATGTACTATTAAGTAAATTATAACATAGAAAAAACACTTTTTCAAGTGCTTTTGCACATATTATACAAATTTTGAAGAAATTTGGGCGATAAAAAAGGGGCGTCACCAATTTGCATTTGTGACACCCCTTTTGGGGTTACTTTTTTATTACCTTTTTGCACCACGTGCGCTTCCCACACTTCGGGCACTTTAAGTAGCGCGTGGTTCCCCTGTGCATGGCGTTAAGCGCCTGCATATAGGTGGGCACAATTTCGTGACCGCATTTTTTGCATTTGTAAGCGCCCACGCTGACCTCGAGCTTGAGGGCGTAAAAGCAAGGGATCAAAAACACGACACAAAGACCGAGAATGGCGACAAGCTGCCACGGTCCCTCGGGCATTAAAAGCGCGACGAGTGCAAGCCCCCCCAGCAGAGCGATTATGCTTATCGCCATAATGATCCACATCGTGATCCAGATGGTTTTGTTTTTTTCCTCTATTTCCTTTGCCATTTGCAGCAAAAGCTGTTCGTTTTTCTCGTTATTGTTTTCCATATTGATCTTCTCCCCATTCAGTAATTCATTGACGCTGATGCCAAGAATTTCGGAAAGCTCCAGCATGATCGCCGTGTCGGGCATAGCGATCCCTCGCTCCCATTTGGAAATTGCCTTATCGGTAATGCCCAGACTTTCCGCTAACTGCATTTGCGTTAAATTTTTGCCTTTTCTCTGCTCGGCAATGAATTTGCCTATCTTTCGTTGGTCCATCGGCTGCCTCCTTTCGACTTCAGTATAGCCGTTTTCACGATTGAAGTACACCTACTGTTGGTTTAGTGGGGAGAACTAAACCGTTGGTAGAGTGAAAATTGTGAAATTTCTCGTTTACAAAGCACATTGTACCATGTTTTATAAATTAAATCAAGGAAATAAATGAGAGAAAATTCTGATCGCACCAATACCGGGTGTATTTTTGGCAAGCGCGGCAACCAAAAAAGCCAACCGCGGCAAACCAAAAAGGCAAACCAAAAAGCAAAAAAGCACTTGACAAGTATGTGCGCTTCTGTTATAATAACACTGCTATAAAAACGGGGCATTAGCGCAGTTGGGAGCGCACAACACTGGCAGTGTTGGGGTCAGGGGTTCGAATCCCCTATGCTCCACCAATAAGGAAAGGGACGCCGAGGGCGTCCTTTTTCTTGTTGCTGCGGCATACGGGGCATGAGAAGCCCTGTGGAAGATTCCGCTAAAAGCATACGGCTTTGTAGTTCTGTGGAGAATCTTCAAGCAGCCGCGCGCAGCGCGCCTGTGGGGTTCAGAATCCCCTATGCTCCACCAGCGGCAAGTTGCCGCCCCCAATAATCGGGGGAATGCGGTGCTATGCCAAGCTTCATACCACGATGGCGGTGTTCGGTTTTAAAGCCCACGCCTCCACCAAAAATTCTCGGGAGCGTAGCGACCGAGAATTTTTGCTTGTTAGAGGCATTTTAAGCCTTAAAACACGAAAAAATCCTATCTCCGATGAATTTGTGCAAAGGTAGATAGGCTATTTTGCCATCGTTAAAACTTGGGTATCGTTAGATTTATGGATAATCGTCTGTTTAGTCTGTGGACTATAAACCATTGAAAAGTTGAAGTTGCAGAAAAGATTAGAAAGGCACTCGAGGCATATAAGATGAACCCTGTCGAAAGTAAACCTACTGACTCTATTGAGCACCTTAAGCGCTATAAGGAACTTCTTGATGCAGGTGTTATCACCCAAGAGGAATTTGATGCAAATAAAAAGCAGTTGCTTGGTTTGTAAGACGGAAATTCTACTCACTATTGTTTTAGCGCTATTCCATATTGCATTACGTGCTCTTGCAATTTTTTGCCGTTTATGATAATATAATCGTGTTGCGCTTGGGCTGCAATACCCTTAGCGGCAACTATTTAGTAAAATCATTCGAGGTCATCATGCAACCACAAAACAAAAGATCCAACATATTTACAAATCCTTTCGTGATCGCACTTTTAGCGCTTCTTTGCTGTGCGCTTTGGGGCAGTGCCACGCCTGCCATAAAGACCGGCTACCGACTACTGAAGGTTGAGGGCGTGGCATCCATTATGCTCTTTGCGGGTGTGCGCTTCTTCCTTGCGGGTGTGCTCACGATCGTTATTTTCAGCATTGCACGCAGAAAAGTGCTTTTCCCCAAAAAGGAAAATTTCGGGCGCGTGCTGACTGTCAGCGCCTTTCAAACGGTCATTCAGTATATATTTTTCTATCTTGGGCTTGCCTACACCAGCGGTGTTAAGGGCACAGTTGCCAGCGGCTCGTCGGCATTTTTTGCGGTGCTGATCGCCTCGCTGTTTTTTAAACAAGAGCGCCTTACCGCCAAAAAGATCCTCGCGTGTGTGGCGGGCTTCCTTGGCATTATCATCATCAATCTTGACGGACTTACCTTTACCAACGACTGGCTTGACCTGATGGGCGTTGGGATGGTATTGCTCTCCACGATCGCTTACTCGATCTCCTCGGTGCTGATGAAGAAGTATTCCGCAAAAGAGGACCCTGTTACCATTAGCGGCTATCAGTTTGTGTTTGGCGGTCTTTTTATGATCGCGGTGGGACTCATTGCAGGCGGCAAGATCACGCTTGACAGCTTTGGCGGTGTTGCCGATCTTATCTACCTTTCCCTGCTCTCTGCGGTGGCTTATGCGGTTTGGGGGATCCTGCTCAAACACAACCCCGTTTCAAGGGTATCTGTTTTCAGCTTTGCAACGCCTGTGTTTGGCGTGCTGCTCACGATGCTGTTCCTGCCGGGAGAATCCAGCAAGATCAACCCCTTGAATCTGGCGATTACCTTGGTGCTGATCTCCACGGGCATTCTGTTGCTCAATTACCGAAAGCAGGATAAAGGAAACTGATCCATTCAAGCAAAAAACCGAGCCGCGGCTCGGTTTTTTGTTTATTCAAGCGGCACCAGCTGATTATACACGAAAAGAAGCTTATCGCCGCCACTTTTATAGGTGTGCCAATGCCCCGCATACCACATTTTGTAATCGACGTTCTCCCTTATGTAATCGCAAAGCTCCTGAAGCTCGGGTGTATGCGTCTTGCCAAGCCCCTGCTCGCACTTGTGTGTGAGAACGTAGTCTACCTTATTGCCGCACGCCTTGAGATTAGCATAAGCGCGCGCCAACTGCTCCTCGGTGGGTGCCTCCTGCGGCCACCAAAGCCCCATCGTCTTCCACTTGGCACCGCTGTTACAGCCGCCGAAAACGAAGAAGCTCTTGCCCCCTATTTCGTAGATATATCCGCGCTGAAGCCAAACAACGTTCTCGCTTAAAATTCTAACCGGTGCGCCGTAACGCTCACCCATAGGGAAGGTTTCAAGAAAATCAAAATTCTCGTGATTGCCGTCAATAAAGGCGATTTTCTTTTTTGCGGAAAGTATTAGCTCGTCAAATGCACGGTTTTCCTCCGTATCGCGGAATTTAAGTCCGATATCGCCGAGGATTATAAGCAGATCGGAGTCGCTTGCCTGCTCAAGATATTTCACAAGCTCACCCATGCGCTCTCCGCCATGCTGGTCACTGAGAAAATATATCATTTCCCGTCCCCCCTTATGATCTTGACTTTTTTTGCCTTGACAAGCCGTATGAAATCCGCGGTTGTTTTGATCTCCTCCTCGGTCTCGATGCCTGAGCCCGCAATATCCTCATCTCTGTGTGCATCTGACCCGGCTGTAATAGGCAGACCGTATTTCTGTGCAAGAGCCACAGAGCGCTCACTATAATCCTCGTGTCTGGGGTTTGAATTGTATACCTCGATAGCGTCTACCAGCTCCGGGGTAGCGCAGTTTCTGTTGTCGCGGTAGGGGTGCGCGTGTACAATGAAGATCCCCTGGGCGCGAGCGATGGGCAGAAATTCAGCAGCTGACATCTTGTGGAGGTTGGGATGCGCATCAAGAAACTCCTTCGTGATGCCATAGGCAATATAATGGTTTCTCGAGTCCGCAAAGCGGAATTCAGCAGCTGGAAGCACGTTCACTCCAAGCTTTTCTCCCTCGTGCTTTGCCTTGTAATAGCCAGAGAGGAAGATCGCCATTTTGTCGCTCCACGGAATATCCCCCAGCACGTCTATGGAATTGGGTTGGAAATGGTCGGATATAAAAACCGTTGAATATCCCGCCTCCTTATAAAGCGCTACCATTTCTCTTGCGCGCTTACGCGAGCAGTCGCTTACCTCTCTTGTATGAATATGCGTTTCGGTTTTAAACATTTGCATTTCTCCTCTTGACTATATTCTATCTTTATGCTAAAATTTTACCATACCAATAATGCAATGTCAATGGCGATTAGGAGCGCTATTATTGCATTTTTCTACCGAGGTGATCAAATGGACGAGAAAATCGAGTATAAAAGCAGGTATTTTTCGTATATCGAACGCTTGACCGCCCCCCAAAAGCCGAATTCGGAGGATGAGATCCACGCTCACCACGACGGTGCCGAGATCTATGAATTTCTTGTGGGGGATCTGTATTTTTCAGCAGACGGCGAGCGAATGGAGATCGAGGCGGGAGATATTGTAATCCTCACGGACGGGGTTCTTCACCGCCCGATCGTAAAAACGGAATGCACCTATCACAGGCGCAGAGTTTCCATAGCGAACCGCTTTTTCATCGAGCATTCCGAGGGTGGGATGGAGCTAAAAAAAAGGCTTGACGAGCGCCGTGCGTTTAAAATATCCAAAGAAAACGACGCACGGAGTGAATGTTCTCTTCTGCTTGACGAAATAAAGGAGCTGCTCTCACACAGTGACACATATTCGGCATTTTGTGCCACAAACACCCTTATCACGCTTCTGATAAAGGCACTGGATACGAAGGTGGACACCTCCCCCTCCCCTCGCAAGAGTGGCCGTGAAAAGGCAAGCGCACTCATTCGCTATATAGACGAAAACATAAAGGAGGAGCTGTCGTATAAAAAACTTGCCGATATGCTACACATCTCCCCCAAAAATCTTTACAAGCTTTTCAAGAGAGAAACGGGCTTTACGCTCTCAAGATATATCAAAGAGCGCCGGATAATCATAGCAAAATCCCTTTTGAATTCGGGCAGTTCCCCCTTTGAGGCGGCTGAAAAAACGGGCTTTTGTGATTACTCTACCTTCTATAGAGCCTTTCGCGCTTCGGTGGGCGTATCGCCGTCGGCGTACAATAGGCAAGAGTGATACCATCTCTGCCAACACAAAAAGGGACGCTTTGCGTCCCTTTTTGTGTGTTGCGACAAGCGCATTATTGTGCAAATACAATGCCATTTTCGGCGCTCACTTCCCCAACCTTGGCAAGCGAGGTGACGCGAACACCCATTTGGCGAAGCCTCTCGCCGCCACCGCAAAGCGCCTTTTCGATCATCACGCCACAGCCGACAAGCTGGGCACCCGCCATCCTTACCAGCTCCAGCAGCGCAAACATCGTGCTGCCCTTGGCAAGAAAATCGTCGATCACCAAAACGCGATCAGTGGAGAGGATATAGTCACGGGGCACGGTCACGTCAAAGGGCTGCCCATTGCCACTTGCCTCCACGGTTGCCGACAAAAAGCGCTCGCTATTGACGCTTTTTTCTTTTTTGGCAAACACAAGCGGCACGCCGAACGCAGCGGCGGTAAGAGTGCCGATGGCGATGCCTGCCGCTTCTACCGTGAGGATCTTGGTCACACCAAGCCCTTCAAAGGCACGGTGTAGCTCCTGTGCCAGCTCCTTTAACAATTCGGTATCGATCTGCCGGCTTAAAAAATGATCCACACCAAGGACGTTGCCCTCAAGCACCCTGCCGTTTTCCCTTATTTTTTGTTTTAATAATTCCATATTTTCTCCTTTTAAAAACCGAGTGAACAGGGCTGTTCACTCGGTTTCTCAAGACTATTGTTACACCTGCTTATTGGTGGATTTCAGCAGCACGTCATGTGCACCGCCCTCCACAATACTGACAGAGGAAACGAGTGTAAGCTTGGCTTTTTTCTGCAATTCGGGAATAGAAAGTGCGCCGCAGTTGCACATGGTGGAGCGCACCTTTGCAAGACTTACTCCCACGTTGTCCGAAAGCTTACCTGCATAGGGCACGTAAGAATCCACACCCTCCTCAAAGGAGAGCTTTTTGCTGCCGCCGAGGTCATAACGCTGCCAGTTGCGTGCGCGGTTGCTACCCTCGCCCCAGTACTCCTTCATCAGCGTGCCGTTTACGTTCACCTTTGCCGTGGGGCTTTCGTCAAAGCGGGCAAAATAACGCCCAAGCATGATGAAATCCGCACCCATTGCAAGGGCAAGGGTCATATGATGGTCGTGCACGATGCCGCCATCCGAGCAAACGGGCACGTAAATGCCTGTTTCTTCAAAATATTCGTCACGTGCGCGGCAAACGTCAATCAGTGCCGTTGCCTGTCCGCGACCAATGCCCTTGGTCTCACGCGTGATACAAATAGAGCCGCCGCCGATACCGACCTTGATAAAGTCAGCGCCGCAATCCGCGAGGAATCGGAAGCCCTCGGCATCCACCACGTTGCCCGCGCCCACCTTAACGCTTTCGCCATAGTGCTCACGGATCCACTCGATGGTGCGCTTTTGCCATTCGGAATACCCCTCGGACGAATCAATACAGACCACGTCAACGCCAGCCTCAACCAGGGCAGGCACGCGCTCGGCATAGTCACGGGTGTTGATGCCCGCGCCCACGATATAACGCTTTTGATCGTCTAAAAGCTCCATCGGGTTTTTCTTGTGCTGATCGTAATCCTTGCGGAACACGAAGTAGCAAAGCTTGCCATCCTTTGACACGATCGGCAAAGAGTTCAGTTTATTATCCCAAATAATATCGTTTGCCTCCTTAAGGGTAGTTCCCTCAGGGGCGGTGATCAGCTTCTCTAAAGGAGTCATAAAGGTAGAGATCTTTTCGGTTTGGTCCATGCGGCTGACACGGTAGTCTCTGCTCGTCACGATACCGACAAGCTTACCGTTAGGAGTCCCATCCTCAGTAATGGCAACGGTGGAGTGTCCGTTCTCCTCCTTGAGTGCCAACACATCGGCAAGCGTTTGATCGGGACGCAGATTAGAATCGCTGCGGACAAACCCCGCCTTGTAGCCCTTGACCTTGGCAACCATAGCCGCCTCATCCTCAATGGTTTGCGAGCCGTAAATAAAGGATACGCCGCCCTCCTGTGCGAGCGCCACCGCGAGGCGATCACCCGAAACAGATTGCATAATAGCGGAAACCAGCGGAATATTCATAGAAATGGCAGGTTCTTCGCCGCGCCTATAACGAACGAGGGGGGTTTTTAAGGAAACATTGGCGGGGATGCATTCCGCCGACGAGTATCCGGGAACAAGCAGATATTCGTTAAAGGTATGGGAGCATTCCGGATAATAGTATGCCATAGCGTTTGAACTCCTTCATTTAAAATTGACCCAAAGGACACAGAAATATTTTTATTATTATACTACACTGCAAAATATTTTGCAAGAGTTATTTTCATTTTCTTGTATTTTTTGCGATTTTAACAAGGCATCTGTCGAAAAAGCAATTTTTTTGCGCAGAGTGTGTAAAACGCAACACTCATTTGTCTTTTAAAAGCTCCCCAAGCAATGCGGCGCCCAGCACCAGCACTGCGCCGACAGCACCAAGCCACGTCATGGGCTCTTTCAGGACAAGTGCCGAGAGCACCACTGCAAGCACGGGATCGATATAACTAAAGAGCGCAACCGTTCCCGCACTTAGCTTTTCCACAGTGCCAAAGTAAAGCGCGTAGGCAAGCCCCGTGTGCACCGCACCGAGCACAAGCAGCAAAGCCACCGTCACGGGCGTGAATGCCAAAAAGCTGACCTCCTCAAAGAGCAGAACGTACGGCAGCAGCACCACCGCCGACACGCCAAACTGCACCACAGTCTTATCAAGCGGCGAGATACCGTGCATTGCTTTATTGATGATCACGATGGTAGCATAAAGCACGGCGGCTAAAAGCCCCATCAGGATCCCGCGCAGCTCCGCGGTGTTTGAAACACCTGTTTCGAGCACGCCCGATACCAGCACCATACCAAGGAGCGCCACAGCGGCACAAGCGCCCTTTTTGAGCGTTAAACGCTCGCCGAAAAAGAAGGGGGCGACAAGGACGAGAAAAACAGGCGCCATATAATAGGAAAGCGTTGCCACCGCGACGGACGTATATTTATACGCTTCAAAGAGCAGCACCCAGTTAAAGCCAAGACACGCACCCGACAAAAGGAGCAGGGGCAGATTTTTGCGAATTGCCGCGCCGTTTAAGGGTTGCCGCTTCAAAAGCAAAACAGCCAATAGGAGCAGTGCACCGATAGCGGAGCGCGCGAGCGCCACCGCGCCTGAGGAGAGTGGGATATAGCGGCGGAAAATACCGATGGTGCCAAAGATCGTCATTGCCGCCATTAGGGCAAGTTGATGCTTGTTGACTTTCATAAAAAGCTTTCCTCTTTCCGTAGTGTAGGTTAATATTACCACAGTGCGGTAAAAAAGTCAAATGGAAAGTTGCAATTCCCTCTTGTTTGTGGTATACTGTAATTGTAATAAAACAGCCCCAAGGGGGCGCACACCGAAGGGAGGATATTGATGAAAATTCAATTTATCGGTGCGGCACAAGAGGTAACGGGTAGCTGCACGCTGCTTGAGGTCAGTGGCAGATACTATCTTGTTGATTGCGGCATGGAGCAAGGCATTGACGTGTTTCAAAACGTGGCGCTCCCCGTGCCTGCAAGGGAAATTCAAGCGGTGTTCCTCACGCACGCACATATTGACCACTCGGGTATGCTCCCACGCCTTTATAAGGAAGGCTTTCGCGGCATTATTTTTGCCACCGAGGCAACCGCAAAACTTTGCGACATTATGCTGCGTGACAGCGCACACATTCAAATGACCGAGGCGGAATGGAAAAACCGTCGTGCGGCGCGCGCGGGCGAAGAAAACTTTACACCAAGTTACACCATAGAGGATGCCGTTGGTGCGATCTCGCTTTTTGAGGGCGTACCCTATAACAAAAAGATCACTGCGGCGGGGGGCATTGAGCTGCGCTTTACCGACATAGGTCACCTGCTTGGCTCTGCTGCCGTTGAGCTTTGGCTGCGAGAGGGCGAGCACACAAGAAAAATCGTGTTCAGTGGCGATGTTGGCAACATCAACCAGCCCATTATCAAGGATCCCACACCCATTGGTGATACAGATTATCTGGTGCTGGAATCCACCTACGGCACCCGCCTGCACGCACCCGCCACGGACACGGTGGAAACGCTGGCGGCGCTCATTGACGACACCGTTTCGCGCGGTGGCAACGTGGTGATCCCCTCCTTTGCGGTGGGACGCACCCAAGAGCTTTTATATGCCATGCGCGAGATCAAGGAAAGAGGTCTGTCACGTTATCCGAATTTCCCCGTTTACGTAGACAGTCCGCTTGCCATTGAGGCGACGGAGATTTTCAAAAAATGTGACCCCGACTGCTTTGACGAGGAAACAAGAGAATTGCTCCGCATGGGTATTGATCCCATTCACTTCGATGACCTTCACCTTGCCATTACAGCAGACGATTCACGCCGTATCAACACCGATCCGCACCCAAAGGTGATCATTTCCGCAAGCGGCATGTGTGAGGCGGGGCGCGTGCGCCATCACCTCAAGCATAATCTGTGGCAAGCGAAAAATCTCATACTGTTTGTGGGCTATCAGGCAGTGGGGACACTTGGACGTGCGCTCACTGACGGTGCACAGCACGTGCGGCTCTTTGGTGAGGATATCGCAGTGCAGGCGCGTGTGCGCTCCCTTCGCGGCACAAGCGGACACGCAGACAAGGAAGGGCTTATTCGCTGGCTTACCGCATTTGAGAAAAAGCCGAGGGCGGTATTCCTCAATCACGGTGATGAGGAAGCGATCGCGGCGTTGGCAGAAGCGCTAAAGGAGCTTGGTTACGCTGTGGAAACCCCCAACAGCGGCACGGAATACGAGCTTCTTAGCGGCGCGATGACCGCCTACACCGAGCGCCGCCGCATCGAGAAGGCGGGCACACGGGAGCGCTCCCGCAAGTCGAGCGTGCACGCGAGTCTGGTCGCCAACGCCGAAGCGTTGCTTGCACTTGCCAAGCGTGCCGACGGTCGCCCAAATAAGGATAACGCAAAGCTGGCTGCACAGATCAAGGCATTGATCGACAAATGGGATAAGTAAAGATTAAGGGGGCTGCCACAAATGCAAAATTTGAGCCACCCCCCTTTTTTGAATATTATTCCCCGCCCTCTTCCCCGTTTTGGGAGCTTCCCTTGCCGCAAAGCTTAAGCACCGAGGAAACGCCGCCGCAAAGTACACCGCCGATGGGAAAGGCGATCCACGCGGGATGCCACGCACCAAACTTAAATCCGAAAAAGAGGAATATGGCGGTTGCCAGCGTCATAATAACGCCGCTGATCGCTTCTTCAAGGCTTTTCGCGTTTCTTTTCTCTTCCTCGGTCACAAGTGCCTTCCCGGGATCGGAAAACAACTCGTCCAAAATGCCTGCCGTGATGAAAAGATAGCACGCCACACCAATAAATGCGAGCAGTAAGGCAACGCCTGCCACAAGCAGCAGCTCCTTCACTTCTAAAATGCCAAGCAGCACCACTGCCAGCACACCGATAAAGATCAGCGAAAGCCCCATAGCGATCTTGGTGGCAAAGATACGCCGATGGCGCCTCTTTTCTTCCCTTTCAAAGGACACGGTGTAGGTGTTTTCTTCTAAAAACTCCTCGTGCCGAAGCCCCGCCACGACGTAACAGATCACCGCAGCAAAAACACCGATGAGCAGCGCTGAAACGCCAAGTGCTGTGGTGAGTGCGGTCTCCCTTGTGCAAAGTAAAACAAGGGCAGCGACAGAAAGCAAAATGAGAAGGGTCGCGCCGCCGATCATACGGGAAAATTTGGTAAAATGTCGCAAAACAGCATTCTTGCCCTCAGCATTTTCCGCAACGGCGGGAGCATGCTCGCTCTCACCGAGCAAATAGCTCGTACTCACGCCAAGCTGCTCCGCGATTTTAAAAAGCACATCGATATCGGGATATGTAATACCCGATTCCCATTTATAAATAGTCTGCCGCGACACGCCCAGCGCCTCTGCAAGCGCCTCCTGGTTCATACCCCGCGCACGACGGGCTTCAAATAGCTTGTTTCCAAAATCCATAAGAAATCTCCTTTCTGCGGTTGGTATCTTTATTGTAGCGCAAATTGCAAAAAAATGCCAGCCATTTTTGTTTGAAATTTCGTTTTTTGTATGTAAATTTTTATTTGCATCGCAAAAAAACACCGCCGAACGGTATAAAAAAGAGGAAAAAGCACGCGTGCTTTTTCCTCTTTTGATATTATCAGAGATTGTAGTAACGGTCGAATTCTGCGGGATGCGGGATCTTGGCAAGCTCGGCACACTCGGCACGCTTCATGGAAATGAACTTTTCGATGAGGTGCTCAGGGAACACGCCCCCTGCTGTGAGATAGTCGTGATCCTTCTCAAGCGCATCCAGCGCCTCGGGCAAGCTGGTGGGAAGACCCTTCAGCTTCTTCTTCTCCTCCTCGGGGAGGGTGTAGAGGTTACAGTCGTAGGGGCCCCAGCCGTTTTCGTGAGGATCGATCTTATTCTTGATACCATCAAGACCTGCCATCAAGATAGCTGCATAGCAGAAGTAGGGGTTACAGGTCGCATCGGGGTTGCGGAGCTCAAAGCGGCGCTTATCGGGACTCTTTGCATAGGCGGGGATACGGATCACGGCGCTGCGGTTCGAGGTGGCATAGCCGTCCGTAACAGGTGCCTCAAAGCCGGGCACCAGACGCTTAAAGGAGTTAGTGCTGGGATTGGTGATGGCACAAAGAGAGGCAATGTGCTTTAAAAGTCCGCCCATAAACCAGTGCGCTTCCTTAGAGAGGTGCGAATAGCCGTTATCATCGGAGAACACAGGCTCGCCATCCTTCATCAGCAGCATATGCACGTGCATACCGCTGCCTGCCTCGCCATAGATGGGCTTGGGCATAAAGGTTGCGCTCTTGCCGTATTTGAGTGCGGTGTTATGAATGATATATTTGATCATCATCGTGGCATCTGCCATATGCACCACCTCGCCGAGCTGCGGCTCGATCTCAAACTGACCCGATGCCGCCACCTCGGGATGGTGGTAGTTGATCTCAATGCCCATCTCCTTCATCAGCATGCACATTTCG
>JAZOCO010000079.1:0-32568 GCA_045596505.1 Eubacteriales bacterium
GATTCTTGGTGCGGCTGTGGCAAACGGTGACCGTGCCGTTTTTCTCAAGCAGCAGCAATGCCTGTGGCTTGCCTACGATATTAGAGCGCCCCACTACCACGCATTCCTTGCCCTCCACGGAAATGCCGCTGCGCTCGAGCAGTGCCATCACGCCTGCGGGCGTGCAGGGCAAAAAGTCGTAATTGCCGATCATAATGCGCCCTACGTTATAGGGGTGGAATGCGTCTACGTCCTTTTTCGGGTCAATGGCAAGCAGGATCTTTTCCTCATCCAGATGGCGCGGCAAAGGCAGCTGCACCAAAATGCCGTGGATCTTGGGATCACTGTTCAGGGTATCGATAAGAGCCAGCAGCTCCTCCTCGCTTGTAGTGGCGGGCATCTCGTATCCCTTGGAATAAAAGCCAACCTCCTCACAGGCGCGGTGCTTGTTGCGCACGTAGACCTGCGATGCGGGATCCTCGCCCACGATGATCACGGCAAGCCCCGGAGCGTAGCCGTTTTCTTCTTTAAATTTTTCGGTATCTGCCGCGATCTCGCGGCGAATTTCTGCGGCAATTGCCTTGCCGTCAATCAACTTTGCCATCGTTACCATCCTCCGATTTTTCGTATTTATGCTTGGCACTTTCGATCATCGCATCGATATCCGCCTCGGATTCTGCCTTTGCCAGCTCCTTTTCCTTGCTATACCGCATCACGCCGCGGCAGTTTTCATATACGGGATCATACTCCTCTTTTTCTTTCTCCTTCATACGCACACGCCACAAAAAATATACCATCAAGGCGGTGCAGATGACAAAGCAAAGAAGCCCTATCACCTGAGAAATGCGGAAGCTGCCGACGTAAAGGCTATCAGTGCGCAGTCCCTCGATGAACATTCTGCCAAAGCCATACCACGCAAGATAGGAAAGCACGATCTGCCCGTCAAATTTCTTTTTCTTGTAAAAAATATTGATCAGTACGAAGCCAAGAAGATTCCACAGGCTTTCGTAAAGGAAGGTGGGGTGATAGTAGGTCACTCTGCCATATTCTGTAAGACCCATGCGCAGGAAAAAGTTTTCTGCCGTTTCAACGCCGTGCGCCTCGCCGTTTACAAAATTGCCCCATCTGCCGATCACCTGCCCCAGCATCACGCCAGGTGCTACCATATCAAAAAGCTTTACGACCCTCTCTTTGCCAAAGCGTTTCATGCGGCTGACGATAAGAAGCCCCGCCGCGCCGCCGATGATAGAGCCGTACATGGCTATACCGCCCTCCCATATGGCAATAACGTCATAAAAGCTGTGATAGATCCCCTCGTCAAGGGTTGTGAGCACGTAATACGCGCGTGCGCCGATGATCGCGAGCAGCACGGTCACAAGTGCATAATCGATCACGTCGTCAGAGGTGAAGCCCTCAAATTTGGCACGGTAGAGCGCATAGAAAAATCCCGCAACGATACCAAGCGTGAGCAAAATGCCGTACCAGCGCACCTCAAGTCCGCCAAAAAACGGCAATTCAAATGCCACCTTATTAATATTCATTTCCCCAATGCCGATGCCGGGAAATGACGCTATGGTCATATCATTCATTTACGTTTCCTCCTTTTTAGGGAATATTACAGAGAGTGTGAAGCACGAGGGGTCAAAAATCTCGCGAAGCAAGCCTTCCACAAAGGAAAGCGTGATGCCCGAGAGAACGTCCCCGTAGGAGAACAGCTCCGCACTCTCCATTGCAAAGGAAAGCAGGGTGTTTGCGATCTCCTCGGTGCTATCAAAGCTCTTAATATACTCCGCATATTCGATGCGCCTGCAACGCTCAAAATCTTCAAGGGATAGCCCTGTTTGCTGTTTATTTGCAAGATACTCCCTTATGCGCGCAAGGACCGCATCGGGATCGCCCGACTCCCCTGCGATCTGCAAAAATGCAAAATCCTCGGTAAGCGCGTAATCGGCGGAAAGATCGGGGGAGATCAGCCCCTCATCAAACAGGCTGTTATATAGCTCGCCCGACTCCGAAAAAAGCATCTCGCAAAGGATCGCCATACCCGCATCACGCTTAAGACGCTCTGTGGGATCTGTTGGAATGGCGGCATCCTTCACCCCAATGGAAAAAATGGGCTTTGCCACCTGACCGTGTCGACAAACGCGCGCGTGATGCACACGGCGATCCTCCAAAACGGTGGGGCGCACGGGACGCGGAGCTTTAAGCGTTTGCTTCATATGCTTATTTGCGATATCAAAAACCGTATCGGGATCAACGTCACCGCAAACCACCAGTGTCATATTAGAGGGCGCGTAATACGCCCGGTAAACTTGGTATAGGAGCGATGGTGTGATCCTCTTAATGGAAGAAAGCGACCCGCAAATGTCCTTTTTTACAGGATGATGCGCATATAGTCCCCTTAGCATATTGTAGTAGCACTGATCGTACGGATTATCGCGGCACATAAGGATCTCCTCCGCGATGATCCCCTGCTCCTTTTTGACCGTTTCCTCGGTGAAAAAGGGGTGTGTGACAAAATCGATCAGCTCTCCAAGAGCCTTGTCAAAATGCTCGGTACAGGAAAAAAGATATACGGTGCGTGTGTGAGAGGTGTAGGCGTTGGCATCCGCGCCCAGTGCCGAAAAATGCTCAAAGGCGTCGCTGCCATCCTCGTTTGTAAAAAGCTTATGCTCCAAAAAATGCGCAACGCCATCGGGCAGCTCCTTGCCGTCCAGCGTGTGATCAACAGCGCCAAAATCGGTGGCAAGCAAGGCGTAGGTCGAGGTCATTTTTTTAGGAAAAACGTAAATAGTTAGACCGCTTTGATGCTCATACCGTGTATAGCTCTCGTGCAGCAGATCGCTTTTTTGATAAGATCTCATTCCCCTGCCACCTCCTCTTTGCCACGAAGGAAAAACACGGCGCCAAGACGGGTGCGCTCCGCTGCCGCCACGATCTCCTCGCGTGTGACACGCAAAAGGCGCGCGCGCCAAGCATCCATCTCCTCAAAGGCACCCGCCGCGAGGCGTCCCGTATAAAATCGGGAAAGCACGGCAGGATTATCCGTGGCGGTCCGATAGGTATTGGCAAGCGAGCGCCTTGCGGCGTTAAGCTCCGTTTCACTGAAATTGCCACACCTGATCTCCTCAAGCTCCGCCAGCATTGCCCGTTCGGCAACGGCGCGGTTAGAGGATTTTATGCCGCAAGAGGCAAACAAAACGCCCTTAAAAAGATCAAGCGAGGAGCTGCAATGATAGCAAAGCCCGAGGCGCTCTCTGACGTTCATAAACAGCTTTGAAGCGGGCGAGCCGCCAAGGATCTCATTCATCAGCACAAGTGCGGGGGCAAGCGGATCCCCCATTGCAATATCTGAACGATAGCCAAGAGAGAGTCTGCCCTGTTCTATGGGCATTTCAAGCTCGCCGGTCCTAATAGTGCCCGTATGGGCATGTACATCTGCAAGGTAGGGTGTAGGCGTGCCGCCAAGGGTGGGAAATTGCGCCTCAAGCAGTGAAACGACCTCCGCTTCGGGTGCCCCGCCCACGTAGCACCAAATGGGCGTAGATTCCCCTAAAAGCGCGTGGTAGCGCGCGGTAAGTGTGGCGGGTGTGAGTGCATCTACCGTATCTGCTTCGCCAATGAGAGAAAGCCCATATGGCTCCCCCTTACACAAAAGCTTGCGCACGTTTGTGTGTGCAAAGCCGCGCGGATCGTTTACCGCGGCATTTATGGCGTCGCGCAGCACCTGCTTTTCACTCTCAACGGTGGCGGCAGGGTACTTGCCCCCATCAAAATGCGGCGAATGGAGCATTTCGCCAAGCATCGAAACGACCTCCGGAAAAAGCCCCTTGCCACCGCCCACATACCCTGCTCCCAAAAAATCAGCCGTAAAGGATATCATCTGCATATCTCCCACACGACGATTGGAGGTGGAAATGGCGGTGGAATACATTTCGTCAAGGTGACGACTCAGGAGCGCTTGTGTCGGATAGCTGCGCGTGCCACGGCGTGAGAGCGCCGCGACCATAGCGTTTTGCTGTGCATTGCCCTCCTTTAACGGCAAAAAAAGAGAGAGGGACAAAAGCTCGCTTTTAAAACGATCGGTTGCTATGTAAATAACCTTTCCGTTTTGACCAACGGGTAAAATAACAGGCTTCATAAGCCTCCCCCTTCCTTTAAAATAATACTCTTATTATTTTACACGAAAACTCCCCATATTGCAAGGGGCAAAGAAAAATATTCAAGTAATGTACACAATGGGGATCGACCGCCTCGCGGTCGATCCCCATATTTATTATTTCAGTGCATCTACAATCGCCTTTGCGGCATCGCTCATCGGGTCTTTTGCGATCTGCTCGATCTTACCCGCGTCCACCAGTGCGGCGAGTGCGGGGTCGATGGGAAGCTTTGCAAGCACCGAGTACCCAAACTCTGCCGCTACGGCATCAATGCGGCTTTCTCCAAAGAGATTTATCTCCTTACCGCAATCGGGGCAACGGACAAAGCTCATATTCTCGACCAGCCCAAGCACGGGCACGTCCATCATATTTGCCATATTTGCCGCCTTTTTCACGATCATAGCGACCAGCTCCTGCGGGCTGCTGACGATCACGATCCCGTCTATCTTAAAGGACTGAAAGACCGTCAGGGGCACGTCACCCGTGCCGGGAGGACAGTCAACGATGAGGTAATCGATATTATCCCAGATCACGTCCGTATAAAACTGCTTTACCGTGCCTGCGATCACGGGGCCGCGCCAAATGACGGGGCTTGTTTCCTCGGGCAAGAGGAGATTGAGGGACACCACGTCAATGCCACCCGCGGTGCGTGCGGGATAAAGCCCCTCGGCATCCCCCTCGACCGTGCCCGCGCGAAGACCGAACGCCTTCGGGATCGACGGACCTGTGATATCGGCATCCAAAATACCAACGCGGTAGCCTGCGCGATTGAGCGCCACGGCAAGCAAGGAGCTGACCATGGATTTTCCAACGCCACCCTTACCACTTACCACACCGATGATCTTGCCGATCTTACTTTTTGCGTGTAGCTCCTCCTTTTTCGGGCCCTTGCGCGAGCTGCAATCCGCCGAGCACGAGCCACAATCGTGTGTACATTCCTCTGCCATCACTCTATCCTTTCCAAGAAAACTCTTGTCTTTAGTTTTAACACTTACTATTATACTCCTTTTTTGGAGAAATTCAAGGTTTTTCGGGAAAATACTTGGCAAACAGTGCCGCAAAAGTATTGAATCGCAAGGGGTTTTATGGTATACTGATATTATATTGATTAGGAAAGGATATGCTATGCGACGCATTTTGGGTTTTCTTTCGCGCTATAAGCGCGAGTCCCTCATGGGGCCGCTTTTTAAAATGCTTGAGGCACTTTTTGAGCTTTTCATCCCGCTTGTGGTTGCCGATATCATTGACACGGGCATCAAAAACGGCGATAGCGGCTATATTCTTCGCCGCTGCGGGCTTATGGTGCTGCTCGGCGCGGTGGGGCTTGTGTGCTCGATCACCGCGCAATATTTCTCGGCAAAGGCGTCAGTGGGGCTGTCAACTGACCTCAGATTTGCGCTTTTCAAGCATATCGGCGGTCTTTCCCATGCAAATACCGATCGCTTTGGCACGGCAACGCTTCTCTCGCGCACGACTGCCGACGTTAATCAGATCGGGACGGCGACCAATCTTGTGCTGCGCCTGTTTTTGCGCTCTCCCTTCATCGTATTTGGCGCGATGATCATGGCTTTTACCGTTTCCCCCTCTGCGGCGTTTACCTTTGTTATCACCATACCTCTGCTTTCGGTGGTGATCTTTGGCATTATGCTCATCAGCATTCCTCTTTTCCGCCGCGTACAGGAACGGCTTGACCGCGTGCTTTTGCATACGCGCGAGGGACTTGTAGGTGCGCGTGTGATGCGTGCCTTTGTGCGTGAGGAGCAAAGCTTTGCCGAATTTTCGGGGGCAAACGGGGAGCTTACGCGCCTGCAACGCTTTGTGGGGCGCTTTTCGGCGTTACTCAATCCCCTCACCTACGTCATTATCAACATTTCCATTCTTGTGATCATCTGGCGCGGCGGCATTGAGGTGGCGCGCGGCGCTCTGTCACAGGGTGAGGTGGTGGCACTTTACAACTATATGTCACAAATTCTGATCGAATTGATCAAGATGGCAAATTTCATTATCCTTATCACCAAGGCTTGTGCCTCGGGCGCGCGCATCAACGCGATCCTTGAAACACCGACGGGGCTGCCTACCGTGGACCATACCGCTACTGCATCGAGCGAGGAGCTTGCCGTAGAATTTAAAAACGTTTCTCTTTCTTACCACGCCGATGCCGACCTTGCTCTAAAGGGCATTTCCTTTTATGCGAAAAAGGGTGAAACCGTTGGTATTATTGGCGGCACAGGGTCCGGGAAGAGCTCGCTTGTATCCCTTATCCCACGCTTTTATGACGTGAGCGAGGGTGCTGTATTGGTAGACGGCATTGACGTGCGCGCCTATGCTGACCCCCACCTGTTACGCAAAAAGATCGGCATCGTGCCCCAAAAGGCTGAGCTGTTTGCGGGGACGGTGCGGGACAATCTTCTGTTTGGCAACGAAAATGCCACGGATGAGGATTGCCGCGCAGCGCTTGAGGCGGCACAAGCCCTACAATTTGTAACACAAAAGGATGGGGGGCTTGACTTCGTGCTGGAGCAGCACGCACGCAACCTTTCAGGGGGGCAAAAGCAGCGCCTTACCATTGCGCGTGCGCTTTGCCGCCGCCCTGAGATCCTGATCCTTGACGACAGTGCCTCGGCACTTGACTACGCAACAGATGCGGCGCTTCGCGGGGCGATCTCGACGCTACCCTATCATCCCACCACCTTTATCGTATCCCAGCGCACCGCCTCTATTCGCCACGCTGACCGCATTATCGTAATGGAAGACGGAGAAGCCATTGCCGTGGGCACGCACGAGGAGCTGCTTTCTACCTGCGAGATCTACCGCGAGATCCACGAATCACAATTTGGCAGTGAGGAGGTGGGAGCATGAAAAGCACCGTAAAGACCCGTGCGCCGCGAGGAACGGTGCGCCGCGTGATCTCCTACCTTCGCGGCTACCGCGTATACCTTGTGCTTTCCCTTATCCTCTCCCTTGCCACTGTGGCACTGACGCTTTGGCTCCCTGTTCTTATCGGAGATGCCATTGACCTGATCATCGGCAAGGATGCCGTTGATTTCGCGGGGATCCGGCGCATTTTCAAGACCGCCGCTGCTGTGATCGCGGCAACTGCACTTTTCCAATGGCTGATGAACGTGTGCAACAACAAAATGACCTTTGGGATCGTTAGAAATATCAGAAACGATGCGTTCCGCCACCTGCAAAAGGTGCCCTTTTCCTATCTTGACACCAAAAAAACGGGTGATATCGTAAGCCGCTTGATCGCAGACGTTGACCAGTTCTCGGACGGTTTGCTCCTTGGCTTTACCCAGCTCTTTACGAGCGTGATGACTATTGCCGGCACACTGCTCTTTATGCTTTTCATTCACCCCGGCATTACGCTGGTGGTGGTGCTGATCACCCCCATTTCCCTGTTTGTGGCGGCGTTTATTGCAAAGCGCACCTACAATATGTTTAAAAAGCAGACCGAGATCCGCGGCAAACAGACCGCGCTGATGGAGGAAGCCATTGGCTCGCACAAGGTGGTGGACGCCTTTTCTCAGGAAGAAGCGATGCTGGTGCGCTTTGGTGAGCTGAATGAGCAGCTACGGGACGCGTCCCTCAGTGCCACCTTCTTTTCCTCTATTACCAATCCCTCAACCCGCTTTGTAAACGGTTTGGTGTATGCGGGGGTTGCCCTTTCGGGCGCTATGCTTGCCATTTCGCAAGGCGCTGCGGCTATTACCGTGGGCGAGCTTTCCTGCTTCCTTGCGTATGCCAATCAGTATACCAAGCCCTTTAACGAGATCTCAGGAGTGGTAACGGAGCTACAAGGCGCGCTTGCGTGTGCCGCGCGCATCTTCGAGGTGCTGGATGCGCCAACGGAATCCCCCGACAAGCCGAATGCCGCGGTGCTTGAGGCGGCAAAGGGACAAGTGGAGTTTAAAGACGTTTCCTTCTCCTACTTGCCCTCAAAGCCCCTCATTGAGAAAATGAATTTAAAGGTTTCCCCGGGGCAACACGTGGCGATCGTTGGACCGACAGGCTGTGGCAAGACCACGGTGATCAATCTTTTGATGCGCTTTTACGACGTATGTGACGGGGCGATCCTGCTTGATGGCAGGGACGTGCGCGATATGACACGCGAGAGCCTTAGAAGATCGATTGGTATGGTATTGCAGGACACGGTGATCTTTTCGGGGACGGTGCGCGAAAACATTGCCTTTGGCAAGCCCGACGCCACAAATGAGGAGATCGTTGCCGCAGCCAAGGCGGCGCACGCGCACAGCTTTATCAAGCGACTACCGAACGGCTACGACACCGTGATCGGTGAGGGGGGTGCTGAGCT
Organism: Eubacteriales bacterium; assembly: GCA_045596505.1. Lineage (GTDB taxonomy): Bacteria > Bacillota > Clostridia > Oscillospirales > CAG-272 > Firm-07. The sequence goes on from JAZOCO010000079.1 coordinate 8,455, forward strand.
TTCACAAGGGCAACGCCAGCTGATCTCGATCAGTCGCTTGATGCTCTCGCCTCCCTCCCTGCTTATTCTTGATGAGGCGACCTCCTCGATCGACACGAGAACCGAGATCCGTATCGGAAAGGCGTTTGCCGCCCTGATGCAGGGGCGCACCACGTTTGTGGTGGCACACCGCTTATCGACTATCAGGGAAAGTGATCTTATTCTTGTAATGAAGGACGGAAGCGTCATCGAGCAAGGCGACCATCAAACGCTCCTTTCGCAAAACGGATTTTACAAAGAGCTTTACGAAAGTCAGTTTGCGAAATAAAAAGAAAACAAAAAGGAACAAACGCAAAGCGTTTGAGCCACTTTTTTGCTTCTGCAAAAGATTTTTTTGGGAGAATGTTCCTTTAAGTCTGTAAAGAGGTTAGTGCGAACATACCGCCGAAAACGCTACTTGCGTTTTCGGAGATTCTTCGACTCGGCTTTGTTGCCTCGCTCAGAATGACCCAAGAGGCTGTTAAAATCCTCAGAAATACCCAAGGGAGGTAAAAGCCTTAGAATGACCCGTAATGATCCACGAAACGGAAAGGGGATACGTCATTGACGTATCCCCTTTTGATCAATAGTAAAACGCGTGGTTGCCGATCTTGCCAAAGTAGGCGCGGTTCTTGCTTGCCCAGCTGTTGGGGGCTTTTATGGGATTGACAAAGTAAAGGATGCCTGTGCTTACGGTATAGCCCTCAAGGCAGATCTTGGCGGCGATGATGCTCTCCTCGGTGGGCGTGGCGTAGATCGTGCCGTTTGCGGCGGGGGTAAACTGCACGCCGTATTTCCGATCAAAAATTACGCCGTAAATGGTGTTCGGAAACGCGCTTGACCTCACGCGATTGAGGATCACGTTCCCCACGGCGATCTTGCCGCGCAGTGGCTCGCCCTTTGCCTCGGCGCTGATGATGCGCGAGAGCCACAGGACCTCGTCGCTTCGGTAATAACTGTCACCCGAAACGATCCCGCCGTTGCCGCGCGTGACCATAAAGCCGTGCAGGTCGTTGCTCCATTTTATTTTCGCGCCAAAGGCGCGGTAGAGGTTCATAATAGGCGCGTACATGGTGCCGTTTTTCATAAAAATAGGCTGATCAAAGTAAAGATATCTGCCGTTTGCGACCATATAATTGCTACCGTCCACAAGGGTAAGTGTGAGCGCGCTTGAATTGACGCTGAGCGTGCGTGTGTTAGCGTTATATGTAACGGTAGCGGTGGGGTCAAGGTCGGTGGCAAATCTTCGAACACCCACGTACGTGGTGTTGTTTTTGACCTCGACACTGCCTGAAAACGGCGCGCCGTCAATGGTCACGCGAACGCTTTGGGCTGCCGTCGCCGTTAGCGGTATCATGGAAATAAGCGTGAGGGTAAGTAAAAGAAGCAGTAAAAATTTCTTCAAAAATACGTCCTTTCCCTTCTGCATGCAAAACGAGTGAGATTGTAAAATCGCGACAATTTACGCTTTTATTGTACCATATGGAAACGAACAAATCAAGGAACAATATCTGGTAACGACGGCAAGAGGCAACGCTTGCTTCGTTAAACATTTGCTTGTATTGACAACAATGAATAAATATTATATAATATGCATAGGCATACGAAGCAAGAGATGAAGCTCTTGCCTTCTCATCGACAGTTAAATATCCCCCGACACAAAGGAGAAATTATGAGAAAACTAAAATTGTTTCTAACGTTTGCTGGCGTATTCACTTTAACTGTTTTGCTGTTGGTGGTAGTTGCCTCGGCATCGGAACCCGATTATACCGGCTCATGTGGAGATACGACTTGGAAGCTGTACGTCGCTACCGGTGAGCTTGTCGTTTCGGGCACGGGTGAGATCGAGGACCTTACGCATATACAAAGTTATCTCTGCGCCATCAAGTCCCTTGTGATCGAGGAAGGCGCGAGTTCTATTGGAAGCGGTGCTTTTTACGGCTTTAGCGACCTGACCACCGTTACCCTCCCCACCAGTATGACCTCCATCGGCGTTTTTGCGTTTGCTGAATGTACCGCCCTTACTTCTATTACCATACCTGCAAACGTGACCACCATTGGCGCTTTAGCGTTCAGTCTCTGCAGTAGCCTTACCTCTATCACACTTCCCTCAAGCATAACCTATATTGGAGAGAGTGCGTTCGAGGAATGCAGCAGTCTTTCCTCTATTATCATTCCTTCCGGCATAACCGTCATTGAAGGATACACGTTCTATAACTGCCACGCGCTCACCTCTGTTACGGTTCCTGCAAGCGTGACCGCTATTGAAAGCGCTGCTTTCACCTTCTGCCCGAAGCTTGCGTCGGTTTATTTATATTCGCCCGCGATCGTTTCTGCACTTACCTCTGCCTCCGCCTGTGGCGACTTGCTGAAATATGCCAAAAGTGTTTATATCGCCGAGAACATTACCGAAATTCCCACCTATATCAAAACCACTTTCCCCCACACAAAAACGCTAACGCTTGGGGGCTTATCGTATACCGTGTGTGAGGCTCCCGACGTTCACACCTACGGCGCGTGGGTGGAGCACGACGCCGAGCAGCACAAAAGATCCTGTGCGTGCGGGCATACTGTTTACGCCGATCACACACACGGCGAATGGGTGAAGCTCGATGCCGAACAACACAAAAAATCCTGCGTGTGCAACAATACCGTTTGCGCCGATCATACCTACGGCGAATGGGAAACCACAAAGGTAGCGACAACAAAAGAAGCGGGCGTGCGCGTAAAGACCTGTGCCTGCGGAAACAAAATCAGCGAGGAAATCCCGCAGCTTGAAAGCAAAGTAGGTGTAGTTGTTGCGATTGTCGGTGGTGGCACCGTTGCCATTGGCGGCGGTGGGGTTGCGCTTTACTGGTTTGTATTTAGAAAGAAAAAGCGGATCTGAGCGAATGGAGTAAAAGCGATCTGTCGCCCCTACGGGGTTGCGTGTTGTTTTGTGGCTATATAAAGAACTGCCTCAAATGCCAATGGCATTTGAGGCAGATCTCTTTTTTATGTAGTTTGTTTTTCCCTCTCGGGCTGGTAGAGGGGGGTGGCATTTTTCAGGAGCTCGGCGCTGCGTACGAAGACGTCGTCGGCGAGGAGCCCAAGCTTTTTTTGCATATGAAGGAAGCGTTTGTAGTGCGCTTTTGACTCACCGTGGAGGTCGCTGCCAAGCGCCACCACCTTGCCCGCGCGCATGAGATCCACGTACGGCCTCGGATTTTTCAAAAATCCAAAGGATTCGGCGTTCACCTGTGCTTGCACGCCTGTGCGCAGCAACGCTTGCACCTCGCCAAGATCATAGCGGTCGATATGCGCAAGCACGGGCACAAGTCCGCGCTCCCGCACGCCAAGGACAGTGGAGATCAGCGCCTCGCCCCAACGGATAAACGGCATTTCAAGCAGGATCACGTTTGTGCCGGAAACGGTAAGCCTTTCAAGCCCCTCCATCTCGTGAAGCCCCTGGCATACCAACACCTCGGCGGCAGGGTAAACGGTGGGCAGATCCTCAAGCGGGAGCTTGCGGAGCATTGCCGAAAGCGCACCGTTGCGCCTTTCAAGGAAGCTCTCCACGTTATCGTCACTGGGATAAAAATGAGGGGTAGCAACCACGGCATCTGTGCCCGCCGCGCGCATCATAAGCAGCTGGTTTTTTGCCATGGCAGAGTGATCGCACCCGTGATCACAGCGTGGCAGGATGTGTGCGTGAAAATCGATGATCATAGCTGAATGCCCTCCTTCTAATCTTAATTTTATTGTAGCACACCGGCGCTTGCTTGTCAACAAGCACTCCCAAGAACAAATTTTTGAAACCACTGGAAATACGTGCTTAAATATGTTATACTTAAGATAACAGAGTGGGTTTATCCCACGCAAGGGAGGTTTTTATGGCACACGAGCAAAAACGAAGGAATTTTGAGGCACTTTGCGACGCTTACCGCCCTATATATTATTTTGATCTCCCGGAGCTGTGCGAGGGGTCGATCGACGATGTCGCAATTGCCGCTGTTCACAACTGCCGTGCTGCGGGCTGCAGCACCATTATCCCAAAGCTTCCCGAAGGCATACGGCTTGAGACAGAGGATGATCTTGAGCCCGTGCGACGCATGTACCGCGTTTTACTGAAGGAGGCGAAAAAGGCGGGGCTATTCGTTGGCTTTTTCCTTGATTTTGCCTTTGAAAATTACATTATCGGCATGCTTGACGGGCGCGGCGATACGCACCTGCACGCAAAGCTCCTTGAATGCAAGGAATACATTTGCCGCGAGGGCGAGCAGCTCTCACGCCCCCTGCACGAGGGCGAGCTGCTCTCTTTGGTTGCCTACTCGGAAGCATATGGGGAGATCATCGACCTGCGCCCGTTTATCAAAGACGGCACGTTATGTTGGCAGGTGCCGCGCGGAAACTGGACGGTGCGCGAGTATCTCGCGCTTGTGGAGCCGAACTGCCGCCGCACCAATTATCTTTCCCATGAGGCATCTTACAGCTATATACAAATGGCATTTGGCTTGTTTGCAAAGGAGCTAACACCCTATATCGGCAGCACACTCACCACGCTTGCCTATTCGGGCATTGGCTTTCACGGCAAAAATCGTCGCGACTGGGACACCTCCTTCAACGACCTGTTCCTTACTCGCTTCGGCTTTGACCCCGCCCCCCTTTACCCTGCTCTTTTCGGCTATGCAGGCAAGGATACCGTGCACTACAAGGCAATGCTGATGGCAGTGCGTGCCTCTATGATACAGCACGGCATTATGCAGGCTTTAAACGACTTTGCAAAAAAAATGGGGCTTGCCGCCTTTGGCACGCTTTCCGAGCCGAAGCTCACCGCCTGCTCCTTTACTGTGGGAGATGCGATGCTGTGCAACCGCTACTCCCCCTGTGCGCTCTTTGACAAGGCGTATCTTTACGGCACAAATTCCGTTAAAATTGCGGCGAGCGCGGCATACAACTTTGACGTGGAACGCGTCAACGGCGAGCTGTTTCGCAACTACCGCCGCCACGACAGCACCCGCCTTTTAAAGGATGCAATGAACGCCTTTGCGCGCGGCGTAAACAACGCGGCGCTCCATTTGCCCCCGACTTTGATGGAAAACTCCGATTTTTGCGATTTTATCACCCGTGTGCAGACTATGCTGCGCGGCGGCAGACACGTGGCGGACATTGCGCTTCTTTACCCCATTTACCATCTTCACAGTAAAGCGTCGCTCTTCTTTTACCCCTCAACACGCTACGAATATCCCTACACACCCACCGATGCCGACTACATGACGCTGATCAACGCCATCACCTTTTATGCGGGGCACGACCTGACCGTTTTGCACCCCACCGTTATGCACAAAAAGTGTACCACCAAGGACGGCGTGCTTTATCTTGACAACGACAAAAACCGTGAGAGCTTTCGCGTGGTGGTGATGCCCGCCGCCGAGATGATCAGCCTTGAAAACCTGCGTCTTTTGAAAAAATTCTACGACGAGGGCGGCAAGATCCTCGCCACGGGCGTTCTCCCGACACTTGCGTTTGAATACGACAAGGAGGGGAGAAACGACGAGGAGGTACAGCGCCTCGCGCGTGAGATCTTTGGTGAGGATGCCACAGCCAAGCGCGTGATGCGCCGCTATTGTCACAACAAAAACGCCGCGGGCGGTGAGGCGATATTCCTGTACTTTAACGCCACCGCGGTTGACGGCACGTATATGACAAAAAGCTCGGTGGTGAACCGCGCGCTAAACTCCTTTGGCATTCCCTTTGACGTGTATCTGCCCGGCATGGCACGCTTCGAGGGCACGGGAGCGCTGAACGCCATTTATCCAGAATTTCACAACGTGGGGCTGGATCGCTCCTTCCCCGATGGCGGTATGTTCCTGCACATTCACAAGCGCACCGATGAGGGCGACGTTTATTACTTTACCAACGGCACGGACGTGCCCTACAATCACCATTTGCTGCTGCGCGGTGCACAGGATGTGGATGAATGGAATCCCCACACGGGCGAGATCCGCCCGCGCGCGGAAAAATTCATCTCTTACCGCGGCGAGATCTACACGGATCTGCGCCTCACGCTCTCCCCTCACGCTTCAACCTTTTTTGTCACCGCGCCCATTTCGATCGAGGCAAGGGAGCTGAATGTGATAGGATCTATTGACAGTCTTGAGAGCGAGTACGCACAGTACACCTCGGAATTTTAACTCCAATATTCCATACCAAGGAGGCACATATGCCCTTTGCGGATTTTCACACCCACACCATTTTTTCGGACGGCACGGCAACCGTGCGCGGGATGATAGACGCGGCACGCTCGCGAGGGCTCTCGGCGCTTGGCATCTCTGACCATAGCTATACCCCCTTTGATACCTCGTACTGCTTATCCCTCGAGGGCGAGCAAGCATACGTGGCAGCCGTGCGTGAGGAACAAAAAATAGCCCTTGAACGGTACGGCTTTCCCGTGCTTTTGGGCACTGAGCTGGATTATCGCTCGGCGATCAACCGCGAAAAATACGACTACACCGTCGGCTCTGTTCACTACGTTTGTAAAAACGGAGAGATCTATCCCATAGATGAAAGCGCCGCCATACAGGCACGGGCGATAGAAAACGCGTTTGGCGGCAACAAGCTCGATCTTGCCAAGGCGTATTTTGAGGATCTGATGCGGCACGCGGAGCAAAACAAGCCCACCTTTATCGGGCATTTTGATCTATTAAACAAGTATGGCGCGTTCGACGAGAGCGACCCTGCCTATCTTGCGGTTGCAAAGGAAGCACTTGCCGAGATCGTAAAGCACGTGCCGCTTTTCGAGATGAATATGAGTGCGATGGCGCGTGGGCTTCGCACCGTTCCCTACCCGGCGCCCCCACTGCTTGCCGAGCTTTTGCGATGTGGCGGCAAAGTGATCCTATCCTCTGACGCACATAGTAGCGAGAATATTGCCTATCGCTTTGACGATGCCATTACACTTTTGAAAAAGATCGGCTTTACCAAGCGTACGACCATAAGAACAGAGGGCGCTTTTGAAACCGAGCTTTAAGTGGGCAATATTTTTCAAAAACATGTCAACATACTGCTATTTTAAACGTGTTCTTTGTGCTATAATGTGAAAAGGCTCATCAAGGGAGGTGCATTTTATATTGGAAACTATTTTTAACGTGCTGGATTTCGGTGCTGCTGCCGACGGCGTAACGCTTGATACCGCGGCGGTGCAAGCGACTGTTGACGCGTGCTCCGAAGCAGGTGGAGGTAAGGTTCTTTTTCCCCGCGGCATTTACGTTTTGGCAACAGTGCTTTTAAAAAGTAACGTGCACATTGTCTTTGAGGAAGGAACACAAATACTTGGCGCGCTTGACTTTTATGCATACCGCCAACAGGAAGAGGTGGATTACCCCATTTATCAGGACGCGTCACACACCTATTTTGACCTTTCCATGTTTGTGGGCAGGGACTGCACCAACATTTCCCTTGTAGGTAAGGCTACCATTGATATGCGCTCGGTATGGGACGAGGACGGCGTGCGCGGAAAGGCGATCCGCCACAGAGGCCCCAAGTGCATTGCTCTTAAGGAATGCACGAACGTGGAGATCGCCGATCTTGAAATAAACAACGCCACTGACCTTGGCATTTATTTTGCGGGGTGCGAGAACGTCTGTATACACGGCATCAAAATGTACGTATACATTGACGGCATCTCGCCCGACAACTCAAAAAACGTGCGCATCTATGACTGTGACGTAGAGGCGGGCGATGACGGGATCGTCTTTAAATCCTCGTATACCCTCAACCGCCTTGACGAATGCCGCAACGTGACCGTATCACGGTGTCGGATCAAAAGCCGCTGCAACGCGCTGAAATTCGGTACGGAAACGAACGGCGGATTTTACGACTTCCACATTGAGGACATTGATATCCGCGACACGCGCATCACGGCAATTAGCATTGAGAGCGTGGACGGTGCTATCATTGACGGCGTTACCATTAAAAACGTGACTGTAAAAAACGCAAACGCACCGCTGTTTATCCACATCGGCAGGCGTATGCGCGGCCCTGAGGGACGGGCGCTGGGTGAGATCAGAAACGTGGCCCTTGAAAACATCACCGTGGACGGCCCCTACGAGCCATATACTGCCCCCGCGTTTAACTATTTCTCATACAAGGCAAACGATTTTTACCAATATCCGTGGATCTTTAAGGGTGTAACTCCTGAAACTGCAGCCGAAACCATTTCCGGCAGATACACCGACTGGCAAATGACCTCTAACTGCTGCGGTCTGCCCGAACGGCATCTTGAAAACATCACGCTCCGCAACGTGCATATGAGGCTGGATGGCGGCGTTACCACCTATGAAAAAGAGGTCCCCATCGACGTGCCGCGCCCCTACCCTGAGGTGTTTGTATATGGAAAGATCCTGCCTGCAAAGGGCATTTATTTTCGCTATATCGACGGGCTTACCCTTGATAACGTCACGATCACGACCTACCGCCCCGATGCAAGGGAGGATTTCGTGATGGAGTATGTAACTTAAAAAGCGCTCGGAATATTTAAACCAAAGAATGCGCCCCCACATTGGGGGCTCTTTCTTTGTTAGTCTTTAATCTCGACGTTTACTTTTTTGCCACAGGTGCCTGCTGCTGCCTTCATCACGGAACGGATCGCCTTTGCGATGCGACCGTGACGACCGATCACCATACCCATGTCGTCGGCATGTACGCTCAAGGTCAGCGTCACCTCGTTGTTCTCTTCCCTCTCGGTCACCGCCACGTCATCGGGATGATCCACAATGGCGGCGGCGATATCGACGAGGATCTCTTTGAGGCTCAACATAAGACACTCCGCGCGATCAGGCGATCACGCCTGCTTTAGTAAGAAGCGCCTTTACGGTATCTGTGGGCTGTGCGCCGTTGCCAAGCCATTTCTTTGCTGCCTCACCGTCAACGACCAATTCCTTGGACATGGGATTGTAGTGACCGATCTCTTCAATAAAGCGGCCATCGCGAGGGGAGCGCTGATCGGCAACCACGATGCGGTAGGAGGGGCTGTGCGTTTTACCCGTACGGGTGAGTCTGATTTTAACCATGATAAAAATCTCCTTTGTTTTTGTTTGTTTTTGTTTGAAAATTAATTTATAAAAGATCCGTTAAAACGGAAGCTTCATCTTAGCCGCAAGGGAATCGAACCCATAAGCCCTGCGTCGGTAAATTTTCGTGTATTACGGCGTGGCGCGACTTGAAAAGTCCGCACTTTCCTTCGCCTCGCCCCGCAAAAATCCATCAAAAATTTTCTCGACGCGGGGTGGAAACCAGTTTTAAAAGAATAGATTTTCGATAAGACAAGTCGAATTTTTTGAGGAATATGCGGATATTTAAGAAAAATTCGGCGCAGTATCAGCGGAAATCTATCTTTTAAAACCTCATGTGTTCAAATCCCTTGCGGCTACCAAAGAGTCCGCGCTTCGCGCCGGGAGAGGTAAACTGCTTCATCATCTTGCGCACGGTGTCAAATTGCTTTAGAAGCTTATTGACATCCTCAACTGTTGTGCCGCTGCCCTTTGCAATACGCATTTTGCGCGAGGCATTGATGATCTCGGGCCGCTCACGCTCCTTTTTCGTCATCGACTTGATGATCGCCTCTGTGTGCGCCATTTGCTTTTCGTCAATCTTTGCGTCCTTCAGCGCCCCCGGCTTGATACCCGGCATCATCCCGAGAAGGCTTTCGATGTTGCCCATTTTTTTCAGCTGTGCAAACTGATCAAGATAATCATCAAGCGTGAAGGTGGCGGCACGGAGCTTTTTTTCCAGCTCCGCTGCTTGCTTTTGGTCAAACGCCTGCTCCGCCTTTTCAATGAGGGAGAGCACGTCGCCCATACCGAGTATGCGGCTTGCCATACGGTCGGGATAGAACGGCTCGATCGCGTCAAGCTTTTCGCCAACACCAATGAATTTGATGGGCTTGCCCGTGACGTGCCGCACAGAAAGTGCCGCACCGCCGCGCGTATCACCGTCAAGCTTGGTGAGGATCACACCGGTAACGTCAAGCTGCTGATTAAAGTGCTCTGCCACCGTCACTGCGTCTTGGCCGATCATTGCATCCACCGTTAAAAGGATCTCGGTCGGGTCTACTGCCTTTCTGATCTCCTGCAGCTCGCCCATGAGCACCTCGTCAATGTGGAGTCTGCCGGCAGTGTCGATGAATACCATATCGTATCCCTGCTTTTCGGCAAGCTTTAATGCCTCTTTTGCGATCTTAACGGGCTTTTCCTTGTTGCCCGGCGCATACACGGGGATATCCAGCTTTTCACCAAGGATCTCAAGCTGCTTGATGGCAGCGGGGCGATACACGTCGCAAGCGACGAGCAGGGGCTTTTTGCCCTGTTTTTTATACATCCCCGCAAGCTTGCCTGCATGTGTGGTCTTACCTGCACCCTGCAATCCTACCATCATCACGACTGTGGGGGGCTTGGGGGAAATGGTGAGCTTTGCCTGCGAGGTGCCCATCAGCTTCACAAGCTCCTCGTTAACGATCTTTACGATCTGCTGGGCGGGCAAAAGCGACTCTAACACCTCTGCGCCCACGGCACGCTCCGAAACCATTTTTACAAAGTCCTTTACGACCTTGAAGTTGACGTCTGCTTCAAGGAGCGCCAGCTTGATCTCACGCATACCCGCCTTGACGTCTGCCTCGGTCAGCTTACCCTTGTTGCGAAAAAATTTAAAGGCGTTATTCAGCTTTTCGGTTAAATTCTCTAACATATCTGCCGCCTTTCCTCTTTTATAATAGTTGCGTTACAGGGGGATCTCCTCGCCGCTTGCAAGCGCGATCAAGCGCTCTGCCGCTACTGACATTTGTGTGTTGTCCCCCGTCAATGCAAGGAGCTTCTCACCCGCCTTGCGCACCGCGCTCTCGCGTGCTGCAAGATGCAGCTTGCTCTCAAAAAAGTAAAGCTCCTTTTCTGCTTTTTTGATGCTATCGCGCACACCTTGACGGGAAATGCCCACATCCTCGGCGATCTCCCCGAGGGAAAGATCTTGATTATAATAAAGATCCAGCACGCGCTGTTGACGGTCACTGAGGAGCGTGGCGTACAGGTCGATCAATTCTGCCAGCTGCAAATTTTTTTCAAACATCGTATCACCTGTAAAGCAAAATACTTTACAGAGTATACCACATCTTTCCCCTCTTGTCAAGTAATTTTTGCAAATTTTTTCTGCTTTTATGCGACTCATTCTATCTCGCGGTCAAATCCAAGTGCCGTGAGCATCTCGCGCGTCGTGTAAGCGCCCGTAAGATGCTGCAGGTCCTCCGTGGTGATCTCATCTGCACAGTCAGAGCAAATGTGCCGAGCACCATAGCGAAAAAGCACCTCTCCAACGTGAAAATGCCCCCCACAAAGCCAGCATACGCCCGTTTTTTCTATCATATCTACCCCCTTCTGCCCCTTGACAAACAACGGACAATACCTTATAATATTTTTTTAGTACTTACAGTATAGCAAACGGGGCGGCATTTGTCGTCAACAACGAAAGGAGGACGAAATGACGGTACTTAGTGCATCGGGCGTTACGCTCTCCTTTGGCGTGCGAAAAATTCTTGACCGCGTCAGCTTTTCTCTTGAGGAAAACGATAAGCTGGGCGTGATCGGCGTGAACGGGTGCGGAAAATCCACACTCTTTAAGATCCTTACGGGTGAGCTTTCCCCCGACGAGGGGAGCGTTTTTATCGGGGGCGGCAAGACCGTAGGCGTCTTAAAGCAAGACGATGCCTTTGAAACGGACGATGTCGCGGGCGACAGCGCGCTGGAGCAGATGATCGCCGCCTTCCCCGAGCTGCTCTTGAAGGAGCAAGAGCTTGCCGAAATGGAGGCATCCCTTCGCAAAAGAGAGCGCGAAGCAGGCACTGCCGCTTACACCGCCCTCACCGTTGCTTACACCGAGCAGCACGCAAAATTTATCCGTGACGGGGGTTTAGAATTCCGCGGACGCGCCGCATCGGTGCTACTCCGTATGGGCTTTGACGAGGACAGCATGCACCGTTCCCTCTCCACCCTCTCGGGCGGTCAGCGCACACGCTTGGCACTTGCCCGCCAGCTGGTGCGCGAGCCTGACGTGCTTTTGCTCGACGAGCCGACCAATCACCTTGATATCGACACGCTTTACTGGCTTGAGAGCTTTCTTTCACAATATAAGAAATGCGTATTAGTGATCTCGCACGATCGCTATTTCCTTGACCGCGTAACAAACAAAACACTGGTGCTGGAGCACACGCGCGCGACACTATATAACGGCGGCTATACCGCCTCGGCAAAGCAACGACGTATTGACCGCGAGATCGCGGAAAAGCACTATAAGGATCAGCAAAAGGAGATTGCCCGCCAAGAAGCTTATATCGCACAGCAACGTGCCTGGAACCGCGAACGCAATATCGTTGCCGCAGAATCGCGCCTGAAGCAGCTTGCCAAGCTGGAACGCGTGGAAAAGCCCAAAAATGCACCCCGTGCCATAAAAATGAGCTTTTCCGAAGCAAGAGAGAGCGGCAACGAGGTGCTTTCTGTGCGCGGACTGTCTATGGCATTCGGACAAAGGCAGCTTTTTTCTGCCATTGATTTCTTACTTCTTAAAAACGAGCGTGTTTTCATTACGGGCAAAAACGGGTGTGGAAAATCCACGCTTTTAAAGCTTCTGCTTGGCAAGCTTTCGCCAACGGCGGGGCGTGTGGAGCACGGCTACAACGTGGAGATCGCCTATTACGATCAAGAAAACCAAAATCTCACCCCCGAAAGCACGGTGCTCGAGGAGCTTTGGTGCGCTTACCCCCATCTTACCGAAACCGAGATCAGAAACACCTTGGCGCTGTTCCGCTTTGTTGGCGAGGATGTTTTTCGCACCGTTTCCGTGCTTTCGGGCGGCGAGCGCGCACGGCTCACGCTTGCCAAGCTGATCCTCTCGCGCGTAAACCTCTTGGTGCTTGACGAGCCGACCAATCACCTTGACATCGACTCCCGAGAGGCACTGGAAACAGCACTTAACGCCTTTGACGGCACAGTGCTTGCCGTATCACACGACCGCTACTTTATGGATAAGCTTGCCACGCGCGTTTTGGCGCTAAAGCCCGAAACGGGTGACGGCGACCTGCTCGATTATCGAATCAGCCAGCAGGGGCGCGGATACAGCGAATTTTTAGCGTTCCGCGATGCGCGCGCCGCGCGTGCAAAGAGTATGGAAGCGAAAAGCCCTGCAAGCACGCCCATCAGTACAGGAAAGGCGGATTACCTTGCCCGCAAGAAAAACGCTGCAGAGGAGCGAAAGGAGCGGGCGCGTGTGGCGCGCCTGAAAAGTGAGGCACAGGCACTGGAAAAGGAGCTTGGCGAGATCGACGAGGAGCTGTTTGGCTCTGCCGCCAGCGACTATACGCGCGCAGCACACCTTGACGCGCGCAAGACCGAGGCTGAGGCACGCCTGCTTGAGATCTACGAAGAGATCGGGGTGTGATGCTTTTTTCATGCAGAATATGCGTCTTGTCCTTAAAATCCAGCAGCAATAAAAAAAGAGACCCTCACTGTAAGGGCAGCCAAAAGGCGGCTTGCCACAGTGAGGGCTGTTTTTATCATCAATACCGTACAAACGGTATGAGTGAGAGGAGCAATTTTTGTTTCTCCTTCTTCCACAGGCACCGTTCCTCTTCATCGGACCGTTCCATCTCCATATTGATATACCGAAGCTCACGCTTAAAATCCGTGTATCGGATCGCAAAAAAGTTTGCCGCATAAATAAGCAGCGCGCCCAATACCATAAGCACCCATAAGCAACTCACGTTTCCCATTTGTACAACTCCTTTGAAATTTAAACCCGTTGGTTTGAACTCATTTATTGTACTGCTTGCGTCGATTTTTGTCAATGGATATTTAACACGAATATTAACCGTAAATGCCCGGTAACGGTGTTTAAAATACACAAAAAAACAGGCTGGCAATTCATAAGATCACGGTCGCAATCAGCAGTTGCGCAAAAAGCAGGTATCGGGCAAGTAAAATCTGCCAAAAGCCTTGGTATTTTAGGGGAGTGCGTCAACTATTGGGAAGCATTACTATCCTCTTTCTTAGTCGCTAATACCATCGAAATAACCCTGAAATAAAAGAGAAGCCCTCACCGTACAGGCAGCCAAAAGGCGACTTGTCGCAGTGAGGGTTACCCTTTATTATCGATACCGCACAAACGGTATCAGCGAGAGGAGCAATTTTTCCTTTTGCTTTCTCCAAGCCGATCTTTCGTCTTCATCAGAACGCGCTATCTCCATATTAATATACCGAAGCTCACGCTTAAAATCCGTGTATCGGATCGCAAAAAAGTTTGCCACATAAATAAGCAGCGCGCCCAATATCACAAGCATCCATAAGTATTTCATGGTTTCCATCTATGCATAAAACCTCCCAAGACTTTAAACACAAGCGGTTTAAACACACTAATTATACAGCTTCTGTCGAAATTTGTCAATTGATACTTATCACAAATGATAATTATAAATCTTTTGTGACAGTATACAATATACACAAAAGGAGGGGGATTCTATGGTTTATAACATTGCTGCCCGTATTCAGTATTTGCGTGAAAAAGCAGGTATGAAGCAAGTGGAGCTTGCCAAAAGGCTTGGTATTTCGAGAAGTGCCGTCAATTCATGGGAAATGTCACTTTCCTTTCCCTCTGTGGCAAATATCATTGAAATGACACAAATTTTCCATATATCTGCCGATTATCTGCTAACGCTTTCCGACAAGGTTACAGTGGATATCACCGCGCTTGACGAGGAAGAAAAGGATGTCGTGTTACGTTTGGTACGTTGCCTTTCTCGCAAATAAGGGGCTGCGTCATTGGGGCAGCCCCTGCTCAAAAAAGCCGACGGTAGGCTTTTTTGAAGCGCGGAATTTGCGTGTTTTGACCGAGAAACGGTCAAAAATGATGGCGTTTAGCCATCAAGCAAAAACGACGGGGTGAGTACCAAATGCATTTTTGCATTTGACTCACCCCCTTTTAAAATTTAGCGTATGGTCTTGGTCGCAATGACCTCGGTGCCGTACACGTCGGAAAGGATCACGGTGCCTGCCTCAACGGGAGCATCGACCTTAGCCGAACGGATCAGCTTCATCACGTCAAAAATATTCTCCTTCGGGATGGGAGCTGCGGTCTTAACGCTGACCATGGTATCCACACGGTTGGCTACACGTACGATAGAGGTAACGGTGCGCGTGGGATGCGTGCATTCGTCAATAGCGTACTGCTTGCCCTTCGGGCAGGCGTTACCCGTTACGGTAAGATTATCCTTTTCGCCCTCTACCGTGAGCGAGCAGCCACGGGGGCAGATGATACAAATGAGATCTCTTTTCATTACAGCACCTCCAACGAAACGGTGATAGGCTCCTTGGCAAGCGCCAATTTATCGCTCTTCACCACAATTTTTTCCATTTCACCCGGTGCTGCCTTGAGGCGCTGGGCGATGGCAAGCACCAGGTCGCCCGACTTCACGGTAAAGCGCACCTTCCCGAAGGGCTGTGTCACGCGCATAAAGAGCGCCACATCATTACCCTTATCAGTGTGCACGCGCTGCGGGAGCACGTAGCGCACGCCGTTTCCCGCCTTGGTTTCCACGGTTTCTCCCTTTGTGGCACCGTTCTTTACGAACGCGGCGGCGCCAATACCCGCGATCTCCGCCTCATCGGAAACGTAGTCAACAAGGTCGTGCACCTGCAGCACGTTGCCGCAAGCGAAGATACCGGGGATGGCAGTTTCACGGTTCTCATCGACCAAAGCGCCTGACGTGATGGGATCGATCGGGATCCCTGCAGAGCGCGTTAGCTCGTTTTCCGGGATAAGACCGCAGGAAAGCAGAAGCGTGTCACAGGGGATATACCGCTTGGTCTGTTCCTTCACACGGCGGTTTTCATCGACCTCGGCAATGGTCACACCCTCCACGCGTCCCTTGCCGTGGATCTCGGCAACAGTGGTAGAGAGATACAGCGGAATCCCATAATCCTCAAGGCACTGTACGATATTACGCGTAAGCCCGCCCGAATACGGCATGATCTCACAAACAGCCTCAACCTTAGCGCCCTCAAAGGACATGCGGCGTGCCATAATAAGACCGATATCGCCGGAACCGAGGATCACGACCTTTTTACCGACCATATAGCCCTCGCAGTTGATGAGCTTTTGCGCCGTGCCCGCGCTGTAAACGCCCGCAGGGCGTGTGCCGCTGATGTTAAGTGCACCGCGGCTGCGCTCACGGCAACCCATAGCGAGCACCACCGCGCCCGCGCGGATCTTGAGGATACCCTCTCGATTGCGTGCAGTGACCACGCGATCGGGAGAAACGGCGGTAACCGTAGTTTCGCAATACACCTTGATGCCGCGCTTTTCGACCTCGGCGCGATACACGTCCGCATATTCGGGGCCCGTCAGCTCTCTGCCCAGCTTATGTAAGCCAAAGCCGTTATGAATGCACTGACGGAGAATGCCGCCAACGTTATCCTCACGGTCAAGGATCACGACGTCCGTGACGCCGTTGTCATACGCAGCGATCGCCGCCGCCATACCGGCGGGACCACCGCCGACGATTACGATATCATGTGCTGTCATTATCGCGCCCTCCTTACAGCTTGCCAATGAGCGGTGCGGAGCCATCGCCCTTCTTGGTGATCTCTTCCATCGGCTGACCGTTTTCCTCAGAAAGCAGCCTCATCACGTACGGCATGCAGAAGCCGCCTTGACATCTGCCCATACCGGAACGGGTGCGGCGCTTCACGCCGTCAATATCACGTGCAGGGGGATTGCGGCGAATCGCATCACGGATCTCACCCTCAGACACAGTCTCACAGCGGCAAACGATCTTGCCGTACGCGGGATGCTCCTTAATGTAAGCATCCTTCTCATCGTCGCTCATTTCGCGGAACGCGTGGGGATTTTCCCGCTTGCCGCACCAATCTGCCTTCTCCTTGGTTTCAAGCCCCATCTCGCGAAGCTGATCGATCGCATAATCGGCAATCGCAACACACGAGGTAAGACCGGGAGAATCAATGGCGGCAACGTGCAGGACACCGTCTACACTCTTTGAGGGAGTGATGATAAAGTCGCCGTTTTTCTCGGACGAGCGCACACCCGAAAACGAGGTGATGACCTGGCGGAAATTCACGCTCGGCACGCTCTTGGAGGCGAGGCGCGCCACGACCTCAAGCCCCTCGGGAGTGGTTTCGGTATTTGCGGGAGTCTCTACCTTTACGGCAGTGGGACCCGTGAGCAAGTTACCGTCAACCGTGGGGGAAACAAGGATACCCTTGCCCTCTACGCTCGGCACCTGGAAAATGGTGTGCGACACGCGGCTGCCCTCGTTTTTATCAAGCAGCATATACTCGCCCGCACGGGGAATGATGGTAAAGAAATCGTCGCCCACCATTTGCGCCACGCGATCGGAATACGCGCCCGCGCAGTTGACCACGTATTTGGCGCTGACGCTCTCGCCACTCTTGGCAGTAACGGTAAAGCCCTCGCCGTTCTTGACAATGCTATCTACGGCAAAGCTGACCTTCAGGGCGACGCCGTTATCCATTGCGTTACCAATGGCGGCAACGGTGAGCTCGTAGGGGCAAATAATACCCGCATTGGTTACGTTAAGAACAAGAGATACCTTCTCCGACAGGGCAGGCTCAAGTGCGCGTGCCTCATCACCCGTCAGGATCTCAAGCCCCTTGATGCCGTTGACGATGCCGCGCTCGTAAAGCTCGCGCACGGTAGCCTCCTCCTCCTTGGTGCCAAAGGCACAAACGAAAGAGCCGTTTTTGCAATAGGGTGCGTGGATCTCATCCGCCACGTCGTAAAGCTTTTGCACACCCTCAGCATTCAGCTTTGCCTTAAGCGTGCCGGGCTCGGGATCGTACCCACCGTGCACGATACCGCTGTTTGCCTTGGTTGCCCCCATTGCAACGTCACTCTCCTTTTCAAGGATACAGACCTTAAGATCGTATCTTGAAAGCTGCCTTGCCAGCATACCGCCGATGACGCCGGCGCCGACGATCAATACGTCATACATACTACTTTCCTTCCTCATGGTTATATTTAAATTTTGTTTTTTACTCAACGTGCCACAGTGCCACATTTCCCGTGGAGACCGCAAGTGCCCCGCACTCAAGCGCCGCTGTGACCTCTTTTTTGGTTTCGATCAGCCCCCCTGCGATCACAGGGACTCTACCGCCCGCAAAGCGCGAGATCGCCTTGCCGATCACGCCCGGCATGATCTCAATGAGATCGCACGCCGTGCTTTCAAGATTTTCGCTGATGCTCTCCATTCCCTGCGAATCCAGCGCAAAAAAGCGCTGTACCGCCACAAGCCCTTGCTCCTTTGCCTGCCGAAGCAGCTGTGTACGCGTGCTGATGACACCGTCAACACCAAGACTTGCGAGATATTCGATACCCGCGCGGTCCTTGCCAATGCCCTCTGCCAGGTCGATATGCACCAAGATAGATTTCCCCGCCTCGTGCGCGGCACGCACGTGCTGTGCCACTGTGAGAATGCTTGTCTTCAGGCAGAAAATGACTGCGGCGGGAGAAGCAAGTGCCGCCTCAAAGCTACGCTCGTGCACTGCGGCAATAATGGGATTTTGCTCAAGACACTCAATAAGCTTTTGTGAGGTCATAAACACTCCTTTCGGCAGTAAGCCACAAAAAATAAAAAGATGCAAAGGTACACCTATCCCTTGGTGTACGCCTGCATCTCCAATACTCCACAGTAATTTCATTATATAATACCGCGCACCGCTTGTCAAGCATTTTTTAAAAAATATCGGAAGCCCGTCACACCACGCGATTTTTTTGCTCCCCCGAAAGGTATGCCTCTATGTTTTGCGCAACAGTTGCAATGCACCGCGCGCGTGCCTCTGCCGCCCCCCACGCCATATGGGGTGTGAGACAAACGTTTGGAAGATCTGCGATGCGGTGATAGGGATGATCCGCGCGAAGTGGCTCGCCGGCAAACACGTCAACGCCAAGACCGCCGAGATGTCCCGACAAAACAGCATCGGCAAGCGCCGCCTCATCTGCAACCGCACCGCGTGCAACGTTGATGAGGATCGCGCCCTTTTTCATGCTTCTAATGCGCTTTTCGCTGATCATACCTACGGTTTCGGGGGTAAGGGGCACGTGTAACGAGATGATGTCCGTTTCGCGGCAGAGAGTATCGATATCGGCGCTTTCAAACACTGTTTCGGGCTTTTTGCGACACATCAGCACGCGACAGCCGAGCTCCCGTGCGATCTGTGCCACGCGTCTACCGATGCCACCGCCGCCCACCACGCCCCACGTAAGGGTGGAGATCTCATGATAGATGGGAGAAAGGCAATTTGCCTTGCCCGATGCCGTATATGCACCGCTATTCACATAGGAACGGTACTGAAATAAGTGGGTGACAAGCGACAGCGCCATAGCAAGCGTGACCTGTGCCACGCTCTCGGTCGAATAGGCGGGCACGTTACAAACGGCGATCCCGTGCGCGGCACAGTAGGCGGTGTCGATATTATCATAGCCTGTGGCGGTCTCGCAAATAATTTTTAAATCTTTCGCCCCGTTAAGGGTCGTTTCATTCATTTTTAGCTTATTTACCACCACCGCATCGGCTTCCCGCACGCGCGCGGCAATTTCGCACTCCTTGGTGCTCTCATATGCCGCAAGCTCGCCCAAGGCAGCAATGGGAGAAAGATCGATATCCGCGCCAAGCGTTGCGGCATCAAGCAAGACGATCCTCATAGCACCCTCCTAAAATTTCACGATCATATGATATTTGTGTAAAACATCCACGGGAAAATACGAAAGCTTTGCCTGACGCAAGCCCTCATCCCCTGCATCATCCTCGCGATTTACAAGGGAGATGGGGCTTTTTTTCAGCACCTCTTTTATAAATCGGCAGTTGATATACTGATAAGCGCCCTTGAACCGCCGATCTGCCTTTTCCACGTGCACGAGGAGCGTTTCATCGATCAGCTCACCCACAGTGAACGCCGCGACCTCGCCCTCAACACGTACAAGTCCCCCGACGATGGGTAAGCGGTCATATTCCGAAAGGATCTCGAGAACCCTCTCATTTTCATACCGTTTATCCTCATTCATCTCGGTATCAGCCATAAATCGATGCATAAATGCGATCACATCCCCCACGTTTTCACGGGAAAGCTCCTCATAGACGTTTGTGGGATACAATCTTTCAAACTGATGCACCAAATTGCGTTTTTTATGGTACTTATTGCCCTTCAAGGTGGCAAGATCCTCGGCATTGTAAATATAGTCTGCCCAGCGGCGCGACGTGCCTTTTTCAAGCACGTTACAGCACTTTTCCACCTGCTCCACTGCCGACTCGGGCACAGCACAAAGGCGCACCTGCTCCTCACCAAGTGTCGCGAGGTGCACGATGCCGTCAGCAAGCGATGCCTCCCCCAGCAAAAGTGGCGGATAATACGAAATACCGTGCTTATTGTTGCGACGAAGATAAAGAACGCCGCCTACTATGGCGTATTCCGCGCCCAACAGCTCCCCCCACATATGAAGATATAGGACGCTGTGATCGCTCAAAACAGCGTGCTTGCCCGCAAAATACGGCGCGATTTCCGAGAGCGCCGCAGTGGTTATTTTTTGGAAATTTAAGCGACAAACAGTAAGCATAAATACCCTTTCACGTTTTAGACAAGATCTAAGATTAGTATACCATAGTCCGTCGCCAAAATCAATATTTTACTATAAAATCATTTGGGTATTGAATTGGCATTAAATATGTGCTATAATGCTTATATATCATTAAAGATGAGCCGAGAAGTTAAGCGAGAAAGGTTTATTGCGTTTATGGATATCATTATTGTGGGTGGCGGCACAGTAGGCTCCGCCATATGCACACAGCTTGCCCGTGAAAATCATAACATCACCGTTGTGGACGAAAGCCCCGCCGCCCTTGCCGAGATCGCCAACAGCTGCGACGTGTTCGGCGTGGTGGGCAACGGTGCCGACATTTCTGTTTTGAAAAAGGCACACGCCGAAAAGGCTGAGCTTTTGATCGCGGTTTCAGCAATGGATGAGATCAACATCCTTTGCTGTGCGGCGGCAAAAAAGCTTGGCACGCGACACACCGTTGCGCGCGTACGGAACCCCCAATATTCGGAGCTGATGCAGCTGTTACAGCACGAGATGAACCTCTCCTTTACCATCAACCCCGAGCTTGCGGTGGCGGGCGAGATCTACCGTCTGCTCCGCTTCCCCTGTGCCACCAAGATCAACACATTTTGCGACGGCAGGATCGAGCTTGCGGAATTTGTTATCGACAAGGACTCCCCGTTTTGCGGCATTACCTTAAATGAGCTTCGCCACACGCTGAACATCAAATTCCTGGTATGCGGCGTGCTGCGCGACGGTGAGGCACATATCCCCTCAGGCGACTTTTCCATTCACGCAGGCGACACCGTGTGTGTGACGGCGGCTGACAAGGAGATCACCAAGCTGTTTAAGGCGATGGGCATCTACAAGACCCCCATCAAAAACGTGCTGATCGTGGGCGGTGGGCGCACCACCTATTATTTGCAGGAGCTTCTTAAAAAGGGCAAGATCGGTGCCACTGTGATCGATAAGGACGAGGATCGCTGTCGCGAGCTTGCCGCCGCCTATGACTGCACCGTGCTGTGCGAGAACGGCACACGACAGGACACACTGCTTGAGGCGGGCATTGAAAACGCCGATGCATTCCTTGCTCTTTCCGACATTGACGAGGAAAACGCCATTATTTCCATGTACGCAAAGACCCTTGACCTTGATAAGGTCATTACGATGATCAGCCGCATATCCTATATGGATTTCTTTAAGAATGCGGGGCTTGACTCTATCGTTTCCCCCAAATCCTCCACCGCCGCGGATATCGTACGGTACGTGCGCTCGATGGCGAACACCAGCAACTCCTCCGATATTGAGGCGCTTCACAAGATCCTTGACGATCGTGTGGAAGCACTGGAGCTTTCGGTAAAGGACACCATCACGGGTCTGACGGACGTTCCCCTCAAAAAGCTACGTCCCCGCGCGGGCGTCCTGATCGCCTGTATCATGCGCGGCAACCAGCCGATCATCCCCTCGGGCGATGACGCCATCACAAAGGGCGACACCGTCATTGTCATCACCACAGGTGGCAGCACAAAGAGTATTAAGGATATTATCTCATAAATTTTGATCAAAGGACCTAAAATGAATTACCGTATGCTTGGATACCTGTTCGGTATCGTTATGATGATCGAGGCGGCACTGATGCTGCTGCCCCTGATCGTTTGTCTTATTTACGGAGAAACGGCAATGCCCTTTCTCGTTACAATGGCGATCCTCTTGGCAGTGGCGTTCCCCTTAGTGATCCAAAGACCGAAGGACACGCGCATTTACGCCAAGGAGGGCTTTGTCACCGCCGCAGGCGCTTGGCTCATCCTTTCCGCTTGCGGTGCGCTGCCCTTTGTGCTGAGCGGCGCGATCCCCAACTACATCGACGCGTTTTTCGAGACCGTTTCGGGCTTTACCACCACAGGTGCCACCATTCTTACCGAGATCGAGAGCCTGCCGCGCGGCATTTTGTTCTGGCGCAGCTTCACACACTGGGTAGGGGGCATGGGCGTTTTGGTCTTTATGCTCGCCCTTCTCCCCTCGGACAACGGTCGCGCTATGTATCTGCTCCGCGCTGAGGTCCCCGGCCCCACCAAGGATAAGATCGTGCCCAAAATGCGTCACACAGCACTCATTCTTTACGGCATCTATATGTGTCTTACTCTGTTGCTGGTGGTTTTGCTGCTTTTGACGAAAATGCCCCTCTACGACTCCCTTGTCAACGCCTTTGCCACGGCAGGAACGGGTGGCTTTTCGGTCAAAAACGCCTCCATCGGTGCTTACAACAATCCCGCGGCTGAATGGATCATCGGCGTGTTTATGCTCGTATTCGGCATCAACTTTAACCTCTATTTTTTGTTGCTGGTAAAGCGCTTTCGGGACGTATTAAAAAACGAGGAGCTGCGCACCTTCCTGATCGTTTGTCTTGTTGCGACCGTTTCCATCACCATCAACATATTTAACAGTTTTGCCAGTGCAGGTGACGCAATACGCACCGCCTTCTTCCAAGTGTCCACCATTGTATCGACCACGGGCTATGTAACCGTTGATTTTAACCTATGGCCCTCGTTTTCAAAGACCGTTTTGCTGGTGCTGATGATCTTGGGCAGCTGCGCGGGCTCAACGGCGGGCGGTCTTAAGATATCCCGCGTTATCATCGCGTTTAAAAACATGCTCCGCAGCATCAA
Source organism: Eubacteriales bacterium (assembly GCA_045596505.1). GTDB lineage: Bacteria > Bacillota > Clostridia > Oscillospirales > CAG-272 > Firm-07. The sequence continues at coordinate 31,782 of JAZOCO010000079.1, forward strand.
AAAAACGCTTCGTCCAAATTCCGTGAACGTGGTTCGGGTAGACGGCGAACCCATTCCCGACGCCACCCTGCACGCAACGGCAAGCTATATTACGATCTATGCCGCCATTGTGATGCTTACCACTCTTTTGCTCTCCCTTGACGGCTTTGATCTTGAAACCAATTTTTCAGCAACGCTTGCCTGCATCAATAACGTAGGACCGGGCTTTGGTGTGGTAGGTCCTACGGGCAACTTTTCTCAATTCTCCTATTTTTCAAAGCTGCTGCTTTCCTTTGCAATGCTTATCGGCAGGCTTGAATTTATGCCTATGCTGATCCTGTTTTCCCCAAAAACGTGGCGGAAGAATGGGTGATCTTAAAGACAAGTGCCGCACGTGCCCAAATCAAGGCGAAGCCTTGTATATCACCCGCAACTTGTTGCGGCATATCATCAATGCGAAGCCTTGTATATCGTCAAGTCGCAGGGAAATACACGCTGGCGCGTGATGAGATACAAGGGCGCAAAGCGCCCTTGATGATATACGCCGCACTTCGTGCGTCAATGATATACCAAGCCTGTGGCTTGGATAAACAAAAAGGGGACTTTTGATAAACAAAAGTCCCCTTTTTGTCAGAAGCGGGTGGCGCCGCGCAAAGCGCGGCTATTCGCTTCGCACACATTCGTGTGCGGGGAAGAATTTGTCCCAAATTCTTCCAACCACGCGGTGTCCCGAAGGGCCACCACGCACCAAACAAAAGCACCCGACCTTGTGTCGGGTGCTTTTGTTTGGTGGGAGCGGGTGGATTCG
>JAZOCO010000080.1:0-5194 GCA_045596505.1 Eubacteriales bacterium
GCCACCGATATGGCGACCAAGGGTTGTGCCACGCCGCCGAGCACCGCGCCAAAGGCACCAATGGCGGAAAACACGCCGCCGCCCGAGATCCGAACACCGCTGACAAGGATCACCAAAGCCGTTAGCGTGCAAAGCAGGATCGTATCCACAAAGACCTCAAATAGCCCCCAAAAGCCCTGCTGTGCGGGGCTTTTGGCATTGGCGGCGGCGTGGGCAATGGGGGCTGTGCCGCAGCCAGCCTCATTCGACACAAGTCCACGCGACACGCCATACCGAATCGCATCGCTTAGCGATGCACCCAGAGCACCGCCAATGCCGCTTTTAAAGCAAAACGCGCTCGACACGATCTCATAAAACGCCGAGGGCACTGCCGCGCGGCGCTGCCAAAGAACCGCGAGGCAAAGCACGCAAAACAATAGGCAAACAAAGGGTACAAGCATAGCGCACGCGTCCTCCACGCGCTTTGCCCCCCTCGAAAGGATCAAAACAGCAACAAAAGCGAACACCGCCCCAACAACGAAAGGCGAAAACGTAAAAACACCAGAAAGCGCTTCTGCCGCGGCGTTTGCCTGAATCATCGTACCAAGCGTTAGAGTACAAAGGAGAAGCAAAACGGCAAACAAGGAAGCAAGCGGCCCGCCCCATTTTGCGCCAAATGCTTCCTTTATATAGTACATTGCGCCGCCGTGGGGTCTGAGATGCGCGTCTTGCCGCCGTGTTGTTTGCGCGAGCGTGATCTCGGCATACTTAAGTGGCATGGCAACGAACGCCGCTACCCACATCCAAAAGATAGCACCCGCGCCGCCAAGCGCGATCGCCGTGGCAACACCTGCAATATTCCCCACCCCAAGTGTGCCGCCAAGCGCCACCGCAAGCGCACGTGCGGGCGAGGTGCCGCCAGCACCTCCCGCGCCCAGCATTCCCTTTACGGTTTTTTTCGGGTGGAACAAAAAATATCTGCCCACCCTTACCGTAAAATATAACCCCACCGACAGTAAGCAAAGCGGCAAGATCACCCCCGACAGCAAAATCCCCATCACGCACGCTCCTTTTTGTTAACAATGTGTGAACAATACGAAATATACTTGATTTTTCCAGTATTTGGTGTAAAATAATCTTATGAGTTAGCACTCCCACGTTATGAGTGCCAAAATTCAACAAGATTTTCCAGTTAAAGTGTTGATAAGGAGGCAAAGATATGACACTGAAACCCCTCGCCGACCGCGTAGTTGTTAAGCTCGTGGAGGCAGAAGAAAAAACAAAGTCCGGTCTGATTCTCACCGCCGCTTCGCAAGAAAAGCCCCAAGTAGCTGAGGTTGTTGCCGTTGGTCCCGGCGGACTTGTTGACGGCAAGGAGATCAAAATGATCGTTAAGCCGGGTGACCGCGTGATCACCAGCAAGTATTCGGGCACTGAGGTAAAGTGCGACGGTGTGGAATACAATATCGTGCGTCAGAACGACATTCTGGCGATCGTAGAATAATTTTTAAAGGAGATTACCGCAATGGCAAAGGAAATTCTTTACGGCATTGAGGCGCGCGACGCGCTCTGCCGCGGCATTGATAAGCTGGCAAACACCGTTAAGATCACGCTGGGTCCCAAGGGCAGAAACGTGGTGCTTGACAAGAAATTCGGCGCACCCCTCATCACCAACGACGGTGTGACCATCGCAAAGGAGATCGAGCTCGAGAACCAGGCTGAGGATATGGGCGCACGCCTTGTCCGCGAGGTTGCCACCAAAACAAACGACGCAGCAGGCGACGGTACCACTACGGCAACGCTTCTTGCACAGGCATTTGTGCGCGAGGGTATGAAGAACGTAACAGCAGGCGCCAACCCTATGGTGCTTCGCAAGGGCATGAAAAAGGCAGTCGACCGCGCGGTTGAGTGCTTGGTTGCAAACTCCAAGCGAGTAAACGGCTCCGAGGATATTGCACGCGTTGGCACCATTTCCGCCGGCGACGAGGTGATCGGGTCGCTGATTGCCGATGCAATGGAAAAGGTAACTGCTGATGGCGTCATCACCGTTGAGGAATCTAAGTCCGCTGATACCTACTCCGAGGTGGTTGAGGGCATGCAGTTTGACCGCGGCTACCTTTCCCCCTACATGGCGACCGATATGGACAAAATGGAGGCCGTTATCGACGACGCTATGATCCTCATCACCGATAAGAAGATCTCCAACATTCAAGAGGTCCTGCCCCTCCTTGAGCAGATGGTTCAGGCGGGCAGAAAGCTTGTGATCATTGCCGAGGACGTTGAGGGCGAGGCGCTTACCACCCTTGTGCTCAACAAGCTGCGCGGCACGTTTACCTGCGTCGCGGTAAAAGCCCCCGGCTTTGGCGACCGCCGCAAGGAGATGCTCCAGGATATTGCCATTCTTACGGGTGGCGAGGTGATCTCCTCCGATCTCGGTCTTGAGCTGAAGGACACGACTCTCATGCAGCTTGGTCGTGCACGTCAGGTAAAGATCAACAAGGAAAACACCATTATTGTTGGTGGTGCAGGTGACAGTGCTGCGATCAAGTCACGCGTTTCGCAGATCAAGAACGCTATTGAGACCACCACCTCTGATTTCGACCGTGAAAAGCTTCAGGAGCGTCTTGCTAAGCTTGCGGGTGGCGTAGCTGTTATCAAGGTTGGCGCTGCGACCGAGGCGGAAATGAAGGAAATGAAGCACCGCATCGAGGACGCACTGAACGCCACCAAGGCAGCCGTTGAGGAAGGCATTGTCGCAGGCGGCGGCACGGCTTACCTCAACGTCATCGACGAGGTTGCAAAGCTCCTTGAAACCGTTGAGGGCGACGAGAAGACGGGCGTGCGCATCGTCCTGAAGGCGCTGGAAGAGCCCGTTCGTCAGATCGCGGCAAACGCCGGGTTTGACGGCGCGGTGATCGTAGACAAGATCCTTACCTCGGGCAAGACCGGCTGGGGCTTTGACGCCTACAACGAGGTCTACTGCGATATGATGCAGGCGGGCATCGTCGATCCCACCAAGGTGACGCGCTCCGCGCTTCAAAACGCGGCTTCCATCGCTTCCGTGGTACTCACCACCGAGAGCGTGGTTGCTGACAAGAAGGACCCTGCGGCCGATGCAGCGGCAAACGCTGCTATGGCAGGCGGCATGGGCGGCGGGATGTATTAAGCCGAGAATGTCAGAAGCATAAAAGAAGGGCACCCCTTTTGAAAAAGGGGCTGCCCTTCTTTCTTGTTTTTGGCACACGCCAAAAACAATTCAATCTTCCCTCCCGAAAACTTAAAAACAAATGCATGCTCTACTTATTTGATTACTTGGAAATCGTATCGGGCAACTTGATATTATCAACTGACACTTTGATTTTTGTTGGGTTTTTAGAATTATACCAACTATCCTCGGCTACACCGAATAAAATTTCAATCTCTTTCATTGTTTCAATTTTTGAAAAATCCTTTTCATAGTTATGCAAAAGCGAAGAAAAAGAAACCGAAAGGATATGCTTCTTATGAGGATTAATATTCTCGCTAAAGGTAGCGCTTTCTGAAACCAAGACCCCATTAATGCACATATCTTCAATTCTTACATAAATTTGCTTGTTTGAAAGATTTTCAACCTCTACACAGAGAACGGTATTTTCTTCCGTTGACATTACAGCCATAGAAAGGATGCGAGCAAGAGAATTTTCGTAAAAATCATCTGTTGCAAAGTAATCAACAGAACAGTCTAACATCTTTTCTAATGCACCGTTCTTCATGCATTTCTGATAGGCACTTTCTTTATGATCATACAATTCGCTTGCAGAAGTTTTCACTGTAAGCGGTCCCGTATAAATATATCCACTTTTAGCACCTTTCAGCGAAAATCCAATTTCGATATCAGCAATTTCCGTAAACCCCAAAGTAAGCAAATTCTCATATCCAAAATCGATTTCTTCCGTGACTGTTTCACCGGCCTTCAATTCACAATTCAAGTATCCATCGGATATCATATATCCATTTACAGAATTTACAGAATAACCAGTGGCTCCGCTTAAAATTTCAAAATCTTCCTCACTTTTGTTTTCAAGCTTAACTACAAGTGATACATTATAATTATTGTACTCTATTTTTTCTGCCGTAATTGTTATATCATTTTCATTATAAATAACACTTTTCTCAATTGTAACCTTTTTATCAAAGTCATCTACGGATAATCCCTTTTTGCAACTCATTAACGAAAAAAGCATTGCTACAACGAGAAGTAATAGTACGATTTTTTTCATCTTTCTCTCCTTCATATAAAAAAGTGCGCAGCCAAAGCTACGCACCGAAAAACGCATAGCTCCGATTGCTGCGACACAACTTCCGTCCAATGAGTAGGCGAAAAAAGAGCATGCATTTTTACTATAAGTAAAGATGCCTACCCAATCGGACAATTATGCAGTTGTGTCGCAAGGATATTATAGCATATGCAATTTTGTTTGTAAATACAAAAATCGAAAAAAGGCGAAAAAGAGCGAAAAGCATCGTATATAAAAAAGCACTTCGAGAGGCGCCTCTCACAAAACGGATCACGTGCGAGAACAAAAGGTGACGGGCGTTTGGTTCGCGCTCAATCAAGCGCCAATCGAAGCGAACGCCCTCAACTTACGCCTTCCAAAGTGGAGAGTGCTTTTTGTTGACTCCCGAGAGTTGTGCTCCCTCTCTGTCATCCTGACGAGCGACAAAATCGCGAGGAATGGATCTCGACCGAGGCAAGAAGCCGAGGGCGCGATTTGTTTTCACAAGACCTTTTGTTTGGCGGAATGTTGCATTAGGATTGTAAAAAGGTTAGTGCGAACATACCGCCGAAAACGCTTTTTGCGTTTTCGGAGATCCTTCGACTCGCCTTTGTTGGCTCGCTCAGGATGACCCAAAAAAATAAATTAAATTCCCTATTGGCTCGGATGAAGTGTGGTACAAAACAAAAAACTATCACACCGGTGAATTTTGTAAAAATAATAATCCACCCGCATAGCGGGTGGTATTTCAGTTTCGGGCATAGCCCTAATACTACAGGCTACGCACAAGTGCGTCTTTTATTGACCTGTCAGCCATGCATTTGTTACGAATCCCCGCTTATGCGGGACTAAAACCAAGCCTCCCTTGTGTACAGGGAGGTGGAACGGCTTGCCGTGACGGAGGGATTGTATTAAGCGACAACCTACACAAACCAATCCCTCAGTCAGCTTCGCTGACA
>JAZOCO010000081.1:0-5740 GCA_045596505.1 Eubacteriales bacterium
AGTCATTTAGCGCTGAACAAAAACACACAAAAGAGAAACTGAAAATGAAGCCGCTTTATCTGTCAAAAATGGCAGAGAAGGCGGCTTTTTAGGTAGAAATTCTTGCGAATTTCAATTTTTATGTGTGTTTTTTAGGCGACGTTCTCGGCATTCGACGTACTTTTGTACGCCTATCATGCCGAGATCGCGCCTTCTGCATCTAAATGACTCAGCCCCTTATTTTTTGATAACATAGCAAAAGCTTGTCTAAATTGTCACAGCTTTGCCCATATTATATTTGACGAAGCCGCTTTGCCGACTCACGGTATTCCTTTGGGGTCATTCCCATTTCTCTTTTAAAGATCTTAGAAAAATACTGCACGTCCATCACGCCACAATGCAGTGCCACCGTCTGTATCTGTAGCCCCGTGGTGGAAAGCAGATGGGCGGCATGACGAACACGCTTTTGTCGCACGTATGCCGAAACCGTTTTTCCCATTTCCTTTTTAAAGGCGGCGGATAAATAGGCGGCACTGACGTTTTGGCTCTCGGCAAGCGTATGCAGCGAAAGTGCGGCGGAAAGATCCGAGTCGATCAGTAAGACCGTTTGCTGTACCAAGCGCGAGAGGTGCCCTGTGGCGTTTTTGTGCACCAGTCTACAATAGGCGCGAAACATATCGCGCATTAGCGCGGCGCCCTGCTGTGTGGCGGAAAGCTGCTCGATCTTTAGTGCAAAATCACAGGATATCTGATCAAGATAAACGGGGTGCACACCGCCGTTTTGTGCCGCTTTTCGCAATAGCGTGTTCATAATAATGCCGTAATTTTTTAAATTACGCAAGGGGTCAGCGGCGCGCTTTTCAAAATGCTGGGCGGTAAGCGCCGACGCAAGCAGGCTCTCCTTATGCAGCTGCCCGAGCGAGACTGCCTCCATCAGCTCATTTTCAAAGGCATAGCGGCGCTCCATCGCCTTTATATTCACCATGCTGTCGTCAAGTCCGTAACCGTTTTCCGGCTCGTGCAACGGTGAAGCAGGCACTGTGTGCTGATCCGCCACGTCCACAATGGCAAAGGCGGGGCTTTCGAAAATATGCTCGCAAAACGTGCCCAGCATCACCAGCAAACGGTCACCACTGTCAAGGACAGGTATGCCTTCAAAATATTCCTTCAAATAGCGTTGATTTTTGGGAGATACACCGTTTTTCTCGCCGATCTCAAGAAGCTGCTCTGTGGACAGGGGAGCTGTAAGATACGGTCCCATGAAAAAAACGCGCACATCGCCCGCAAGAGGCAAAAGAAAATACGTGTACGCGCGCTCGAATTCATCGCGCCTACGATAAACGGTGCGCGGTGTCATCTCCCCCAGCAAGGACAAAACGGTATGCCCACCAAGCAAGTCATCCTTCTCGAAAAAGGAAAAGCCCGAGGAGAACAGATCCGTTGCGGGGTCACCCAACCGTAGCAGGGAAACAGGCACGTGGCACTTTAAAAAGGTACTTTGCAAGAGCTGCAGTTCGCCCCCATATGACATAAAACACCTCGCAATGGTGCATTGCACCGTTTTTTCCAATCTTTTTATCCATTATATCATATTTTTTGTACAAAAACAACAGTATGTTTTGCAATAATCTAAAAAAAATACAAATACACATTAAAAAAATACTCACAAGCTTTGGCGAAATACTTTATAGTTATAGTAGAGCGTTTTGTGCTCTCGTCGAACTCTCTTTTGCCGAATTGTTTTAGCCCCGTGTATCATTTCTAATTCAAATACATTCAGAAAGAGGAAAACGTATGAAAAAGGAAAAACAGCTTGACACACTCGAAGGTCGCAAATTTGGTATTCGCGACAGTATCTCGTACGCAGCCGGTGACCTTGGCTGTAACATGAGCTTTGCCCTTAAGGGCACGATGGCTCTGTTCTGGACACAGGTCATGGGCCTTGGTCTTTGGTACTCTCTGCTGCTCGTCGTTGTGCAGGTGTGGGACGCCATTAATGACCCTCTCATTGGCTCCATTGTAGACGCGGATAAGCGCCGATACAAGAGAAACAAGTTTCTCTCGTATATTTGGTTCGGCTCAATCGGTCTTATTATTGGCGGCGCATGCTGCTTCCTGCCCTTCCCAGGCGCACCGATGTGGGCAAAGATCATCATCTTTATCGCAGGCTACGTGCTTTGGGACGCCTTTTATACCATCGCAAACGTGCCCTACGGCTCGCTGCTTTCCCTCATTTCGGATGATCCCGCCGACAGAGCCTCGCTTTCCGCATGGCGCTCCATCGGCTCGATGATCGGCAATATGCTTCCTATGGTCATTCTGCCCTTCATTATCTACAATCCCGATAAGTCCCTCAACGGCTTCCGCGTATTCCTTGCCGCACTCATTATGGGCGGTCTTGGCTTTATTTGCTTCCAGTTTATGATCCGTAATACCGTGATCCGTGTAGACGCAGACATCAAAACGGTGGAGGAGCGCCCCAAGTTTAACGTGCTGAAGGCAATGGGCAACTTCATCAAAAACCGTCCCGCAGTTGGCGCGACGCTCGCCGCTATGGGTATGTTTATCGGTATGCAGGGTGCGGCAACCGCCGTTTCCGTTGTGTTCCAGATCTATTTCAAGAACCCCGAGATCTCGGGCGTGGTGCAGCTCTTTGCCATGATCCCCATCGTGGTATTCACACCTCTTGCCCGCAAGATGGTTATGAAATACGGCAAGAAGGAGCTTTCCGTGGTGGGTGCCATTTGCTCCATTATCGGTGCGCTGGGTCTATTTATCATCACCCCCGACAACACCAATCTTGACCTTGTCATTTATATTCTTTGCCAGCTCGTATACAGCCTTGGTCTTGGCATTTATTCCACGGTTTCCTGGGCTATGATGGGCGACGCGATCGACTATAACGAATGGAAGACCGGCTCCCGCGAGGAGGGCGTGGTGTATTCTCTGCACTCCTTCTTCCGCAAGCTGGCACAGGGCGTAGGTCCCGCTGTGGCACTGGTCATCATGAACGGTCTTGGCTATGTCAACAACGCCGTTGACGAGGCAGGCAACTCGATCATTGACGTTACCCTGCTGTCAAGCACGGTTGCGCTGAATCTGCGCATTCTCGTTGCCGCACTCTTCCTTGCCTCTGCCCTGATGCAGTTTATCGGCCTTGGGCTTGTTTACAACCTTGACAAGAAAACTCTTGATAAGATGAATGAGGAGCTCGCCGCTGCAAGGGGCGATGCGCCCGAGGGCGGCGCTGCCGTATAAATCGTGCCTTCCCCTCTTTAATGCCCGACCCACCGTCGGGCATCTCTTTAAATACTGTAATTCCCCAAAGGAGAACGAAAATGAGATCTGTTTTAAATTTGAACGAAAATTGGGTGTTTACCAAGGCGGCTGGCGAGCTGCCTACCGCGCTCCCCACCGATTGGGAGGCTGTGGATCTGCCCCACACCTGGAATGCAACGGACGGGCAGGACGGCGGCAATGACTACTACCGCGGCAGATGCTACTATGCAAAAAGCATCAAAAGATTTGAGCTGCCCGAGGCGGCACGGTATTATCTTGAGATCCGCGGTGCGAACTCCTCTGCCGACGTATACCTAAACGGCAAGGCACTGGCGCACCACGACGGTGGCTATTCCACCTGGCGCGTGGACCTTACGGGAACGCTTGCCGATGAAAATCTGCTGGTCGTGGCAGTGGATAACTCCCCCTCGGATAGCGTATATCCGCAGGTTGCCGACTTCACCTTCTACGGCGGTCTTTACCGCGACGTAAACCTTATCTGTGTGGGCGAATCACATTTTGATCTTGATTACTACGGCGGTCCCGGCATTAAGGTGACGCCCGAGGTGGTGGATAAAAACGCAAAGGTCGAGGTTGAGGTATATCTGACGAACAAAAAGGAAGGCCAGCTGTTGGTCTTTACCCTTTACGATAAAGAGGAAAACGCCATTGCATCCGTTACCACCGCCGACACCAAGGCGGTCCTTGAGATCGAAAACGTGCACCTGTGGCACGGACGCCGTGACCCTTACCTATACTGCTGTGAGGCAGAGCTCCTTGAGGGCGGCGAGGTGATCGACAGCGTATGCACACGCTTTGGCTGCCGCACCTTTAAGATCGATCCCGAAAACGGCTTTATCTTAAACGGTGAGGAATACCCCTTGCGCGGCGTTTCCCGCCACCAGGATCGCCTTGGCATTGGCAACGCGCTGCTGCCCCGGCACCACGAGGAGGATATTGACCTCATTATGGAGGTGGGTGCCACCACCATTCGCCTTGCACACTATCAGCACGACCAGTATTTTTACGATCTTTGTGACGAAAAGGGTCTTGTCATTTGGGCTGAAATTCCCTACATTTCCAACCATATGCCGGGTGGCCGAGCCAACACCGTGTCACAAATGACCGAGCTGATCACGCAAAATTACAATCACCCCTCGATCGTCGTGTGGGGACTTTCCAACGAGATCACCATGAAGGGTGACGACGATCCCGATCTTTTAGAAAATCACCGCATCTTAAACGACCTGTGCCATAAGCTGGATAAGACCAGGCTCACCACCGTTGCGGCAGTTTCCCCCTGCCCCATGGAAAGCCCCTATATCCAAATTCCCGACGTAGTATCCTACAACCACTATTTCGGCTGGTACGGGGGTGATGTGGATATGAACGGCCCGTGGTTTGACAAATTCCACTCACGCTTTCCCCAAATTCCGATCGGCTGCTCCGAGTACGGCTGTGAGGCGCTGAACTGGCACACCTCAGATCCCATGCAGGGCGACTATACCGAGGAATATCAGGCATACTACCACGAGGAGCTGATCAAGCAGTTTTTTACCCGCAAGTATATTTGGGCGACCCACGTGTGGAATATGTTTGATTTCGGCGCCGACGCGCGCAGCGAGGGTGGCGAGCTTGGGCAAAACCACAAGGGGCTTGTTACGATGGACCGCAAATACAAGAAGGACGCCTTTTACGCCTACAAGGCTTGGCTTTCCGACGATCCCTTCGTGCACATCACCGCCAAGCGCTACGTTGACCGCGTAGAGGACGTGACGAAGGTAACGGTCTACTCGAACCAGCCTGAGGTGGAGCTTTTTGCAAACGGCAAGAGCCTTGGCAAAAAGACTGCCGCAGATCACTTCTTCTACTTTGACGTACCAAACGTCGGTGAAACAACGCTTCGCGCCGTGGCGGGCGACTGCGAGGATGAAAGCACCATTCGCAAGGTGGAGGTCTTCATCGAGGACTACCGCCTGAAGGAAAAGAACGCCATTATCAACTGGTTTGAGATCTCCATGCCAAACGGTCGCCTGTCACTCAACAGCAAGCTGAGCGAGATCATGGCGACCTTCCGTGGCAAGCTCATTATGATGAAATTCTTTATGAAGCTGATGCCCAAAAAGAAAAAGGGCGAGGAACAAAAAGTCGCGGGCGGCTTTGAATTCAAGAACGACCAGCTCATGCAAATGATGGGCGGCTTCACGGTCCTGCGCCTGTCGGGCATGGTGGGTATGCTTGGTATCAACCTCACCAAAGAGGATCTTTTGAAGATGAACGCCAAGCTCAACAAGATCAAGGTGCCAAAGAACAAGAAATAATATAACCCATAAAAAAGAGAAACGCGCGGCGTTTCTCTTTTTTTGGATAAATTTGCCGATATTTGGACACGTTGTCCTTTGCACAGCTTTGGGTGTTGCAAATTCGACAATAATGTGTTATAATATTCTAAATAGATCCAAAAACAGGTGCGTATATCAGC
>JAZOCO010000082.1:0-16638 GCA_045596505.1 Eubacteriales bacterium
ATGGCACCATCCTTTTCGTTGGTACCAAGAAGCAGGCTGCTGACGCCATCAAGGAAGAGGCACAGCGCTGCGGCATGTACTACGTAAACGTACGTTGGCCCGGCGGCATGATGACCAACTTCAAGACCATCAAGAGATCTATCGCACGCCTGAACTCCCTGACCAAGATGCAGGAGGACGGCACGTTCGACCTTCTCACCAAGAAAGAGGTTGCAGGCAAGCAGAAGGAGATCTTCGACCTTGAGAAGAGCTACGGCGGTATCAAGACCATGGAGTCGCTTCCTTCCGCTGTATTTATCGTTGACCCCCACAAGGAGCGCAACGCCGTGCTTGAGGCAAAGAAGCTTGGCATTCCGGTAATCGCTATCGTTGATACCAACTGCGATCCCGACGATGCCGACTATATCATTCCCGGTAACGATGACGCGATCCGCGCCATCAAGCTCATCTCCTCTGTCATTGCTGACGCTGTGATCGAGGGTAAGCAGGGTGAGCAGACCACCGAGGCTGAGGCTCCCGCTGAGGAAGCTGCCGAGGCAGATGCTGAGTAATTTGTAAGGAGAAATAAAATGGCTAATTTTACCGCAAAAGACGTAGCAACCCTTCGTGCCAAGACGGGTCTTGGTATGATGGACTGCAAGAACGCACTTGTTGAGGCTGACGGCGACCAGGATAAGGCGATCAAGATCCTTCGTGAGAAGGGCCTTGCCACTGCCGAGAAGAAGGCAGGCCGTATCGCTGCCGAGGGCCGCGTTGACATTATGACCAAGGACGGCGTAACCGCTATGGTCGAGGTAAACTCCGAGACCGACTTTGCCGCTAAGAGCGATGCATTCAAGGGCTTTGTAACAGGGCTTCTTGAAACCATCATCGCAAACAAGCCCGCTGACGTGGCGGCTCTTATGGACTGCACCTTCGTTGGTGGCACCGAGAGCGTTCAGAAGACGCTTGTTGAGCTGATTTCCGTCATTAAAGAGAACCTTTCGGTTCGCCGCTTCGTGATCGTTGAGGGCACCACCTCCACTTATATTCACGGCTTTGGCACCACGGGTGTTATCGTGAAGTTTGAGGCTGATGCCGCTGTTGTTGCAAAAGAGGGCTTTGCTGAGTATGCAAAGAACATCGCGCTTCAGATCGCCGCAGGCAATCCTCCCCAGTACGTCAATATCGAGGACGTGCCCGCTGAGGCTGTTGCCGAGGAGAAGGCAGTGCTTATCGCACAGATGAAGAACGATCCCAAAAACGCAAACAAGCCCGACCAGATCCTTGAAAAGATCGTTTCGGGTCGTCTTGGCAAGTTCTACGAGCGCGTTTGCCTTGTAGAGCAGGCTTACGTAAAAGAGGACAGCATGACCGTCGGCGCTTACACCAAGGCAACTGCCAAGGAGCTGGGCGGCGATATCAAGATCGCATCCTTCTACCTGTTCGAGAAGGGCGAGGGCATCGAAAAGAAAGAGGAGAACTTTGCTGAGGAGATCGCAAAGCTCACCGGCCAGGCATAATTTTTTAAAATTCACGGGCATCCCCCATACTTTCTGTATGTGGGATGCTCCTTTTTTATATTTCTTTTTCTTTCTACATATATTTTTATGAAAAATATAAATATCCCCTTTACAAAACAGGGAAAATAGGTTAAAATATATAGGAACAGATTTCATTTTTAGAGAGGTGTTCCTATGGCAACTCCGAAGTATAAGCGAATTCTTTTAAAGCTGTCAGGTGAGGCACTTACCGCGCCGAGCAAGGGCATTCTTGATTTTGATTTTATCGCAAAGGTGGCACAGGTGCTGAGGCGTTGCCGCGAAGCGGGGGTCGAGATCGGTGTGATCGTGGGCGCGGGGAATATCTGGCGCGGCAGACAGGGCGGCGGTATGGACCGCAAGCAGGCAGACCATATGGGCATGCTTGCCACTGCCATCAACGCGCTGGCGCTCCAGGATAGCTTCCGTGGGGCGGGAATGGATGCCGTTGTGATGAGCGCGGTGGAAATGCGCGCCTTCGCCGACACCTTTACGGTAAACGACGCGAACGCCGCGCTTGCAAATGGCAAGGTGGTCATCTTTGCTTGCGGCCTCGGGCAGCCCTTCTTTTCAACCGATACGGCGGCTGTGCTTCGCGCCGCGGAGATCGATGCCGATGCGGTGCTCATGGCAAAGAATATTGTCGGCATCTATACCGCCGATCCCAAGGTGGATGCAAGCGCCAAGCGTTACGATGAGGTGACGTATAAAGAGGTTCTTGAAAAGGAACTGAGGGCACTTGACCTTTCCGCCACCACGTTTTGTATGGAAAATAATATCCGCTGCTACGCCTTTGCGCTAAACGATCCCGATAACATTTACCGTGTTGTGATGGGTGAGCATATCGGAACCGAGCTGCACGCCTGATTTTTTAGAAAGTGAGATACATATATGAAACTGAATACAAAAGATTTTGAAGCAAAAATGGAAAAAGCGCTTTCCGTGCTTGGTAGTAATTTTGATACCATTCGGGCAGGGCAGGCAAACCCCGCGGTGCTCAACCGCGTTTCGTTTGAGTATTACGGCTCTCAAACGCCCCTGAATTCCATGGCGGATATACGCCTCGCGGACGCACGTACCCTTGTCATCAAGCCCTATGACGGCTCGACCCTCAAGGCAATGGAAAAGGCAATTCTTTCCTCTGACGTGGGCATCACCCCCGCAAATGACGGTCAGGTGCTTCGCCTTGTGTTCCCGCAGCTGACCGAGGAGCGCAGAAAAGAGCTCTCAAAGCAGGTGCAGAAGATGGGCGAGGAGGCAAAGGTGGCTGTGCGTAACGTTCGCCGCGATGCCAACGATCTTTGCAAGAAGATGGAAAAGGATGGCGAGATGACCGAGGACGAGAGAAAGGCATCTGAAAAATCGGTGCAGGATCTTACGGATAAGTATATCAAAAAAATCGACTCCGCCGTTTCTGAAAAGCAAGCGGACGTTATGGCTATCTGATCAAAGCAATACGGGCGGTGGGACGGTTGTCCTCTCCGCCCAATGCTTTATATGAATTGAGGTATTTATGGGTAACACACAAGCATCGGCAAATATGCCAAGGCACGTGGCGTTTATTATGGACGGCAACGGCCGCTGGGCGAAAAAAAGGGGAATGCCGCGCGAATACGGACATCGCTTCGGTGTCAAGGCGTTTCGCACCGTGCTTGATCATTGCGATAAGCTGGGTCTTGCGGCAGTCACCTTTTACGCCTTTTCGACCGAAAACTGGAAGCGCCCCCAAAAAGAGGTCAATGCCATTTTAAAGCTGATGGATACATACCTTGCGGAGTGCGAAAAAAAGATCGATGAGTATGCGTTTCGCGTGGTATTTCTCGGTGACAAATCCGCCTTTGATGAAAAGCGCCGCGCGCGTATGGAGCGCCTTGAGGAGAAAACAAGGGAGCACACGCGCATTCTAAACATAGCCCTTAATTACGGCGGACGCGACGAGCTCGTGCACGCCTGTAACCGCCTGATCGCCGAGGGGCGCACAAATGTGACGGAGGCTGATATTGATGGCGCGCTTTATACCGCCGCCAGCCCCGCGCTTGATCTGATCGTTCGCACGGGTGGGGATCTTCGCATTTCCAATTTTTTGCTGTGGCAGGCGGCGTATGCCGAGCTGTATTTTACCGACGTGCTCTGGCCCGATTTCGGTGCCAAGCAGGTGGATGAGGCGATCGAGGAGTTTTTAACAAGAAAGCGTCGCTTTGGCGGCGTGTGATCTGTGGAGGTTTTGAGATGAGGACTCGCATTATTACGGCAATCGTTGCGATACTTGGCATTACGCCGTTTTTTTGGTTTTCCGATATAAGAGAGCCAAGCAATCCTTTAACCTATTTGTTCCCATTGCTTATTTCCGGCATTGCCTTTGTTTCGGTATGGGAAATGCTGCATTGCCTGCGGCTTGACAAAAATTATCCCGTCAGCGTGCCGCTGTATCTTGCAGCTCTCGCGTTTCCGATGCTGGCACGCGTGATGCATAGTAATATGCGGGAATACGTGCGCGTCGCGGTGATCACCGCACTGGCGCTCGCGATCTATCTTTTTGCCCTTATCGTTTTTCAGTTCGGCAAGGTAGATATGGGAAGGATCGGTCTTATCTTTATGACCTCGTTTTATATCATCGGCGCAAATTCCGCGGTGGTGGTGCTGCGTAATATTGATAATGTTGGCAGATTTTTGGTGCTTATCCCGTTTATTTTCTCTTGGACGACCGATACCTTTGCCTATTTTTGCGGCAGAGCCTTCGGCAAGCATAAGCTGATCGAGGCGGTCAGCCCCAAAAAGACCGTAGAGGGAGCGATCGGTGGCTTCGTGTTTTGTGCCATTACAGCCGTTGTTTACGGTGTGATCGTTGCAAAAGCTTTTGGCGTCACTCCCAATTATTTGGTACTGGGGCTTGGCGGTATGGTGATCGGCGTGGTGTCGCAGATCGGCGATCTTGTCATGTCCGCGATCAAGCGCGAGCAGGGCGTGAAGGATTACGGCTGGATGCTCCCGGGGCACGGCGGACTTCTCGATCGCTTTGATTCCAGTATGGCAGTAACGGTACTGGTGCTGCTCATCAACACCTATTTCCCGATCTTTTCTTAAATGCTATGAGAGAAAAAGAATTTCCCACTACTATGATCCTTGGCTCGACAGGCTCCGTGGGTGAGCAGGCGATCGACGTTGCAAAGCAGCACGGAATCAGGGTCAAGGCGCTTTCTGCCCATAAAAGCTGGCAACGCGTTGCCGAACAGGCAAGAGAATTAAAGGTGCGCGCCGTGGCTATGACCGACGAGGGGGCTGCTGCCGACCTTCGCCTTGCACTTGCCGATACCAATATCCGTGTTTTTGTCGGAGAGGCTGGGCTACTTGAAATGATCGGTGAGGTTCCTGCCGAATTTGCCGTAAACGCCATTATCGGCGAGGCGGGGCTTCGCCCCACACTCGCTGTGCTGGAATCTGGCAAGAATTTGGCGCTTGCCAATAAAGAATCCCTTGTGGTCGCGGGCGATATCGTGATGAGAACGGCAAGGGAAAAGGGGCTTTCCATCACTCCCGTTGACAGTGAGCATTCCGCTATTTTTCAGTGCCTGAGATCGGGTAGCTCCCGCGAGATCAAGCGACTCATCCTCACGGCGTCGGGTGGGCCGTTTTTCGGCAAAAAGAGAAGCGAGCTAAAGCATATCACCGTAGATCAAACGCTGGCACATCCCACGTGGCAGATGGGCGCAAAGATCACGGTCGATTCCGCGACTTTGATGAATAAGGGCTTTGAGGTGATCGAGGCGGCGCATCTTTTCGGTGTCACCTCAGATCAGATCGACGTGGTCGTGCATCGCGAGAGTATAATCCATTCTATGGTAGAATATATTGATAACAGCGTCATTGCACAAATGTCCGTGCCCGATATGCGCCTTTGCGTGCAGTATGCACTGACCGCGCCCGCACGCACTGCCGCCGTGATCTCACAGCTTGATCTATTAAAGGTCGGCAAGCTTACGTTTGCCGCACCCGATGAGGAAGCGTTTCCGCTTTTGCCGCTTGCCAAAAAAGCGTTCGCGCAAGGGGGCGCTATGCCCGCGGCACTCAATGCCGCAAACGAGGTGGCGGTCGCCGCCTTCCTTTCGCGCCGCATCCCCTTCCTTCAGATATCCGATATCGTGCTTCGTGTCACGTCGGATATGCCCCACGCGGCGGGCGCACACACACTTTCCGAGATCATAGACGTCGACAGGGAAGCAAGAGAGCGCGCGGAGTCCCTTATTTGACCCAAACGCTCTATTTTAAGGAGTAGTTATGCTAACAGTTTTGTACGTAATTTTAGCCTTGCTGGTGTTCGGCTTGCTCATTATGATCCACGAGCTCGGGCACTTTTTGGTGGCGCACGCCGCAGGCGTCGGCATCAAGGAGTTTTCTATTGGTATGGGTCCCAAGCTTTTTTCTTGGCGAGGTAAGCGCCGTTATGACAGTGGAGCGCATGATGACGGCAAGGCGGGCGATAATACCGCACTTGATTTTGATGCAGTCGCAGGTGGCGATACCGTAAAAACGAAAGAAGCACAAGAGGGGGAAGCGGTCACCGTCTATTCCTTGCGTGCCTTTCCCATCGGCGGGTACGTTAGTATGGTGGGCGAGGATGAGGAAAGCGATTCTCCCGCCGCCTTCGGCGCAAAGCGCGTATGGCAAAGGATCGCTATCGTGCTGGCAGGCCCCTTGATGAACGTGGTGCTTGGCTTTTTACTGATGATCGTTTTAGTGCTCTCAACGCCAAATCTTGCCTCTACTACTGTGGCTATCTTTAATGAGGATGCTACCAGCTCCGCCTACGGCTTACAGGTGGGGGATACCGTCACGCACGTGAACGGTGTGCGCGTTTTCACGGGCAACGAGCTGATATACGAGATCTTAAACGATGGATATAAGCCCGTTGACCTCACCGTGAAAAGGAACGGGGAGAGGGTCGAGCTAAAGGGCGTGATCTTTCCCACACTTGAAAGCGAGGGTATTCATTTCGGCTCGGCGGATTTTCGTGTTTATGCTGAGGAAAAAAGCTTTGGAAGCGTCGTGCGGCACAGCTTTTCGCGCTCGGTATCCACAGTAAAGATGATCTTTGATCAGCTGGGGGATATGATCGGCGGCAGATACGGTCTTAATGCCGTTTCGGGGCCTGTCGGTGTGACGGAAGGTATGGTGGATGCCGCAAAATCGGGCTTTCCCAATTTCCTTTATCTTGTCATCGTGATCACCGTCAATTTGGGTGTCTTTAATTTGTTGCCGATCCCCGCGCTTGACGGCGGCAGACTCCTGTTTCTTATCGTGGAGGGTGTGACAAGAAAGCCTGTTAATAAGGACATTGAAGGATATATCCACTTTGCGGGATTGATGCTGCTGCTTTTGTTAATGGTAGTGGTATTTTGTAAGGATATAGCAGGGTTGTTTGTGCGATGAAGTATAACGAGATACGAAGAACGGCAAGGTCGGTAATGGTCGGCGATGTCAAGCTTGGTGGCGACGCACCCATTGCCATACAGTCAATGACCAATACCGACACGCACGATTTTGATAAGACCCTCGCCCAAGTGAAGGCGCTTAAAGTGGCAGGCTGTGATATCGTCCGCCTCACCGTGCCCGACATGGCAGCGGCAGAGGTGATGTATCGTCTCAAGAATGCCAATGTGGGGCTACCCCTTGTTGCCGATATTCACTACGATTATCGGGTGGCGGTGCGCTGTGCTGAGGTTGGTGTTGATAAGATCCGCATCAACCCGGGCAATATTGGCGGCGAGGATCGCGTGCACGCCGTGGTAAAGGCGTGTCGGGCACACAGCGTGCCTATTCGCATCGGTGTGAACGGCGGGTCGCTTGAAAAGCACGTGCTGGAAAAGCACGGGGCGGTAACGCCCGCGGCACTTTGCGAAAGTGCCTTTTACCACGTTCGCTTGCTTGAAAAATATGATTTTTACGATACGGTCGTCTCCATCAAGGCATCGGACGTGCCTACCATGATCGCGGCAAACCGCCTGTTTGCCAAAGACTCCGACTATCCCATCCATCTCGGTGTCACCGAGGCGGGCGGGGGCATGCGCGGGAGCATCAAAAGTGCCATTGGCGTGGGGGCGCTTCTTTGCGATGGCATTGGTGACACTGTGCGCGTGTCCCTCACGGCTGATCCCACTCAGGAGATCACTGCCGCACGCAATATCCTTTCCGCAGTTGGCATCGAGGGGCAAAGCGGCATGAATATCGTCAGCTGCCCCACGTGCGGCAGAACCAAGATCGACCTCATTCCTCTTGTCGAACGCTTTGAGAGGGCAGCAGCCGAGGAGGGGCTTTTGGACCTTCCCATCCGCGTCGCACTGATGGGCTGTCCCGTAAATGGCCCGGGGGAAGCACGAGAGGCGGATATCGGTATTTGCGGCGGCGTTGGGGAAGCGCTGCTGATCGCACGTGGCGAGATCATCGAAAAGATCCCCGAGGAGCAGGTGATCGATCGTTTGATCGCAGAAATTAAGAAACTTAAAAACAGATAAACGGCGATAGCCGCAAGGGAGCTTGAACAAATAAGCCTCGCGGCGGTAAATTTTCGCCGTTTTTCTGTCAGAGTAAAAAAAGAGGTAAGAAAATGGCGGGAAAAAACCTACTTGAGATTTTTAATAGATATACCCCCGACACGTCCGATGCCGCGTGGCTCCGTGAGGGGCGGGATATCACGCTTCGCGCGGATAAGGAAAAGCGTATGATAGAGGTGCACGCACACTTTCCCACGCTTGTGCGTAAATCCGCGCTTTATCGCGTGGAAAGCGAGATCGCAAAGGCATATGAGCTGACATTGGTGCGCTTGTTGCCCCGCTATCCCGCCACTCTCTTTGGCGAAACCTATA
Source organism: Eubacteriales bacterium (assembly GCA_045596505.1). GTDB lineage: Bacteria > Bacillota > Clostridia > Oscillospirales > CAG-272 > Firm-07. The sequence goes on from JAZOCO010000082.1 coordinate 8,381, forward strand.
TTTCCGAGGTGCTGGAGGAGGCGCAGCGCATCGGCGTGGTCGCGCGCGGCTTTTTCCATTCCTATACGGCTACGCTCGACGGGGATACCGTTATCATCGAAATGCCGTATCTTGACGAGAGTCTTTTGCTGATGGAGCTTGGCAAAACGCCAAATGTGATCTCGGGCATCATCCGCAGTGAGTTCGGGCTGAACTACAAGGTCGTGATCCGTCACTCCGATGCACTTGCCGCCAATTACCGTTACGGCGGCTCGGAAGAGCTTGCGGCGCTTGACGCACAGCTCAAAAAGAGCAGTATTGCCTATGACGAGCGCAGAAACGAGCGACCTATGGGCAACGAGAGCAGCGCGGCAGCCCCTGCGCAGCCCACGGGCGAGCGTGTGATGTCGCTTTTGGGTGAGGTCGCAGATGCCGTTATCGAGGATGGCGTTTGCACAGTCGGTGCTTATAAATTTGACGTGTCCGCACCCGTTTATGCAATCGGCACAGCCTTCCCGATCACCCCTTCGCCCATCGCGCGTATCACCACACCTGTTCGCGGGCTCGTGGTGGTTGGCGAGGTCTTTGGTTATACCGAGGATACCACGCGTGACGGCACAAAATATAATATCAGCTTCGGTGTTACCGACGGCAGCTCCTCTATTATGGTCAAAAAATTCGGCATCAATGCCGAGGAGAAGTCGGCGCTTGGGGAAGTGGTCTTTGACGGCGCGGCAGTGGCACTGCACGGCTATACCAAGCACGATGTACATAAAGAGGTAAGGGACATTGACGTTACCTTTTACTATACCGATATTGCCACTGTGAAGCGCATCAAGCGAAAGGACGAAGCACCAAAAAAGCGCGTGGAGCTGCATTTGCATACGATGATGTCCGCTATGGATGCGCTGATCCCCCCCGACGTTGCCGTAAAACAGGCGCACGAGTGGGGGCACTCTGCCGTGGCACTCACCGACCACGGAAACGTACAAGCTTACCAGGAGGCAATGCTGGTGGCGGAAAAGCTGGGGCAAAAGGTCATTTACGGCATGGAGGCGTATTTTGTCAACGATACCGCAAGTGCGCTTTTCGGCACGTACAAGGGCACGTTTGAGGATGAATTTGTGGTCTTTGATATCGAAACCACAGGACTTTCCAATCGCACCTGTGCCATCACCGAGATCGGTGCGGTTAAGGTAAAGAGCGGCGAGGTGCTGGCGCGCTATAATACCTTTGTTGATCCCGAAATGCCCATTCCCCCCGAGATCACGGAGCTAACGGGCATTACCGACGATATGGTAAAGGACGCCCGCACGATAGCCGAGGTGCTACCCGAGTTTTTGGCGTTTGTGGGAGATCGCCTTCTTATTGCCCACAATGCCGATTTTGACGTGGGCTTTATCCGCGTTGCGGCAAAAAACTGCGGACTTAGCTTTGAAAATCCGTATCTTGATACCGTTGCACTTTCACGCCATCTCAACCCCGAGCTGAAATCCCATAAGCTTGACGCGCTTGCAAAGCATTTTGGACTTGGCGATTTTAATCATCACCGCGCCGCGGACGATGCCGAAATGCTTGCCGCCATCTACTTTAAGATGCAGGAAAAGATGCAGGCGGCAGAGCTGCGCAATTTTAAAGATCTTGAAAATGATATGAGTGCGTCGGCAGATCCGCTTCGTTTGACGACGTATCACCAGATCCTGCTGGTCAGGAACAAGGTGGGACTGAAAAATCTTTACAAGCTGGTATCGTACGGATATCTTAATTACTATCGCAAGGTCCCGCGCGTCCCGAAAACCGTGCTTGAAACGCACCGAGAGGGACTGTACGTCGGGTCTGCATGTGTGGCGGGCGAGCTGATGAGCGCCATTCTCGATAACAAGCCCGAGAGCGAGATCGAGGAGATCGCCAAATTTTACGATTATCTTGAGATCCAGCCTATTTGTAACAATCACTTCCTGGTGACAGAAGGAAAGGTCGGGAGCGATGAGGATCTTCGTGACCTCAACCGCCGCGTAGTAGCACTGGGTGAAAAGCTGGGGATACCCGTGGTCGCCACGTGTGACGCGCACGTTTTAAATCCCGAGGATGCCATTTTCCGCGAGGTGCTGACCAGCATTAAGAAGTTTGAGGACGGCAACACACCCCTTTATTACCGCACCACCGAGGAGATGCTTGAGGAATTTTCGTATCTTGGCGAGGATAAGGCGTATGAGGTAGTGGTAACCAATACCAACCTGATCGCCGACGGGATCGACGCGGATATCCGCCCGTTCCCTAAGGGTACGTTTACGCCGAATATGGAGGGCGCGGAGGAGGACCTCCAGCGCATCTGCTATGAGCGCGCCAAATCGATGTACGGAGATCCGCTCCCCGAGATCGTCAGCAGCCGTCTTGATAAGGAGCTGACCTCTATTATCAAAAACGGCTTTGCCGTGCTTTATATGATCGCGCAAAAGCTGGTAGGCTTTAGCGAGAGCAAGGGATATTTGGTTGGCTCGCGCGGCTCTGTCGGTTCTTCCTTTGTGGCTTCTATGGCGGGCATTTCCGAGGTAAACCCCTTGCCTCCGCACTATTGGTGCCCACAGTGTCGGCATAGCGAGTTTACCATCCCCTCGGGGATCGGCTCGGGCTTTGATCTGCCCGACAAGAGCTGCCCCGTTTGTGGCACCAAAATGAACAACGATGGGCACGATATCCCGTTTGGGACCTTCCTTGGCTTTTACGGAGATAAGTCGCCCGATATTGACCTGAACTTTTCGGGTGAGGTGCAGGGACAGGTCCATAAGTATACAGAGGAGCTGTTTGGCGCGGAAAATGTGTTTCGCGCAGGCACGGTCGGCGGTATTGCGGATAAAACGGCTTTTGGCTTTGTGTTGAAATATATGGAGGAAAAGGGCATCTCGCTCCCGCGTGCGGAAATGAACCGCTTGGCGGCACATTGCGTGGGCGTGAAGCGCTCCACAGGTCAGCATCCCGGTGGCATTGTTGTGGTGCCTAAGGAGTACGAGATCTATGATTTTTGTCCCGTGCAGCATCCTGCCGACGATCCCAATTCCGATATCGTTACCACCCACTTTACCTTTGAATATCTGCACGATACGCTCCTCAAGCTTGATGAGCTCGGGCACGATATCCCGACCAAATATAAGTGGATCGAGCGCTTTTCAAACACCAGCGTTCTTGACGTTCCAATGAACGATCCCGAGGTCTACGAGCTGTTCCTTTCCACCAAGCCTCTTGGCATCAGCCCTGAGGATATCGACGCACAGCTTGGCACGTACGGCTTGCCCGAGTTTGGCACACGCTTTGTTATGAAAATGGTCGAGGAGGCAAAGCCGCGCTCCTTTGCAGATCTTTTGCAGATCTCGGGGCTTTCCCACGGCACGGATGTGTGGGTCGGCAACGCGCAGGATCTCATCAAAGAGGGCATCTGCGATATCTCTCACGTGATTGGATGTCGCGATAACATTATGAATGACCTTATACGCTACGGACTTGAAAACGCACTTGCCTTTAAAATTATGGAAAGCGTGCGTAAGGGCAGGGGACTTTCCCCCGAATGGGAAGCGGACATGCGCGCACACGCCGTGCCCGAATGGTATATCGGCTCCTGTAAAAAGATCAAGTACATGTTCCCCAAGGCACACGCGGCAGCATACGTTATGGACGCGCTCAGACTTGGATGGTACAAGATCTATCATCCGGTTGTGTTCTATGCGGCGTACTTTACTGCGGCTCCCTCGGGATTTGATGCAGAGATCGTTATGGGCGGTAAGGATAAGGTTGCCGCTATGATAAAGGAATATACGCGTCCCGGTGTGGATCTTTCGCAGAAGGAGGCTGACACTCTCGATGCACTCAATCTTGTGAATGAGTGCTACCAGAGAGGTTATTCCTTCCTCCCCGTTGATTTCCACAAGTCGGATGCCCATAAATATGTCCCCGAGGACGGTAAGATACGCCTGCCATTTGACTCCCTGCCGGGAGTGGGCTCTGCGGCGGCGGAAAATATCGTTGCGGCAAGAGAACGTTGTCAGATATTCTCCATAGATGACCTTAAGCGCGAGAGCGGTATGTCTAAGTCCGTTCAGGAGATTCTTGAACGAAATGGTGTGCTGAAGGGACTTTCCAAAACAAATCAGCTCACCATGTTCTGATGGAAAAGGAAGTAAAGCAAAATGTTTGGTTTAGGTACTATTGTAAATACAGCCGCGGTAATTGCGGGAAGCCTTGTCGGAATCCTTTTGAAGCGCGGTATAAATGAGCGTATCAGCTCGTCGCTCATGAAGGCTATCGGATGCGCAACTATCTTTATCGGTGCATCAGGCGCCCTTTCCGAGATGCTCGCGGTAACAGATTCGGGTATATCCACCCAAGGGATCATGCTGCTGTGCGTGTCCCTTGCTCTCGGTACTGTGGTAGGTGAGCTTTTGAAGATAGAGGAAAAGCTTGAGAGCATGGGTGACCGCATGAAAAGGATGAAGATATTCGCTTCCTCAAGCGGAAACTTTACAGAGGGCTTCGTGTCGGCTACTCTTGTGGTCTGTATTGGAGCCATGGCGATCATCGGACCCATCAAGGATGCCCTTGAAGGAGACACGTCCATTCTGTTCACAAAGTCGATCCTTGATTTCATGTCAACCATGATCTTCGCTTCCACTCTCGGAGTCGGGGTCATGTGCTCGGCTATCCCCATGTTTATCTATCAAGGCGCATTTACCCTGTTTGCAGGTGCTGTGGAGCCTTATCTTTACAGCCTCGGAGACGGAAACCTTGTCGGCAATCTTTCAATGGTGGGAAGCGTGCTCATATTCGGCGTTGGAGTGAATCTTGCCTTCGGAAAAAAGCTTCGTGTGGGGAATATGCTGCCGGCACTCCTTGTTCCTGTTTTATATGCCGCAGGTCAGTCTCTCCTGGCTTTCGTTAAATAAAACATTTCCATAAGATATACTGATTGTTTCCGGTCATTTGACGAAATTTTTCGCAAAAAAGTGTATCAAGTCAAAATAGACAATGTTTTGACTTGGTGCACTTTTGTTTTGTGACAAGATGCCATCTTGATTTTTGTGCCCGAAAGGGTTATAATGAAGGTGTTAGATAACCGCGAATTATACCGATTTTTTAGTCAATAATAGGTAAATTATTCGCGGCAGATTATTTTTATGGGGCATTTTCTATGAGAGCACTTGAAGAGAAGATCGTAAAAGAGGGACTTGTACTTGACGGTAATGTTCTTAAAGTAGGCAGCTTTCTGAATCAGATGGTGGACACATCTCTTGCACAGGAAATGGCGCAGGAGGTAGTCCGTCTTTATAAGGGTGTGCCCGTGAATAAGGTGGTCACCATTGAGGCAAGCGGCATTGCCATTGGCTTTGCGGTTGCGGCAGCAATGGGCGTCCCGCTGGTTTTTGTTAAGAAGAGCCATGCTTCCAATGTGTCCGGAAACGTGCTGACAGCAAGGATACATTCCTATACACACTCAACAGACTATACAGCAACCGTGTCTGCTGACTATATTACAAAGGATGACTGTGTGCTCATAGTTGACGACTTTCTTGCAAACGGTGAGGCACTTCGCGGTCTTATAGAGATCATTAGAAGCGCCGGCGCTACACTTGCAGGATGTGCCGTGCAGATCGAAAAGGGCTTCCAGGGTGGCGGAGATCAGCTCAGAAGTGAGGGTGTCCGCGTGGAATCGCTGGCGATCATAGAAAAAATGTCAGTGGAGGAAGGTATTACCTTCCGTAGATGATCTACACTTGTATGTAATTTAATTTACATAAATATTTTGCCAAAAGGCAAGGAGAACAAAGACATGAAAAAGATCCTTTCAGTTCTTCTCGCAGTTGCTATGCTTGCAGCTCTCTGCTGTGCATTCGCATCCTGCGGAAAGAAAACCGAAGAGGGCGGTGACTCCGCTGCTGTTACCCTTAACGGTGACATGGTAAAGGCAACTGCTCCCGTGGAGGCTGACACAACTCTCGATAAGTCTGATTTCAAGATCGGCTTTATCCTTCTCCACGACGAAAACTCCACATACGACAAGAACTTTATGGATGCAGCTCTTAAGGTTAAGGAAGAGTTCGGTCTTACTGATGAGCAGGTAATGTTCAAGACCAACATTCCCGAGTCCAACGACTGCTACGAGGCTGCGGCTTCCTTCGCTGACGACGGATGCGATATCATCTTCGCTGACTCCTTCGGTCACGAGAGCCACATCATCCGCGCTGCTAAGGAGTTCCCCGAGGTTCAGTTCTGCCACGCAACAGGTACACAGGCGCAGATCGCAGGCCTTGACAACTTCCACAACGCATTTGCTTCCATCTATGAGGGCAGGTACCTTGTTGGTATTGCTGCAGGTATGAAGCTTAACGAGATGATCGAGAACGGCGACATCACTGCAGAGCAGGCTAAGGTAGGTTACGTAGGTGCATTCAACTATGCAGAGGTTGTTTCCGGATTCACTTCCTTCTTCCTCGGCGTAAGAAGCGTATGCCCCTCCGCTACAATGGAAGTGGTTTACACAAACTCTTGGTTCGACATCGCTCTTGAGAAAGAGGCTGCAAACACTCTTATGGACAATGGCTGCGTTCTTATCAGCCAGCACGCTGACTCCGTGGGTGCTCCCAAGGCTTGTGAAGCAAGAAACGTTCCCAATGTAGCTTACAACATCAGCACTATCTCCATGGCTCCCACAACAGCTCTTATCTCCTCCAAGATCGACTGGACTCCTTACCTCAGAATGATCATCAATGCTGAGCTTAAGGGCGAGAAGATCCCCTCTGACTGGTGCGGTTCTCTTGCATCTGAGTCCGTTCTTCTCACAGAGCTCAACGAGGTCGTAGCTGCTGAGGGTACTGCTGAGGCTATTGATGCTGCTATCAAGGGTCTCAAGGACGGTTCTGTTAAGGTATTCGATACAACTAAGTTCACTGTTGACGGCAAACCCCTCGAGGAGTACATTGCTGACGTTATCACCGATGACGCATTTACTCCCGACACCAATGTTGTTGGAAACGGTATCTTTGACGAGTCCGCTAAGAGAAGCGCTCCTTACTTCGATATCAAGTACATCGACGGTATCTCTGAGAAATAATTAAAATATCCGCTCAGGCGGAGTGCGTTTTTTGCGCTCCGCCTTGAGCCTTTATTTTTAACTTTGAAAAGTGCCTGTAAGCTTGTTGCGGGCTCTTTTGAAAGCTAAAAAGAAAGGTCAGATTTGATATGAGCGTAGCTATTGAGCTTAGAAATATTACCAAGAGATTTGGCAATATTATCGCCAACAATAATGTCAGCCTCAGTGTGAACAACGGTGAGATACTTTCGCTTCTCGGTGAGAACGGAAGCGGTAAGACAACGCTTATGAATATGATATCCGGTATTTATCATCCCGATGAGGGGCAGATATTTATCGGAGGCAAGCAGGTTTCCATCCGCTCTCCTCATGAGGCGTTTGAGCACAAGATCGGTATGATCCATCAGCATTTTAAGCTTGTTGATCTCTTCACAGCGGCCGAAAATGTTGTTCTCGGCTTAAAGGAAGAGGGAAGATATAATATTTCTGATGTTGTTGAAAAGGTTCATGCGATCAGTGATAAATATGGGTTTGATATCGACCCTACCAAAAAGATATATGAGATGTCCGTGTCAGAAAAGCAGACCGTCGAGATCATTAAGGTGCTTTACAGAGGTGCCGATATTCTCATCCTTGATGAGCCTACGGCTGTTCTTACTCCTCAGGAGACAAGAAAGCTCTTTGCCGTTCTTCGCAGAATGAGAGATGACGGCAAGGCAATCATTATCATTACACATAAGCTCCATGAGGTGCTCTCACTTTCCGACAGGGTTTCCGTTCTCCGTAAGGGTGAATACGTCGGAACTGTTGAGACCGCAAAAACAAACGAAGCCGAGCTTACTGAGATGATGGTCGGTAAGAAGGTAGAGCTGAATATCGAGCGTACAGACCCTGTGGATCCTCAGGATAGACTCCTTGTTAAAAATATTAGCTGCATAAACCGCGAGGGAGTCAAGGTGCTTGACGACATTTCATTTACTGCAAGATCAGGTGAGATTCTCGGTATCGCAGGAATTGCCGGAAGTGGTCAGCGTGAGCTCCTTGAGTCGATTGCAGGACTCCAGCACCTCAGTGAGGGTGAGATCCTATATAATAACCCCAAGACAGGCTCTACCGATGACCTCCGCGACAAAACTCCTCTGCAGATACGTGAGCTTGGTGTTCGTCTTTCCTTCGTACCCGAGGACAGACTGGGTATGGG
>JAZOCO010000083.1:0-12553 GCA_045596505.1 Eubacteriales bacterium
AGCTTGATGGCGCGGATAGCGTCATCGTTACTGGGAATGATATAATCGGCGTCGTCGGGATCGCAGTTGGTATCAACGATAGCGATGACCGGGATGCCCAGCTTCTTCGCCTCAAGAACAGCGTTGTGCTCCTTGTGGGGGTCAACAATGAATACAGCGTCGGGCAGTCTTTCCATGGTCTTGATACCGCCGTAGCTCTTCTCCAGATCGAAGATCTCCTTCTGCATGGAAGCAACTTCCTTCTTGGGAAGCAGATCACAGGTGCCGTCCTCCTGCATCTTGTTAAGAGAATTAAGGCGTGCGATGGATCTCTTGATGGTCTTGAAGTTGGTCATCATACCGCCGGGCCAACGTACGTTAACGTAGTACATGCCGCAGCGCTCTGCCTCTTCCTTGATGGCATCGGCAGCCTGCTTCTTGGTACCAACGAAAAGGATGGTGCCGTTGTTTGCGGAAAGCTCACGAACGAAGTTGTAAGCCTCCTCGAACTTCTTAACGGTCTTCTGCAGGTCGATAATGTAGATACCGTTACGCTCGGTGAAGATGTACTCCTGCATTTTGGGGTTCCATCTTCTGGTGTGGTGTCCGAAATGGACGCCTGCTTCAAGCAGCTGTTTGATGGTAATAACAGACATTTTTATGTCCTCCTTTGGTTTTTTTCCACCACGGCAGCTCGCCGAGCCACCTACGCGGCGCGCAGGCACCGACCCGACATTTGTTACCGTGTGTGTTTTTGCTCGCCATCACGCAAGCGTGAAGAATTATAACACAATAAAGGTTTAAATGCAACAACGAAAGTGATCGTTTACATTTTTTTTACAATTTGGCACAGTTTTTCGCATCAAAGCGCCTTGATACGTGGGTTTGCGGGCGACACCGGTCGCCCCTACGGGGGTTAGGTGCGAACATTGCGCCGAAATTGCCGATTGCAATTTCGGAGATCCTCACGGCGGGCTTTATTGCCCGCCTCAGGATGACAATAAAACTGCGGTGCACTTAGAGCGCTTCGATGCGAAGCTCGCCGTTTTTGACGGTGACGGCGGCGTGGGTGATGGAGCGACTGTAATCGGCGATGATCTTCTCTGCCAGCACGTCCTCCACGTTCTTTTGGATAAAGCGGCGCATATTGCGCGCGCCAAATTTATGAGAATAGGAGCGCTTTGCGATAAGCGCGAGTGCCGCATCGGTAAAGGTGAGGGTGATATGCCGCTCGGCAAGGGCTGTTTGCAGCTCGCCCATTTGGATAGCGGCGATCTTTACAAAATCCTCCTCCTCGAGGGCGCGGAAGGTGATGACCTCATCGACGCGGTTTAAAAACTCGGGGCGCAGGAACGTAGCAAGCGCCTTTTCGGTGCGTGCCTCGGCGGCGGTATCGGTGTCACCAAGGAACCCAGCCAAAGCCCCCGCCTTATCAGACCCTGCATTGGTGGTCATTACGAGCACGGTGTTTTCAAAATTGACGGTCTTGCCGCGTGCGTCTGTAATCCTGCCGTCGTCAAGGATCTGCAGCAGGATATTGAGCACGTCGGGGTGCGCCTTTTCGATCTCGTCAAAGAGCACCACGGAATAGGGGCGGCGGCGGATCTTTTCCGTGAGCTGCCCTGCCTCGTCGTAGCCGACGTATCCGGGAGGTGCGCCGATGATGCGCGACACCGAATGCTTTTCCATAAATTCCGACATATCAAGTCTTATTAGGGTTTCGGGGCTATCAAAGAGATCGGCGGCAAGCGTTTTTACCAGCTCGGTCTTGCCAACTCCCGTGGGACCCGCAAAGATGAAGGACACGGGCTTCCTTTTATAGGATACGCCCGCGCGGTTACGCTTGATGGCGCGCGCGACAGCCGCGACGGCGTGATCCTGCCCGATGATGCGTTTTTTCAGGCGCGCTTCCAGCCCGTCGATACGCGCAAATTCATTTTCGCTGATATTCGCGGCGGGCACGCCCGTCCAGATCTCGATGACCTGCGCAAGCTCCTCCTCGCCCATCACGACGCGCCCGATCTCGGGCTCAATTTCAGAAAGGCGCTCCGAGAGCTGAAGCTCCCTTGCCTTGATCTTGGCAAGCTCCTCAAAGCGGCGCTTTTCGGACTGCTCGTCGGGTGCATCTTGTGCCTCAATTTGCTCTCGTTTCTCTTTTTCCGCCAACATTTGTTCTTTTATTTCATAACTTTCGTTTAAAACCGAGGAGTTAAGAGAAAGGTTTGCGGCAGCCTCGTCAAGGAGATCGATCGCCTTATCGGGCAGGTATCTGTCGGTAATATAGCGCTCGGAGAGGACCACCGCGCGGCGTAAAATCTCATCGGGGATGCTGACTGCGTGGAATGCCTCGTAATAGTGCTTGATGCCCCGCAGCATCTCCACGGTATCGGCAAGCGAGGGTTCGCTCACCGTCACGGGCTGGAAGCGGCGCTCAAGCGCGGAATCCTTTTCAATATATTTACGGTATTCGTTAAGAGTCGTGGCGCCGATGATCTGCACCTCGCCGCGAGAAAGCGCGGGCTTTAGGATATTGGCGGCATTGACGCTGCCCTCCGATTCGCCCGTGCCGACAATGTTATGCACCTCGTCAATGACAAGTATGATATTTCCTGCATCGGTGACCTCTTTTAAAAGTCCCAAAATGCGCGACTCAAACTGCCCGCGGAACTGCGTGCCCGCGACCAATGCGGTGAGGTCAACGAGATACACCTCCTTGCCACGCAACTTATAGGGGACGTTATTTTCGGCAATGCGCGTGGCAAGCGCCTCGGCAATGGCGGTTTTACCGACACCCGGCTCGCCGATCAGGCACGGGTTGTTCTTTTGGCGGCGGCAAAGAATTTGTATCACGCGCGCAAGCTCGCGCTCGCGCCCGACGATGCGGTCAAGCTTTCCTTCACGCGCACGGCGGGTAAGATTGCGGCAGTAGGTATCAAGGAATTTGTGCTTTTTTTCCTTCGGTGCCTTTTCCTTCTTCTCTCCCTTTTCTCCCTCGGCGCTCTTTCCCTTTTGGGGCGTGCCGAAAAGTCCGCTTTCACGGAAGATCTTGGGAAAATCGATGGCGGGCGCGCCGCCGTCCTCATTATCGTCGTTATCGCTGGGAAGACCGCCGCTTTGCTCAATAATGCCGTGCAGCTCCTCCTCCATATTCTCGAGCATCTCGGGCGAGATACCAAGCTTGCCCATGACGTTGCCGATCATTTGATCGGTGGGCATACCGAGCTCTGCCGCGCATTTCATACAAAGCCCCTCGGTCTTACGCTCGCCGTTTTCCACCTTAGTGACAAATACCGTTGCCACGCGCTTGTGGCATTTAGAACACATTACCATTTAAATTTGATCGCCCACCGAGGGCTTCCCTTTCCATTCTTTCTTAATATCCGCCGCCATATTTGCATAGCTGACGACGTAGCTGACAAAAGCAAACAGCATCATAAAGAGCGCAAGCGCCCACAAAACACCGCACGGCACAAGGACTGCAGGGCGTGTCGGCTCAAAGAACGCCGTTAGTATCACCGCAAGGTTCACAGCAAGGTGAAAGAGCGTGAGCGCCACCTTGCCGTACCAGCGGCTGACCACCAGCACGCGGCGGCGGCGGTGCATTAGTGCCCCCAGTACCCCTTGCGCCAGTTCCTTTAGAACAAATGGGATCGCCAGCGCCCACCACAGGATCCCATCCGCCACCACAGCCAAAAGGAGCGCCCCCTGCATCAGCTTATCCGCTATGGGATCAAGCACCTTGCCAAGGCGCGTGATCCAGCCATTGCGGCGTGCAAGATAACCATCCAGCATATCTGTGAGCGCGGCAAGCCATGAGATGGGCAATGCTGCTATGGGTGCAACGGTAAAATATACGATGAGGAACAGTGGCACCAATAAAAGGCGCAGCACCGTCAAAACGTTTGGAATATGCTTCATCGCGTCACCTCATTCCGTCGCCTGAAGGTCAAGCGCCTGTGCGGGGAACATAACGCGTGCAGTACGGTCGTCAAGTGCGGCAATGCCAAGCGCTCCCTCGGATACCTCACGGCTTTTAAAGGATACCTCTCCCCGCCTTGCGAAGCAACTGATCTCATTACCGCCAAGCAACCAGACGTGATCGTCCGATAGCGCGATCGAGGAAACGCGATGAGGGCTTTGGGCATCCGATTTGATATTTCCCTTTTTATCAAGCACGAGCACACGGTAGCTTGTCAGCAGACGATCGACCTCAAGGGCGAGCGCAATGCCTTTTTCATCTATGCTGTATGCGGCAAGTGATGCTCCCTCATAGCTCACGGTATCATATAGCTTTCCCGCTGTGGAAAGCGTGTAGCAAGCGGTATCGGTAAGGACAGCCAGCTTATTGCTCGCGGTGTACCCCGCCGCCAACGGAAAGCCCGAAAGCCTTGTAGTGGAAAGCGGATCTTCATCGCCGACGGTATAAACGTCAACGACCGTCCCCGAAGCATCTGCACCCACAAGGGTGACGGTCCTGCCGTTTTCCGAGATCGCGGCACTGACCGTTGCCGTGGCTCTGCCGAAATGCTGCACAAGATTAAAATTGGCATCGTAAACGAGCACCTCGGAAAGATAAAAGGGGGCATCGGCGGCGGGCGAGGGGTCAGAGCCCGTGATGAGCGAAACGTAGCCTGCGTCAGACACAAAAGCACCGTAAATGGGGTGTTCCGTTTGTCCCTCATATAGCTTTGTGTAGGAATTACAAACACAAAAGGAATTGCCGCCAAAGTCATAAAAGGCAAGGTAGTCACGCGACACAGAAATGCGCGGCATCGCGCAGTCACGGCTTTCCTCGACTGCTAAGAGCAGCTCACCGCTCGCGGCATAGATATCAACGCCCGCGGCGTGTGCCACGGCAACACCGCCACGGTATGCCGCAGGGCGCGCGCTCTCGCCCTTGTAATCGTAATAGATGACACGGTCGTCATCATTTGCAAGAGAAATAAGGTTTGCCACGTCCTTGCCGAAATAAAACAAGCTATCATATGCAAAGGAGCGTGCAGACAGCACGGTAAATATCACCAAAAAAACAGCAAGTACAAAGCATAGTACCGAAAATGCAGTTTTATACCCGTTTGCCACACGAAGCCAATACCCAACGGTTTTCTTTGTAGCGACGGGCAGATTGGCATCTGCCTTTACAAGCGCTGTAACCTCACGGTTTTCGCGATCCATCTTATTCCTCCTTTCAGATTTAACGATAAAGCACGCGGTCAAGATAAAGACCGCAGGCGGGGGCTGTGCCGCCAAGCAAATTTCTCTCTTTGGCGGCGATGTGCGCAGAAAGCTCGTCCCGTGTGATCCTTCCCTTGCCGACCTCAAGGAGCGTGCCCATCATCACGCGCACCATGTGGTAAAGGAAGCCATCGGCACAAACGCGAAAGGAGATGAGATCTCCCAGTCTTTTAACAGATGCCGAAAAAACGTGGCGCACGGGATCCTTTTCATCGGGATCGCCGTCGCGCAGCGCCGTAAAATCGTGCGTGCCGACAAATACCCCTGCCGCCTCGTTCATCAAGGAAACAGCCGCGTCGTCAAGGTGCTTCGGCACGTGCCAGGCACGGCCGACAAGGAACGGATCACGCTCGGCACCGTTATAAATGAGGTATTCGTATTCCTTGGAAAGCACGTCGTAGCGGGCGTGGAAGTCGTCGGCAACCGGCGTTGCCTCAAGCACCGCGATATCGGGGGGCAGATACATATTCATCGCACGCGGGATCCGTGCGGCGGGGACAGTGGTCTCAAGCGTGCCTGTTCCCTTTTTTGCGACAGTTGCCGAAAAGGCGCGTGCGTGCACACCGCTATCCGTACGGCTGCATCCCACGATATCACAGTCAAAGCCGAAAAGAGCATATGCCGCCTCGTTTAATTTTTGCTGTACGGTCACGCCCGTTGGCTGCACCTGATAGCCGCAATACGCCGTGCCGAGATAAGCGATCTTCAATAATATCTTCATCCTCTACCTCACAGCATCGTATAGCCGTATCCCAAGCGATTCAAGCAAAAGATCGATGCGCCGAATGCCAGCATCAGAAAAAGCGCGGCAAAATCCCCTACGTGCAGATGGGGCACGGTCATTTTTGTTCTCCCGCTACCGCCACGGTAGCAACGGCATTCCATAGCCATTGCCAGCTCGTCGGCACGGCGGAAGGATGCTATGATCAAGGGAATAAGAATGGGGACAAGCGCCTTTGCGCGCTTGATAAGTCCGCCGCTTGAAAAATCAACGCCACGCGCCTTTTGTGCGTTCATGATCTTTTCCGTTTCCTCCATCAGGGTGGGAATAAAGCGCAGAGCGATGCTCATCATCATCGCAAACTCCTGCACGGGAAAGCGCAAAAGACGAAGGGGCGACAGCAGGCTCTCAATGGCGTTGGTGAGTGCCATCGGCGTGGTGGTATAGGTGAGAAATATGCTTGTGCCAAAGATCAGCACAAGGATGCGCACCAGCATAAAGACTGCGCTGTAAACACCCTCAACATAAATGGTGACACGCCAAAACGTCACTAACACCACCGTGCCCTTGGCAAAAAACAGATTGAGCACCGCAGTAAAGAGCATAATGAAAAACAAGGGGCGCAAGGAGCGAAGCACGATACGCGGCGGAATGCGGCTGAGCAGCAGCAACAGCAAAGCAGACATAAGAAGCGCACCGAACGATAGCACGTTTTTGCAAAGGAACGCCGCCACGATATATAAGATTGACAGGATCACCTTGATGCGCGCATCCATTGCGTGCAAGGGTGATCGGGCAGGATAATACTGCCCAAAGGCGATATTCTTCATAAAGTGGATCCTTTACCAAACAGTTCAGCTATGGCGTTCGTTGCCGCCTCAACGGTGTAGATGCCGTCTGGCAGCGACACGCCACGCGATTTTAAAAGCATAGCGATATGGGTGATCTGCGGGACGTCAAGCCCCACCTCGGCAAGCATATCTGCCTTGGCAAAGACCTCATCACGCGTGCCCGAGAAGCAGACCTTTGCGTGTGACATCACCACAATGTCGTCGCAATACGCCGCCATATCCTCCATACTGTGGCTGACGATAACAACGGTTGCACCCGTGCTCCTTGCATAAGCACGAATGCTCTGAAGGATGCTATCCCTGCCACGGGGATCAAGTCCTGCCGCGGGCTCGTCAAGTACTAAAATTTCGGGCTTCATCGCCATAATACCTGCAATTGCCACGCGGCGCTTCTGACCGCCGGAAAGATCAAAGGGAGATGCCGACAGCACCGATCCGTCAAGCCCTACAAAAGAGATCGCCTCACGCACGCGCTGTGCGATCTCGGTTTCATCAAGCCCCATATTGCGCGGTCCGAAGGCGATGTCCTCCCCTACCGTTTCCTCAAAGAGCTGGTACTCGGGATACTGCATCACAAGCCCCACACGAAAGCGGATATCCCGCATTTTCTTCGGCTCTGCCCAAATGTCACAGCCGTCAAGCAGGACCCTGCCACCCATTGGCTTTTCAAGACCGTTGAAGAGCTGTACCATCGTGGATTTGCCCGACCCCGTGTGACCGATGATGCCCGTAACGACCCCTTCCCGCAAGGAAAGACTAACGTCATTAAGCGCCTTCATCTCAAAGGGCGTGCCCTCACCATAAACGTAAGAAACGTGCTCAAGCGTTAGGGTAGCCATTATCTCACCTCCAGTGCGTGGCAGATCATATCCGCGCATTCCTCGGCATTGACAGGCTCAAAGGGGAGCGAAATGCCCCTTTTGCGCAGCGCGTGCACGAGTGCCGTGCATTGCGGCACATCAAGCCCTGCTAAGAGGAGCTTATCGGGATGGGCAAACACCTCACGCGGTGTGCCGTCCATGATGACCTTACCGTCGTCGATCACGATCACGCGGTCAGCTCGCGCCGCCTCGCTCATATAATGCGTGATGGAGAGCACCGTAATGCCCCTTTCGCGGTTAAGCGCCTCCACTGTTTCAATAACCTCTTTTCTGCCAAGAGGGTCAAGCATTGCGGTTGCCTCGTCAAGGATCATCAGCTCGGGCTCCATGGCAAGAATGCCTGCAATGGCAACGCGCTGCTTTTGCCCGCCCGAAAGACGGTGCGGCTCGTGCCGTGCAAAATCCGTCATGCCAACGGCTGCGAGCGCCGCATCGACCCGCCGGCGGATCTCTTTTGAGGGCACGCCGAGATTTTCAGGTCCGAAGGCAACGTCCTCCTCGACGATGGTAGCGACCAACTGATTATCGGGGTTTTGAAAGACCATGCCGACACGGCGACGCAGTGCGTAAAGCTCCTCCTCGGAAAGGTCCTCCTGCGCGAGGTCGCTGCCCGCCACAACGAGCTCACCGCTATTCGGCTCAAGGATCGCATTTAAAAGCTTTGCAAGGGTGGATTTACCCGACCCGTTGTGCCCAAGGATCGCAACATACTCCCCCTTTGCAATGTCAAGTGTGATGCCGCGTAGGACCTGCTGCTGCACGCCTTCCTCATCGGAATAAGCATAGCAAAGATCCTTTACATGAATAAAAGCTTCAGACATAGTTACACCTCAAGCCCCCAGCGCGCACTTGCGCCGCACGGGAGAAAAGACCCTGTTTTCGTTACCTTAAGACCTAATTCCTCAGCAGTGGTTTTTCCGCCGAAGCGTGCGCGCACCTTAAGGTCAAGGATATAGCTCATCGCAAGGGGGGAAAGACCCGTGGTATAGGAATTGATCAGGAAAAACAGCGGCTCGCGCGACAAAAGTCCCGCGGCAAGCCCCACAAGCTCATCAATGGAATCCTCGATCTTCCAGACCTCACCCGACGGGCCTCTCCCGTACGAGGGTGGATCCATAATGATGGCGTCATAAAAATTGCCGCGCTTATGCTCGCGCTCTACAAACTTCTTGCAATCGTCAACGATATAGCGAATGGGGGCATCGGCAAGCCCTGAAAGGCGCGCGTTTTCCTTTGCCTGCGCGACCATTCCCTTCGCCGCGTCCACGTGAACGACGGAAGCGCCCGCCTTTGCCGCCGCGACCGTAGCGCCACCCGTGTAGGCAAAAAGATTCAGCACCTTAATGGGACGCCCTGCACGCTTGATCTTTTCGGAGAACCAATCCCAATTTGCCGCCTGCTCGGGGAAAAGACCCGTATGCTTAAAGCCCATAGGCTTGATAAGAAAGGTAAGATCGCGATAATGGATCTTCCACTCGGCAGGCAAGCGGTTTTGCTTCCACGCGCCGCCACCCGCCGCAGAACGGCGGTAAACGGCATCGGCACGCTGCCACGCGGGATGCTTTGCCACGCCGCGCCAAATGATCTGCGGGTCGGGACGCACCAAAATATATTTTCCCCAGCGCTCAAGACGCTCGCCGTCCGAGGCGTCAAGCAATTCGTAATCCTTCCAATGGTCTGTGTGAAACATATGCTACTCCAAATCAGTTATTGTAATATCGTGCAAGACGCGAAGCGCCGGTGTGTCCGTGACAAACGGCAATAGCAAGTGCGTCGGCAGTATCGTCGGGCTTTGGCGCTTCTTTTAGACCCAAGAGCGAGGTCACCATTGTGATCACCTGCTTTTTTTCTGCTCTGCCGTAGCCAACGACCGCCTGCTTGACCTGCAAGGGCGTGTATTCGGCGATGCGAAGCCCCTTTTGCTCGCCGCAAAGAAGCACTACACCGCGCGCCTCAGCCACGCGAATGCCCGTGGTTATGTTGGTGTTAAAAAACAGCTCCTCGACTGCCATTTCCTCGGGATGAAAGTGATCGATGATGGCATTAAGATCGCGATAGATCCCCGCAAGTCGCTCCTCGGTGCGCGTGCCCGCCTCGGTGCGAATGGCGCCGTAGCCAAGCGTTTTAAATTTGCCTGCGCGACAATCCACCACGCCCCAACCGACGATGGCAAGCCCCGGATCAATACCCAAGATGATCATCTGACACTTTCTCCCTTCTAACAAATTATTTTATATTATACCATACTTTCGCGCGCCCGTCAAAGGGTTTTTAAAATAAAACAAAAAAATATTATTTCCGCTTTACTTGTCGCGAAAAATATGTTATACTGTTTTCGGTAATACTTTCTCTTTTATGACGGAAAGGCGGTGCGCTATGCAGATCATACGACTTACGCCACAAATGGTATTAGAGCTGAAAAAGCCGCACCCCTGCGGCAAGCAAGAATTTAAGATCCTGCGCGTTGGCAGTGTTTGCCGCGTGGTGTGTCTTGGCTGTGGCAGAGATATGGATATCGATCGCATAAAGCTGGAAAGATCCATCAAAAAGATTCTTTTGGATCCCGAAAGCAGCACTTAAATTTTAGTCTTCGTTTAACTTAAAAAAGAATTGTTTTTGTGCTTTTTGCATTTTTGGTTAATTTACACCGCAAAAACGGAGGTTTTATGTTTCATTACATCAAGGGAGCGCTTGCTGCGCTGATGCCCGGGACCGCAGTGCTGGATGCGTGCGGCGTCGGCTTCAAGCTCACGATCAGCAGCAACACATACGAAAGGCTCGCGCCCTTTGCCGCCGAGAGTGGCACCGCGAAGCTTTACACGCACCTTGCCGTGCGTGAGGACGGCATGGAGCTGTTTGGCTTTTTTGACGAAAGCGAGCTTGACACCTTCCGCTTGCTCATTACGGTTTCGGGTGTTGGCCCGAAAGCAGCCCTTTCCATTCTTTCCGCCTTTACCCCTGAAAAATTTGCACTTGCCGTTTGCACCGAGGACAAAAAGGTGATCGCACGCGCCAACGGCATAGGTCCAAAGACTGCGGCGCGCATTATCCTTGAGCTGCGCGACAAAATGGCGGCGGGTGCTGCCCTCCCCTCGGCGTTTGAAACGGCATCTGCATCCATTCCCGCCACACCCGCGGCGGCAGTTGGGAGCAAGCTTGGTGAAGCACAGGAGGCATTGCTTGTGCTTGGCTACAGCCGCACTGAGGTGCTGAGTGCCCTTTCCGGCATTGATACCACCACGCTTGACGTGGAGGGGATCATTCGCGCAGCGCTGAAAAAACTGATGTAAGGAGATCTTCAAATGGATTTTGATTTGGGCATTGATCTTACCGGCAACGACGATCTTGACCTTGAAAACCGCATCCTCTCCACGGGCGAGATCAAGGACGATGCGCACGAGGCATCTCTTCGCCCCCAAACGCTTGCCGATTACGTAGGACAGGAAAAGGCTAAGGAAAATTTAAAGGTCTACATAGATGCCGCCAAAAAGCGCGGCGACAGCCTTGACCACGTGCTGCTTTACGGCCCTCCGGGACTCGGCAAGACCACACTTTCCAACATTATTGCCAATGAAATGGGCGTGAACATTCGTATCACCTCAGGTCCTGCCATTGAAAAGCAGGGCGATCTTGCGGCGCTGCTTACCAATCTTTCCGAGGGCGACGTGCTCTTTATTGACGAGATCCACCGTCTGTCTCGCGCGGTTGAGGAAATCCTTTACCCCGCGATGGAAGACTATGCGCTGGATATTATTATTGGAAAAGGGCCTGCGGCGCGCAGCATCCGCATTGATCTGCCGCGCTTCACTCTTATTGGCGCGACCACGCGCGCGGGACAGCTCAGCACCCCCTTGCGTGACCGCTTTGGCGTACTGCTAAAGCTTGATCTTTACACGCCTGAGGAGCTTGCCATGATCGTTCGGCGCAGTGCGGACATTTTAGGGCTGACGATCTCCCCCGACGGCGCCTTTGAGATCGCTTCACGCTCTCGCGGCACGCCGCGTATTGCAAACAGGCTCCTCAAGCGCGTGCGCGACTTTGCGCAGATCAAGGGCAACGGCGACATTTCCTCCGACATTGCCAACTACGCCCTGCAAAAGCTTGAGATCGACGAGCTGGGGCTTGACAATATCGACCGCCGCATGCTTTCCACCATCATCAAGTTTTATGATGGCGGTCCTGTAGGGCTGGAAACGCTTGCCGCTACCATTGGTGAGGAAGCGATCACCCTTGAGGACGTATACGAGCCTTACCTCATGCAGATCGGGTTCCTCTCCCGCACACCGCGCGGCAGGTGTGTGACGCGACTGGCTTATGAGCACCTGGGGCTTCCCTACCGCAACGTGACCCACGGCGGCGACCAGATCAATTTTTTTGACGAACCTACCAAATAAGGGGCTGAGTCATTTAGATGCAGAAGGCGCGATCTCGGCATGATAGGCGTACAAAAGTCCGTCGAATGCCGAGAGCGTCGCCTAAAAAACACACATAAAAATTGAAATTCGCAAGAATTTCTACCTAATAATAATCCACCCGCATAGCGGGTGGTATTTCAGTTTCGGGCATAGCCCTAATACTACAGGCTACGCACAAGTGCGTCTTTTATTGGCCTGTCAGCCATGCATTTGTTACGAAACCCCGCTCAAGCGGGACTAAAACCAAGCCTCCCTTGTGTAAAGGGAGGTGGCACGGCTTGCCGTGACGGAGGGATTGTAAAAAGCGATAATCTACACAAAACAATCCCTCAGTCAGCTTCGCTGACAGCTCCCTTTACACAAGGGAGCCTTTGACACAAGATCATTCTACTCTGAATTTTTATTTGCTTTCTGCTCATCGGCAAAGCCTTTATGGAACCCCGCCACTATGGCGGGGTTTTCGTCTTACAA
>JAZOCO010000084.1:0-2940 GCA_045596505.1 Eubacteriales bacterium
GCGGTTGGAGGTGGCGTAGCCCACGGTGACCGGAGCTTCAAAGCCGGGCACCAGCCGCTTGAAGGAATTGGTGCTGGGGTTGGTCAGGGCGCACAGGGAATCAATGGGCTTGAGAAGACCTCCCATGAAATAGTGGGCGGATTCACTCAGATGGGCATAGCCGTTGTCATCGGAGAACACGGGCTTGCCGTCCTTCATCAGCAGCATATGCACATGCATGCCGCTGCCTGCCTCGCCGTAGATGGGCTTGGGCATGAAGGTTGCGGATTTTCCGTATTTCAGAGCGGTATTGTGGATGATGTACTTGATGAGCATGGTATTATCCGCCATTTTGGACATCTGACCCAGCTGAGGCTCGATCTCAAACTGACCGGAAGCCGCCACCTCGGGATGGTGGTAGTTGATCTCAATGCCCATCTCCTTCATCAGCATGCACATTTCGGAGCGGCACTCATAGGAAATGTCAAAGGGCTTGGCAATGTGGTAGTTCTTCTGCTTCGGCACGACCACGCCCTTGCCTTCTGTGGCGCTGTTCCAATAAGACTGCTTTGCATCAACAGCCGCGCCAATATAGTTGCCTTCGACCCCCCAAGTAACTTCATCAAAGAGGTAAAACTCAAATTCGGGCAGGATCTTCATCGTATCCGCAATGCCGCAATCCTTCATATACTGCACAGCCGCGCGGACAATGTTACGGGGATACTGCGGGAGGGGTCTGTTTTCGGGCGTGTCGATGATCATCGCGTTACCCGTCATAGAAAGCGTGGGGATCTGGCAGAAGGGATCTACGACAGCCGTGTCAGGATCGGGGATGAAGACCATATCGCTTTTTTCTACCACGGCGTACCCGTAGTTAGAAGCGTAAAAGCCAATACCACTCTTCATCGTATCCTCTGAAAAGTTTTCAGCGGGAATGGTGACGTGACGGTACTGACCGTTGATATCGACCATTTTAAAATCGACCATTTTGATGCCATTCTCTTTGATGAGATCCAAGACCTTTTGTACTTTTTTGTTCATAAAAGTTCTCCATTTCATAAAAAATAGGAATGTGCTGCCGCATCTTGCGGTATTTCACCTTATATTATACCACTTTTTTCCAAACTTTCAATAACATTTGTAAAAAAATGTGACATTTACAGGAAAGATGCGCCGCGCCCTTTTGACACAACGCATCTTTTTTTATCGGTGCTTTTCGATCGAGCGTGCTACAAATCCTCTTGCAAAGCCCCCTGCGACGTTAGAAAGAATAAGCGAGAGCGCCGCCGTAAGAACACCCGCAGTGTAAAGTCTTCCGCTACCCCTTACAAAAGTAAGGATCAGGTAGATAAGAGATAGAGTTTCGTCAACGCTTGCAGGATCTACGTGCGCACGTGCACCCCAAAGCGTTATGAGAAACGCCACGATGCCAAAGAGAACGTAACACACGAGCAGCGAGGTAGGAATACGGCGCAGGCTCTTCCCTGTTTTGAGAAGCGCCATTTGGCACTCCTCATCGCCGGCAGCCACAACCGATCTTGTAAGCCAAAGACGGAGTGTTGAGAGAAGTGCAGACAACGCAAAAAGAAGCATAAGCGGCAGGGCGAGGAGCGTACAAAGAGCAAACACCGCCTCCACGGCAAGCAAAGCATCCTGCATAAAGAATGCCTCAAGGATCGAAAGAGCATTCCCCGAAACGCCCTCAAGCGCCACAAAAAACACCTCAAGCAGCGTGCCACCGGAGGACACGGTGAGCAACAACGTGCCGAACGGCAGGACAATAGCTACAAGTGCGAAAAGCACGCCAAAGAGGCGGGAGAGAAACAAGCTTTTGCACAAAAGATCCTCTGTGGCGGTCAGGTACACACCCTTGCCACCTGCGGCGCGGCGAATGGCGCGCACGGCGGGCAGCATCACCACAAGAGAAAGCGCACCGACAAGCATTGCTTCAACGGAAAGCCCAAAGCAAGAGATTGCCGCATCCGCTGCCGCAACACCGCCACTTACCGCATGATAAATGCGGTAAGCAAGATCGCAGAGCAAGGGGGCAAGTGCGGCAAAAAAGCCACCGCCGATGGCAAGATCGACAAAGGGACGAGCGCGCAGCGCCCTGCCCGCGGTAAAGAGCATCAGCATGCCGGAAATGGCGCTGATCAGTGCCGAGAACGCTAAGATCAATGCGGGGGCTACCAAGGAAAGATGCGCCGCGGGGGCAGTTAAAATATCCCCCACCGAAAGCAAGGTAAAAAGCGCTTCCTCACCGCCTACGGTAGCAGCAATCACGTCGGAGGTGGGATTGGCGGCAAATGATGCATCCAGAAGACGTGCGATCAAGGACCGCAACACACTTCCCTCTCCTGCGCCTGCCTGCAAGCCAACCGCGCAAACGACAAAGACATCAAAAAACAAGTAAAAAAGAGGCAAGAAATATGCTAACGACGGAAAAAAGACCTGCCGCATCCCAAGCTTTGCCTGTGGGCGCGTGACACGGTGACGCGCACGTTTTTTCGTTTTCTTCGTTGCCTGTATCCCCGTATTATCCGTCAAAGAAGTGGCGGGAGCTTCTGCAGCCCTTTGAGGCGAGACAGGGGTGGTAGGAGATCTGCCATCCTCACGCAACGTACCGCAATGCGGGCAATTCTTGCCAAGATATTCCGTACCGCACGCTTTGCAAATCATATCGACGCCCCCTTTCCGCTAAAATGTCCGTAGTAATATTTTAACCAATATGGCATATTTTGTCAAGTAAAAACGTCCGAACTTTTAAGTAAAACGGCAAAATTTCGACCGCAAAAAACATTTTGCAAAAATATTGGCAAAACCACTTGACAAATCCTTTGCTTTTTGATATAATAGCAACCGTCGCCGCACAAAATGCGCACGATGCTGCTATAGCTCAGTCGGTAGAGCACGTCATTGGTAATGACGAGGTCATCGGTCCGAATCCGATTAGCAGCTCCA
>JAZOCO010000085.1:0-9191 GCA_045596505.1 Eubacteriales bacterium
CAGTCAGCTTCGCTGACAGCTCCCTTTACACAAGGGAGCCTTTGACACAAGATCATTCTACTCTGAATTTTTATTTGCTTTCTGCTCATCGGCAAAGCCTTTATGGAACCCCGCCACTATGGCGGGGTTTTCGTCTTACAAAAAGCCGCCTTCTCTGCCATTTTTGACAGATAAAGCGGCTTCATTTTCAGTTTCTCTTTTGTGTGTTTTTGTTCGGCGCTAAATGACTCACCCCCTTAGATTCTATAACATAAACGGAAACGTATAAAGCGTGCGGCGGAGTGCCTCAAAAAGGCAAGCGCGTGCTCTTTCAGGGCTATATTTTGCGGCATCGCACTCCACGCGGTACGCGGGACGCGAGAGCTTGTCGATGCACCAGTCAGCAAGTCCACCCTGCGGCACGGTCCTTTCGGGATCTATTAAGCGATAGCCCGTGGCGCGCCCAAGGATCCGACCTGCCGCCATTGTTTTGGCGGAAAGCTTATCCTTGCAGCTGCAATAGATCTCGCCCCCGCCAAGCTGCAAGACCAGCACACCCAAAAGATCCTCACCCACGAAGCGAAGCAGCCGACAAAGCGCCGCCGACTCCGGCTCGCTTTCCGGATATTCTCCACCAAAGCCACGCGGTGCACCGCTAAGCACACCACTCGCCTCGGCAAGCTCCTTGTGCGAAAAAAATCCCGTGCTGTAATTATGTGCAAGATCCACACCGCGCGCATTTGCCTCCCACGCGGCAAAGCCGGTTTCTCCATTGATGCGACGAACGCGCTCGGCAAGCGGATTTTCCTCGCCAACCCCCTCCGTTGCGTACCCCACGCCATCGGGATTGAGCATTGGCACCAAAAGGATGGTCCGCTCGGCAAACAGATAGGAGAGCGCCGTGTCAAACACCGTACCGTTTTTTTGATAATGCCTCACGTAATCACGAACAAAATCAAGGAGCACTGCCGAAAGCACGCCCTCGTTGCCGCGCTGTGCCGAAACGTACACTACCGTCTTTTTCCCGCGCCCAAGGCGCAAAACGGGGATCTCCCTACCAAGGATAGAGCGCGTCAGCACGTCACGGCAAGCGACTTTTGCCTCACATATCTCGTTTAGCTCCGCTAAAAAATGCGAAGGACCGTAATTTGACATATCCCCACCTCCCAAAAGCACTAAAGCAACGTACACCGTTCGTCTTCCGAATGCCACGTGCCATACCCTTTATTTTATGTCAAAAAACGGTAATTATGCAAAAAAGATTTGCAATCGGCGGCGTTTTGTGTTAATATAGTGGTATATTCTTTTTTCGAGGAGTTTTTATGCAAAGATCCTTCCTTAAAATTACCGCGCTTTTTGTGTTTGCGACCTTATCTCTATATTCTCTTGTGCTTGTGCCGCTTTACGAGATCATTGCGTGCGACGTGATGCTGATGAACTCGCTGTGGTTTGATGCCGTTGATCTTTTGATGAGCTGGGTCGAGATCTTGGGGCTTGTGTTGATGCTTGCTTTCCTTATGATGGGCATATTTCATGCGGGGAGCGCCAAAAATTCCGCACCGCTTTTCTATCTCCTTGGCGGCGCACTTGCTTTTAAATACGTTGCCGCCATCGTAGCGCTTTCCGTGGTGCACGGCTCGCTTGACTTTACACTTGATTACAGCGGCTATGCCGTTTCCTTGTTGCTGGAGCTTATACCGTGCCTTGCGGTGATTTGGCTCACACACAGATATACCGTGCACTATCTTGAAAACAAAAACGACAAGGCACGTGCGGCAAGGCTACTGGAGCAGGAGCTAAGCGACGACACCTCGCCACTTCCCTTTAAGCACCTCTTTTGCCTCCAAGAGCCTTTACAGGACGTTGCTTACCTTGGCGTTGGCATTGTTGCCCTTGAGCATCTCGTTGCTTTTATCGCTTCGGAGATCGCCTTTACGATGCTGGGCGCGCCCTTTACCGCATCCGATCTGCCGGTCACCCTCCTTTATTCACTCGTTTTGGTGCTTTTGCCTGCTTTTCTTGGCTACATCGCGCTTTTTTACACAGTCCGTTTTGTCACGCGCAAATGCTTTTTACCGGCAGAAAAATGAAAAGATCCCCTCGCCCGAGTGCGAGGGGATCTTTTCTTTTAATTAAAGATACTTTTTGATGGTATCCGTTGCTTCCTCAACGGGAATGGAAGCGGTCATAAACACGCTTACGTCGTGCTTTTGCAGCAAGGAATTAAGATTCTCAAGCATTGCCTCAAGCGCGCCGATATTGCCACCGCAGATCTTGAGAGTGTTATCCACAAACAGATCCGTTACGTCATAGTTACTGGCAAGGATACCTGCAACGAAGCCGTAAAGCGCCTCCGCATCGTGAATGAGATACTCCTCGGTATCCACAAGACGAACCTTAGACTTAATATCAAAACGCAGCTGCGTGCCCTTTTCTACGCAAACAACATCACCGTGCGAGGTGGCGGCTGCGGCATTAACCTTTTCAATGAGAGCCTTGGTCTTACCCGTTCCTTTTACGCCGATCATTAATTTAAGCATAAACTATACCTCCATTTTTTGCATAACGGAACAGCCATTCCGTCTACACCTTCATTATACAACATTACCACTCTTATTTCAAGGGGTTTTGGAAAAAATTACAAACAGTATTTTCCCGCGGTCGGCTTATTTTGAAAGGCGCTTTTCCAGTGCCGCCCTTTGCTCCTCAAAGCCGGGCTTGCCAAGCAGAGCAAACATGTTTTTCTTGTATGCCTCAACGCCGGGCTGATCAAAAGGATTGACGCCCAGAAGATAACCGGAAATCGCGCATGCCTTCTCAAAGAAATAAATAAGATAGCCAAGAGAATAGGCGCTACGGTCGGCAAGCTCGATGACGACGTTCGGAACGCCACCGTCTACGTGAGCAAAGAGCGTTCCCTGCTGTGCCATGCTGTTAACGTAGCCAAGATCCTTACCGGAAAGGAAATTAAGACCGTCGATATTGTCGGGATCGTGCGGGATGGGCAGCTCCGCGCCCGTGTCCTTGACCGTCACTACGGTTTCAAAGAGGTTACGCATACCATCCTGAATATACTGACCGAGAGAGTGAAGATCGGTGGAGAAGATGACCGACGCGGGGAAAAGTCCCTTGCCATCCTTGCCCTCACTCTCGCCAAAGAGCTGCTTCCACCATTCGTTCAGCATCTGCATAAACGGCTCATAGCCGACAAGCACCTCGGTGGTCTTGCCGCGACGAAGCAGGATATTGCGCAGTGCCGCATACTTATAGCAATCATTTTTTGCAAGATCGGGCTCGGCGTACGCCTCACGCGCAGCGTTAGCGCCCGCAAGCAGTGCATCGGTATCCACGCCCGACACAGCAATGGGAAGAAGACCAACAGCCGTCAGCACCGAAAATCTGCCACCCACGTCATCGGGAACAACGAAGGTCTCATAGCCTGCCTGATCGGCAAAGCTCTTCAGCGTACCGCGCGCACGGTCGGTGGTGACAAAAATACGATCCTTTGCCCCCTCCTTGCCATACTTTCTTTCAAGCAGCTCACGGAACACACGGAATGCAACAGCCGGCTCGGTCGTTGTGCCGGATTTTGAGATCACGTTGATGCAAACATCCTTTCCCTCACAGATGGCGAGCAGCTCCTGCATATTACTTGCACTGATATTACACCCTGAAAAATAAATGTCGGGCGTATCCTTTTTGAGATTGTTATAAAGGGGAGATCTCAAAAATTCAATGACTGCACGTGAGCCAAGATAGGAGCCGCCGATACCGATGACGATAAAGACGTCACAAGAGCTTTGGATGCGCTTAGCCGCAGCACGAATGCGGGCATACTCCTCCTTATCATAATCACGCGGCAGATCCATCCAACCAAGGAATGCGTTGCCTGCGCCGCTTTTTGCATGCAGCATATCGTGTGCCGCCGTGACCTGAGACCGGATCAGGCTGTATTCCTGATCGTTTACAAAGGATGAAACATACGTATCAACAAGACGAATAGCCATTTTGTACCTCTTTCTCAATATGAATTATTGTATACTATTATTTTACAACACTACAACAAAAATTGCAATATCAAATTCGTATTTTATGAATTTTTATGTATTTATTGCATTTTTACCTAAAGCAGCAAAAACTGCTGCAAAATGCGGTAAAACAGCATACCAAAGGTGATCCTTTCAACAGATGCTGCAGCAAGGATAGGAGCTCTGCCGATCTCCTCGCCATCAAGGCGATACACCACTGTGCCGATCTCATCACCAGCCATCAGGGGGGCTTCCAGCGCATCCGCAAGCTCAATGCACTTTTCCACGCGCGAGGCTGCCCCCTTTTTAACGGTGTGCGCAAAGCTACCGTAGGTATAGCGGCACTCACGCAAAACACCGCCGCGCACGGGAAGCACGCCCTCGCCACCCTTAGCCTCAAAGCTGCTGTACGTGGCAAAGCCAAAGTCAAGGAGCTTTGCGGCGGCTTGATTTCGCACATCACGGCTTTCTGCCGCCATAATAACACAGATAAGAGAAAGTCCGTCACGCTCGGCAGTGGCACTGATGCAAAATTTCGCCTTGGCGGTGGAGCCCGTTTTCAGTCCCGTACAGCCGCGATAAAAGCGCACGAGACGATTGGTGTTGGTAAGTCCAAAGGCACCGTCCCTTACGGTGTCCATCCAAATGCCGCTGTACTCTAATATCTTCTCGTGTGCAATGAGCGCACGCGACATAATGGCAATATCCATAGCTGACGTCACGTGATTGGTCGCGGTGTCGTCAAGCCCGTTGGTATTTTCAAAATTTGTGGCGGTCATACCAAGCTCTGCGGCGCGCGCGTTCATTTTTGCAACGAACTGCTCCTCGCTCCCCGCAACGTGCTCGGCAAGTGCCACGGCACAGTCGTTGGCAGAGGCGATCACGACGCATTTGAGCATTTCCTCCACGCTCATGGTCTCCCCTTCCTTTAAATACACCTGCGAGCCGCCCATAGATGCCGCATTGGCGCTCACACTGACCATATCCGAAAGAGAAATGCTGCCGCCATCGATCGCCTCCATTACCAAAAGCAGGGTCATGATTTTTGTAACCGATGCGGGCGGCAACGCCTCACTTGCGTTTTGCTCAAAAAGGATCTGCCCCGTTTTTGCATCCATTAAAACAGCGGATCTGCAGGGCAGCTCCATTGCCGTGTCTGTTGTTTTCTCGTTCTCAATACCGATCGGCGTTGTCTGCTCGGCGTGCACGCTGAGCGTGGCGAAGATCAGCAAAATACACGCCATAAAAAAGGATAGTGCTTGTTTTCCTCTTTTTGTTAGTTTCATAAAATCACCCCCACATTACCTTATGTGGGGGCGAGGAAAATTATTTCTGTTTTGTGACTTGCCTCCTCACTGCTCCTGCTTTCGCAGCGAGAAGGCATATATGGTGGTATGGTCATAGACCTCACCGGGCTTGAGGGTCACATCCGTGAAGCCCTTTTGATTGATGCTATCGGGCATTTTTTGCGTTTCAAGGCAAATGGCGCTCCTTGGCGTCTGCGCAAAGCCGCCCTTGAGGGGAAAGCTCTTGTTGTTCATACTGTTTGCTGTATAGATCTGCACCGACGGCAGGGTAGTGAGCATATCCATCTTGATGCCCGTTTTCTCCGAATAAAGCGTGGCGCGGCACTGTGGCTGCTCCGCTTCCCCGCCCGTAAAATTGAAGCAATGGTCATAGCCGCCCGCACGACGAAGGTCTGCGTCGTCCGCAAAAATATCGCGCCCCACGGGCTTTTCGGTGGTAAAATCAAAGGGCGTACCCAAAACGGAGCGAAGCTCTCCCGTGGGGATCATTCCCGCATCGGTGGGCAGGAACGTATCGGCATCGACCCACAAAAGGTGATCTAAAACGCTCCCCGAGGCGAAGCCGCTAAGATTAAAATAAGCATGATTTGTAGGATTTAAAATGGTTGTTTTATCCGTTTTGGCAACGTAATGAATGGCAAGCGCGTTATCCTCCGTCAGCGTATAGGTTACGGTGAGGTCAAGGGCTCCCGGGTATCCCTCCTCCCCATCGGGAGAGTGATAAAAAAGGGAGAGCGCGGGTCGGTCGCCGTCGCGCGGGGTCGCCTCCCACATACGGTGGGAAAAGCCAAGAGGACCGCCGTGCAGGTGATTGCTGCCATTATTGGTCGCCAAGCGGTACTCCTTGCCCTCTAAGGTAAATCTGCCCTCCTTGATACGGTTTCCAAAGCGCCCGATCAGCGACCCCTGATGTCCGTTTCCGTAATAATAATCAAGTGCGCTGTCAAAGCCGCACACCACGTCCACCAAATGTCCGCGGCGATCGGGCACGAGAAGCTGCTGGATCGCGCCCGCATAGTCAAGGATCGCCACTGACATACCGTTTTTGTTTTGAAGAAGATAGCGCGACACCGCTTGTCCATTCGGCAACACGCCGAATTTCTGTTTTTGTATGCTCATACGAGATCTCCCTTGCAAATTATCTATCTACGTTTATTATACAGTATTTTGAGCTGTTTGTCCATATATTATTTGCGTTTTTATCAGCAGGGCTTTCTTGACAAAAGCAAGAGAATGAATTATACTTTTAGATAGATCGCAAATGAAAGGCGGAGCTATGAAAAGGATCTGTTGCCTGCTTTTGGCATTTCTTATGATTTTCCCACTTGTCGCTTGCAAGAAAAGCGACGACACCGAGGTGCGTGTATTTACATTAAACGGCACCACGGGCTTTGGCATCGCGCCCCTTATCTGCAGCCACCGAAAGGGCGAAGCAAAGCTAAATTATACGTTTACCACAGAAAAGGACGCTACGCACGTGCGCGATGCCATCATCAACGGGAGTGCAGACATTGCGGCAGTTCCCACAAACGTTGCTGCCGCCCTTTATAACGCGACAAGCGGCGGTGTAAAGGTGCTGGCGCTGAATACCGCCGGGGTGCTTTACGTTGTAACGACAGGTGGCACAGTCAATTCTCTTTCGGACCTTATCGGCAAGACCCTTTACACTCCTGCGCAAAACCCTGCCTTTATCACAGGTGCGCTATTGCGCGAAGCGGGCGTTTCGGGTGTAACGCTTGACAGCACCACGTATGCCGAGCCTACTGCCCTGCGAGATGCGGTGGCAAGCGGCTTAGTGGAATACGCCGTGCTGCCTGAGCCTATGGTCACGATCGCGAAAGCGGCGGCACAGGATGTCACCCTAACCGTTTCCCTTGACCTTACCGCCGAATGGGACAAGTATTTCGCCCCCGGCTCTCTGGTACAGGGATGCGTTGTGGTGCGCGCTGCGTTTCTTGCGGAGCACCCCGATGCCGTTGCCACATTTTTAGAGGAATATAGGGCTTCGGTTGACATTGTAAAAAACGACCCTGCAAGCGCAGCAAGGCTCATTGCCGAGGCTGAGATCTTAAATAACGCGGATGTTGCCGCCGCCGCACTGCCAAACTGTCACATCATCTACAAAACAGGCGAGGAAATGAAGACGGCGCTTAGCGCGTTTCTTGCAAAAATGCCCCTTGCCTCCATTGGTGGCGCACTCCCCGACGACGACTTTTATTATGATAATGGATGAAAAGACGATGAAAACGCTTCTAAAACGCTGTATCCCCCTGTTCTCCATCCTCTTTTGGATTTTCGTGTGGCTATTGCTTGCGCTCTTGCTTGACAAGCCACTGCTTCTGCCAACCCCGATGGCGGTCATAAAAAAGCTCTTTGAGATGGTGGGTGAGGGCGACTTTTGGCTAACGGTCTTTTTCTCGCTCCTGCGCATTACGGCAGGGATTCTCTGGGCGCTGCTCCTTGGCACCGTGCTTGCTTTTTTAACCGTGCGCTTTGCCCTTTTTCACCATCTGTTCTCGCCGCCGCTTGAGATCCTGAAGGCGGCACCGGTGGCGGCTGTGATCTTTCTTTTGCTGCTTTTTATGGGAAGGAACACCGTGCCCTTATTCATTGCCTTTGCTATGGCGCTTCCCATCGTATGGAGCAACGTTCGAGAGGGCTTGCTCTCCCTTGACCGCACGCTTTTTGAAATGGCTGCCGTTTTTAACGTGCCCAAAAAGCGCCGCATAAGCGGCATCGCTCTGCCAAGCGTCCTGCCTTATCTGCTTGCGGCGTGCCGTGCAGCACTTGGTCTTGCCTTTAAGGCGGGGGTGGCGGCTGAGGTGCTTGCCGTGCCCGAGAGATCCCTTGGACGCGCCATTTACGAGAGCAAGCTGTATTTGAAAACCGAGGAGCTGTTTGCCTACGCGCTGACAGTGGTGCTGCTGAGCGTAGCGATCGAGCGACTTGTGCTATTTCTTTTGCCCAAGCAGTGTCCCCATAAAGGAGAAAACGGCATATGGTCAAATTAACCAACCTCACACACAAATACGGACAAAAAACAGTTATCAAGGATCTTAACTTCACCTTTCCCGAAAAAGGGATCGTCACGCTGACAGGTCCCTCGGGTTGTGGCAAGACCACGCTGCTTCGTCTTATAGCGGGATTGGAGCGCCCAACCGGTGGTGATCTTAGTGTGTGCTACCAAAGGCTTAGCGTAGCTTTTCAGGAGCCACGCCTG
The DNA here is from genome assembly GCA_045596505.1 of Eubacteriales bacterium. Classification (GTDB taxonomy): domain Bacteria; phylum Bacillota; class Clostridia; order Oscillospirales; family CAG-272; genus Firm-07. Next base: position 8,535 of record JAZOCO010000085.1, read on the forward strand.
TTACCGTGGCTGAATGCAGAAGAAAATGTAAAATTTGTTCTACCGAAAGACAAACAAGGTTCTCATTTTGTGGATGAGCTTTTTGAGGTGTTTGGGCTTTCCGCACACAAAAACACACTGCCCGAAGCGCTTTCCGGCGGAATGCGCCAGCGAATTTCCCTGATACGGGCGCTTGCCGTTGGCGCTGATCTTCTACTGCTTGACGAACCGTTTTCCGCACTGGATGATGCGTGTAAGCGGGAGGCTGCAGCCTTTGTGAAAAATGCCAATAAAAACGGTCTTACCGTCGTTGTAACACACGATGAGCGAGAGTCGGAGCTGCTTTCTGCCACACCGCTTTACTGCGCGGGTGAACCCTTTTGCGAGATCAAAAAGCACTAAGCAAGGGGCTGAGTCATTTAGCATCGAACAAAAACACACAAAAAGAAAATCAAAAAAGAAAGCCGCTTTACCTGTCAAAAAAGGCAGAGAAAGCGGCTTTTTAGGTGGATTTTCCGGCGAATTTCAATTTTAATGTGTGTTTTTTAGGTGTGATCTAAATGACTCAGCCCTTTGATAAAGCTTTAGACTATTACATTCTATCGCTTACCTTTTGCTTGGTCACGATGCTAACCACACGGGAAAGCGCGGGGGCCAATGCCACGTTGAGGATCAACT
>JAZOCO010000086.1:0-19149 GCA_045596505.1 Eubacteriales bacterium
GGTGGGAATGGCTGCGATCACAGCATCCTCGTCCAATTCGCGCAACACAGTCTTTCCAAGTGCTGTGGCAACCGATTTCATCTCGGCGGGAATTGCCGCATAGTCGGGGGTGAGATCGGCGTGGTTGCCGCCTGTGTTTACAATGCAAAGATGATAGCCCGCCGTGGTAAGATCAAAATTAATTTTTTCGATCAAAGGCTCCTTTGGATCCTTGAAATCCACGGCAATGATGCCGCCAACCGCACATGCCAGTTGGTCCATCAGCCCACAGGGCTTGCCAAAAAATTGGTTTTCGGCATATTGTGCGATCTTTGCGATCTCCACGTTCTCGATTTCGCCGTTATTGAAAAGATGATTTTGCACATTGCCGATCATCACCTCAAAGGCAGCGGAGGAGGAAAGCCCCGAGCCCTTCAGCACGGTTGAGGTGGTATATGCTACGAATCCCCCCACACGGTGTCCGTTTTGGCAAAGCCCCGCACACATGCCTGCAATGAGGGATGCAGAGCTTGAAAAGCAAGCCTCACGCGGCTGGGTAAATTCCGAAATATCAACCACGTCCTCGGGGTAACCCTCAGAGCTGACGCGCACAAGCGTGTCGCTTCCGGGTGCGGCAACAGCGATGATATCAAGATCGACGGAGGCGGCGATCACACAGCCGAGGTTATGGTCGGTATGGTTGCCCGAAAGCTCGCTGCGCCCTGCAACAGATAAAAGACGCACGTTTTTTTGTTCGCCATACGTGGCACGAAATTTTGTTAGTGCCAGCTCGTAGCGTGCGCGCTGTGCGGCAAGCGCCTCCTCGCCGTAAAGGGCAATCAGGCGCGCATCAAGCGCGCCTTCCCTTAGTGCTTTTATCAGCCCGTTCGTGTTCATGTCTGTTCCTCCTGTCACTCCAGCCCCATTTGACCGAGAAGCTTTTTGTTAAACTCCTCTGCTGTATTATATCCCATCTTTTTTTGGCGGTTATTCATCGCCGCGATTTCAAGAATAATGGCAAGGTTGCGACCGGGCTTTACGGGAATGGTAATGCTGGGAAGCTCATTACCGAGGATGTCAACGGTCTCTTGATCAAGACCCAAGCGATCGTACATTTTGCCCTGTACCCAAGGCTCAAGATTGATGACAAGATCAATGCCCTGTGAATCCTTTACTGCGCCCATACCGAAGATGCGACGCACGTCGATAATACCAATGCCGCGCAGCTCCACGTAGTGGCGAATGATAGGGGGGGCTGTACCCACCAGCGTTTTAGCGGAAACACGCTTGATCTCTACCGCATCGTCAGCAATGAGACGGTGTCCGCGCTTGACCAGCTCAATGGCGGTCTCACTTTTGCCCACGCCCGAGTCGCCAAGGAGCAACAGACCCTCGCCGTACACCTCGACCAAAACACCGTGCCTTGTGATGCGGGGGGCGAGCTGGACGTTCAGGTATGCGATCAGCGCTGCCATAAACGGGCTTGTTTTTTCTTTGGTCGAAAGGAAGGGAACGCCGTATTTTTCGGCAGCTGCCTGCATGGCAGGGAAGGGCTCTTGTGCCGTTGTGATAACTACGGCTACGGGCTTTTTTGCAAAAAAGCCCTCGATCTTACGGTTGCGCGCGACCTCCTCCCGCTTTGCGAGATAGCGGTATTCCGCCACGCCTACCACCTGGATGCGGCTTTTATCAAAGGCATCAAGAAATCCCGTCAGTGCAAGACCGGGGCGATCTACCTGTGGATTCGATATAATAATGTTGTTGGCATCATCGGGCAGATGCAGTGTGTCAAGGGAAAGCTCTTCCATCAGGGCTGCAAGTGAAATGCTATAAATTTCCTGCATAATAAATCTCCTCCAAGATCGGCGTTTTGCAAAAAGGGAAGGATGCGGTGCATACTATACTTACGATCAAAATAATTATAGCATAATTTCTTACGGTTGGAAAGGGATTTTTTCTTTTTTTGGAAAGATTTCATATTCGATCACCGAATTCACAGAATATTCACAACTATATCTTATAATAAATAAAGTTAGATTTTTGGTATTCCGAGTGATCGGGAAAGGAGTGGATCATGAAACGTATATCGCGTACCGTTGTGGGTCTTTTGGCGGTGATTTTGCTTGTGCTGTCGCTCTCATCCTGCGCCGCAGCCCGCCCCGTCTATGCCTCACCCCGTGCGACAAGGGTGGTGGCAACCGTTGGCGACGTAGAGATACTTTACGAGGAGCTTTACTTTATCACAGTGAATTACATAAAGGAGCTGAAGCTTTCCCATGGCGAGGATGCGTTAGGGAATGAGGCGCACCGCGCCGAGCTTGAGCGCTTTGTGTGGGAGAGCCTGCGCTCGCGGGAGGCGGCATTGATCTCGCTTGGCTATGAATACGGGCTTGATATTTACAAGGGCGATATTGCAAGCAGCGTGGACGACGCGCTTGAGAGCATGCTGGAAACACAGTTTGAGGGTGACAGGGGTGCGTATATTGAATCGCTTGCCACCGCGCATTTGACCGACCATTATATGCGGAAATACCTCGCTGTTTCGGAACATCTTGCCAATGCCATCGTACTGGAGATGCTTCATCGCGGTGAGCTGGTGACGGATGATGCCGCCGTGCTTGCCACCATCAACAGTGATGCGTTTATCAGGACCGTGCACGTATTTATTGACAAAACAAGTGCCGCTTATACCGCCGAGGAGCACCGTCAGCACGCCTTACAGCTGCAAGCTGAGATCGCCGCGGCAACGACTGACGCCAAACGCTTTGATGCAATGTGTGATGCGATCGGCGGGAAATATAACAACGATTTTGGTGACGTGCTGGGTGACGGATATTACTTCACCCGCGGCGAGATGAACGAGACATATGAAGAGGCTGCGTTTGCGCTTGCCGAGTTTGGGGTGAGCGATGTGGTGGAGACCCCTGAGGGCTATTATATCATTATGCGCTTACCTAAGGACGAAGCGTATATCAGCGCGCATTTTGAGACCCTGAAAAACCAAACGTATTTTGTTACGCTCAATAAAAAAGTAGAAGAAAAGCTAAGCGGTATGACGTTGCAAAAAACCAAGCTCGGAGAGAGCCTTGTGCTTGCCGATCTTGCACCGATCGACCCCAACGGTGGCGGCACCCTCATTGTGATCGCGGCAGTTAGCGGTGGTACGCTGCTCACTGTCGGCGGTGTTCTCCTGACCGTTAAGCTATATCGTAAGCACCGCAAGCGGTCATAAAACAGCCACCGTTTGCAGAGTGATTTCTAAGAAAGGAGTTCCCACCCTGTGGAAACGTTACTTGAATATCTGTTTTTGTTTTGCACGTGTGCCACGGCGGGATGGCTCCTTGAGGTGATATACCGCGGATTTCGCCACCATAAGGTGATCAATCCCGGGTTCCTCACCGGCTGCTGCCTGCCCGTTTACGGTATGGGCGGGGCGGTCCTTTATTTCCTTTCGGGTCTTAAGCTTCGCGCACTGCCAAATGAGTATGTGCGTGTGGCGGTCATCCTCTTGCTGGCAATGGCGCTCATGACCCTGATCGAGCTGATCGGAGGGCTTATTGCCGTGAAATATTTCCGTGTGCGGCTTTGGGACTATTCAAAGGAATGGAAAAATTTTCAGGGCGTGATATGCCCCAAGTTCTCCCTTATCTGGGGGGCGGTGTGCGCGATCTACTACTTCCTTGCGTACCCTTCGCTTCATCGCATTGCGGAACGCGTGGTGGAGCTGCCGTTGCTTATCTTGGGTGTCGGTATATATCTTGGCGTTTTCGCAGTTGACCTGGGACACTCACTCCGTATTATGCAGCGCCTTAGAAGCTACGCTGCGCAAATGCGTACGCATATCAATCTCGATCAGCTTAAGGCAAATGCAAAGGAGCATTTCCGCGTCGAATCCGGCAGATCCCGCCCCTTTAATTTTTACCGTATGATCAACCGTTATATGCTGGATATGCACGGCTACCGTGATCAGATCAACCGTAAATGGGGGTCAAAAAATGGCAAATAAGTGCGTTGACTACACGCTTTTTAACGAGATCGTGCAGGAGGTGACCTCAGCGGGGAGATATGAGGAGATGAAGCAATATTTTTCTCACTCCGACGTAACTGTTCACGCACATTGCATCAAGGTAGCGCGCCTTGCCTATACTATGGCGGCAAGGCGTAAAAAAACAAAGTGCGATCTGCGCGCGCTGGTGCGTGCGGCGCTTTTGCACGACTACTATCTTTACGATTGGCACGATAAAAACAAGGGCTTCCGCTGGCACGGCTTTAAGCACCACCGCTTTGCGCTTGAAAATGCTGTGCGCGATTACGAGCTCTCCGCCAAGGAAAGGCACATCATCTACACGCACATGTTTCCTCTCACCTTTTGGTGTGTGCCGCGTTGCCGCGAGGCGTGGTACGTCACCTTAGCGGATAAGCGTGTGGCAACTGAGGAAACACTCAAGAAATACCGCAAAAGAAAATAAAAACGGGCTGTTCGTGCGGAATGCACCGGGGACTGCCCGTTTCGTATTTTGTCGAAATTTTTGTCTGATAAAAGTTGAGTGCTTGATTTTCTCTTTTATTTATGTTATACTATATTATGTATAACTTTATGTGATAGGAGAAGATGCCATGGAACGTGTTTCTAAGGAGAATTACTATCTTGATATTGCAATGACCGTTGCCGAGCGCGGCACGTGTTTGCGCCGCAAATTCGGTGCGATCATCGTCAAAAACGACGTCATCATCTCCACAGGCTACAACGGAGCGCCTCGCGGTAGAAAAAATTGCAGCGATCTTAAATTCTGCCAACGTGAAAATCTGGGGATCCCGCGCGGCGAGCGCTATGAGCTTTGCCGTTCCGTGCACGCGGAGCAAAATGCTATTATCGCGGCACCTCGCGAGCAAATGCTTGGTGCAACGCTTTATATGGCGTGCGTATCGCCCGAGGATGGGTCGCTTTTCGCGGGCTGCAACTGCTGTATGATGTGTAAGCGCATGATCCTTAATGCGGGTATCGAGACCGTAGTGGTGCGCGATACCCCGACCGAATATCGCACCATTCGGGTGGCTGATTGGATCGAGGATGACGATTCACTTTCGGGTAAGTTTGGGTATTGACCGATGAAGCGGATCCTGCTTTTAGTCCTCACGGCGCTCCTTATGCTCACCGCGTGCAGCAAGGACGAGCTTGCCGTTATCGTGCTTGATGCCGATGGGTATGGCTGCACAAATACCGAAACGGGTGTCCACTACACCGTGCTTTCGCCCGCCTTTGAGCCTGCAAAGTCTGCTGCTGCGCACGGCACCTATACCAATGAGAAAACAGGCGCTAAGATCACGTACTACGAGATCCCCTCGCTTGACCCCGCACGGTATCTGACGGACGATACGCAAAATATTTGGTGTGCGGACGATAAACTCCCCGAGGCAAGTGCGCTGACTCCTGTGGCGTTGCTGATCTGCGAGGAGGCTGCGATCAGCGTTGAGGTGAGCCGCCTTACCGTCGCCGATGACGAAGAGATCGTTAGGGCGCTTTTGACGCTTTGGTTTGAGGGGGAGGCTGCACAGCTGCCCGAGGGTGAAAAGAGCTATATGTATCGTGTCAAGATGATGTCCGAGGAGCTGCCCAACATCTTTTATTGCTTTAGCTTTGCCGTGTGGGGCGAGGATGCTTATTTTTGGGACGTTTTTTCAGAGCGTGCTGTTTTAGTGCCTGCGGCTCTCGCAGATAAATTTCCGAAAAAATGAAAGGAGAAAGCAATGCCGCATACTGCCGAGCTCTTAAAGGATAAATGCGATGATGTAGGGGCGGTGCTGCCGCGCCGCATCTTGTTCGTTTGTACAGGCAACACCTGTCGCTCTCCGATGGCGGCGGCACTGCTTAATCATATGATGCGTGCGCGCGAGATCTGCTCTGCCGGCACCGATGCTGCAGGGGGAGTGCTTGTGGCGACCTCTGCGGGGCTTTACGCAAGGGAGGGGGATCCCATCACCTCGACTGCTGCCGATGCACTTGCCGAGGCGGGCGTTCCCAGCACCGCGCAAAACGATTACCGCGCGCATCGCGCGCGCCTCGTGAATGCTGAGATAATAGCGCAGGCGGACGAGGTGGTTGCCATTTCGGGCAATCACGCAATGGAGCTGATGCTGCGCTTTCCTGAATATGCCGCAAGGATCAGCACGCTTCCCTTGGATATACCCGACCCCTTTGGCGGTGATGCGAAGGCATATCGCAGTTGTCTTGATATGCTGTCTTATGCGATCGGTCTTAAATGGTCAGCGAGAGAGAATGGCGATGAAAACGGTTAAGGTGGCAAGAGAGCATCTTGCGGGGATCGCGTTGCTTGAAAAAGAGTGCTTTAAGCACCCCGCCAGCGAGAGATCGCTTGCGCTTTTGCTCTTGGATACGGCAGTGGGCTTCGTGTGTCTTGATGATGACGGCACGCCCGCCTCGTATGCGGGTATGCTCACGGTGCTTGACGAGGGTCAGATCATCAACGTGGCAACGCGTGCGAAATACCGTCGCCGCGGACTTGCCAAGAAGCTGCTTTTGGCACTGATCTGTGAGGCGCGGGTACGCGCACTCAAATCTCTTTCGCTTGAGGTGCGAAGAAGCAATCTTGCGGCAATTTGCTTGTATCAAAGGCTGGGCTTTTTTGTCGCAGGTGAGCGACGCAACTTCTATAACGATCCGCGCGAGGATGCGCTGATCATGATCTGTAATTTGTAGCCGCAAGGAAATCGAACACATAAGCCCTGCGGCGGTAAATTTCCGCCAATTTATGCGTGGCGTGACTCGAAAAGTGTAGGTGAACATATGTACATTTTGGGAATAGAAAGCTCGTGTGACGAAACCTCTGCTGCTGTGGTACGTGCCGAGGAGGGGCGTTTTGAGATCGCCTCTAATATTGTGGCGTCACAGATCAGCACGCATCGCCTTTACGGAGGTGTGGTGCCGGAAATCGCCAGCCGTGCGCATATTGAGGCGATCACAGGCGTTACCGCCGAGGCACTGGACACCGCAGGCATTTCGATAAAGGATATCGGCGCCGTGGCTGTTACAGCCTTTCCCGGGCTGATCGGGGCGCCTTTGGTTGGCGTTAATTTTGCAAAGTCCCTCGCGTATGCGAACAACTTGCCGCTTGTTGCGGTGGATCATATTAAAGCGCATGTGGCGGCATCGTATCTTGCGGACGCGGCGCCAAAGCCGCCCTTCCTTGCCCTGGTGGTTTCGGGCGGTCACACGGCGCTGTTTGACGTGCGCGACTATACCGACTTCCACCTCATCGGTACAACGCGCGATGATGCCGCAGGGGAGGCGTTTGATAAGATCGGACGCGTGATCGATCTGCCGTATCCGGGGGGTGCAGCTCTTGACCGTCTTGCCAAAGAGGGAAATAAGGAGGCGATCCGCCTACCCTCGCCCGCACTTAGCAAAACGCTTGATTTTTCCTTTAGTGGGCTCAAGACGGCAGCGCTTAATTATATCAACGGTTGCCGTCAGCATGGTATAGAGATCCCACGCGCCGATCTTGCGGCATCCTTTACCGCGGCGATCGTAGAGGGCGTGGCGCAAAAGACCGAGGAGGCGCTGAAAAAAACGGGGTATGGGACACTGGTCGTGGCAGGTGGCGTTGCTGCCAATTCGCATCTGCGTGCGCGGCTTGCCGCGCTTTGCGAGGAGTGTGGTGTAAAGCTTTGCCTACCGCCCCTGCCGCTTTGCGGAGATAACGGTGCTATGGTTGCGGCGGCGGGATATTTTGAGTATCTCAGGGGGAATTTTGCAGATACGTCGCTGAATGCGTCTGCTTCGGATGACGGGTGTTAAGAATTTTTGGTTGTCAAGTCTTTTTTTCAAAAAAGTGCAATTTCAGCACTTTGAATAAACCATCACGGCACGGATCCGAAAGCAGTTTTCCACACCCTTTTTCCACACCCTGTGGAAAAACTCCATTACTTTGTGCTTTATGCAGTCGAATTCACCTATTTTGGAAAAAAATCCTTGGCTGAAGTGCTTGTGTTACGCAGAAAAATGCTTTTTTCTGTGGAAAAGTATGTGGGAAATGTGGATAACCTTTAATTGGGACAGGCTGTGGAAAACCGAAAACACGGGAAGTCAGACAAGATCGCAGTTCCTTAGACCCTTGTGCAAATCTCCAAAATTTATGTTGTGAGGACAAAAATGAAACAAGAAAGAAAACGCAAATATAGTGAAGGAGCAGGGGAGGTCAGCTCAGCGGTGATCAAAAGATTACCGCGCTATTTCCGCTATCTGCGCGAGCTGATCCGAAATGGCAAAATGCGCATTAGCTCGGGTGAGCTTTCCAAAATGATGAACGTTACCGCATCGCAGATCCGACAGGATCTCAACTGCTTTGGCGGATTTGGTCAACAGGGATATGGCTATAACGTGAATTATCTCTATGCAAAGATCTGCGAGATCTTAGGCGTGGGAGAGGGCTTTAACGCCATCGTGATCGGCGCGGGAAATCTTGGAAAGGCGCTGGTACGCAGCCCCATGTTTGAGAAGAGGGGTGTAGATATTCTGGCGCTTTTTGATGTTGATCCTGCCGTTTTTGGCAGAAATGTGGGCGACCTGCGAATATACGATATGGCTGAGCTTGAGAGCTTTTGTGCCACGCGCCACGTGGATATCGCTGTTTTAACACTACCCAAGGCGTGTGTAGAGGATCTTGCACCTCGCCTTTGTGAGATCGGCATTCCCGGCATTTGGAATTTTACGGGAAGCGAGGCTGCGGTGTTTGGCGCGGATACTGTAATTGAAAACGTGCATATCGGCGATTCGCTCATGACCCTTTGCTATGAGCTGCGCTCGAAGGAGCTTGCTGCACGCGGGGAGAAGGAAAATGAAGCTTGAATGGAATTATAAAAATCGCGTGTTGGTGTTGCCCTTCGATGTGATCGAGGGCGGTGCTGCGGCAAGCGTTGCGGACTGGCGTGTGCTCTGCGCATTTGCAGCCGATCCCCATCTTTGTGAGGACCTTGAAAAGGGAATTTCTGCGGTTGCCGCAGCGCTTTCCCTTGAAAAGCGTGACGTTCGCGCTTCTCTTGCGTTTTGGCGCGGTACGGGCGTTGTCGCCGAACAGGCGGCAGGGGACTCGGCAGGCACCAAAAAGAGTGGCGACTTAGCGACTGCACCGAAGGCTGCGGGGCAGAAAAAGCCCCTGCCGGATCGCGGATTGCCCACGTATAACTCTGAGGAGCTTGCCGATATTGCAGGCGGGAATGGCAATTTTGCGGCGCTGGTGGGCGCCTGTCAGCAGACCTTTGGCAAGATATTTAACACTGCCGAGGTGGGCATTATTGCAGGACTTGCAGATTTTTTGGGGCTTGAAGGGGACTATATTCTTTTGCTCCTTTCACACTGCGTGCGTATGGGGAAGAAATCCCTTCGCTATGCCGAAAAGACCGCGCTTTCCCTTTACGATGACGGTGTGACCGATGCGGCGGCTTTGGAGGAGCGTTTGCAGCGCATCGAGACGATGGCAAGCGCCACGGGCAAGATCCGCGCAATGTTTGGTATGTCCTCCCGCGCCTTCACGACCAAGGAAAAGGCAATGATAGAAAAATGGATCTGCGTGATGAAATACGATATCAATATCTTAAAGCTTGCATATGACAATACCGTAGATGCCATCGGCAAGCCCTCGCTTTCCTACGCAAATACCATTTTGGAGAGATGGTACGCTGAGGGTTATAAAACAGAGGAGGAGATCGCCCGCGCGATGGAAGAGTATCGCCGCAAAAAAATGGGCGGTAGCAGCTTCGATGCTGACGACTTCTTTAACGCCGCTCTCAAAAATACATACGGAGAAACGTAATTATGGGATATAATCAAGAAAATTATAAGCGTGTGAGGGAAGCGTACCGCACGAAATATCTGCGCGCTTATGAAGAGGCAAACAGGCGCATGAGCGAGGTGCACGAGAGATCGGCGGAGCTTGCTGCCATCGACCGTGAGCTTTCTATGGCAGGGGCTGAGATCGCGCTTGCCGTGCTTGGGGCGGGTGAGGGATACAAAGAGCGCCTTGCGGCAGTGCAGCAAAAAAATACGGACCTGCAGGCAAAGCGCACCGCGTTGCTCCTCGCGCTTGGTTATCCCGCGGACTATACGTTGCCGCCGTACGAGTGTGCCAAATGCAAGGATTCGGGATTTATCGACACAAGGATGTGTGATTGTATGCGCCGTGAGCTGGTGCTTGCGGCATACGAAGCCTCAGGGCTTGGTGAGCTGATGCGTTCACAGTCCTTTGATAGCTTTGATATTACCTTTTACAGCGCAGAAAACGGCGATCGCTCGCGCATGCAATACAATTTCGATCTGCTTCGTGGGTATGCCGAGCGCTTTGATCTTGATGCTGAAAATTTGCTGCTGTGCGGTGCTACCGGGCTTGGCAAAACGCATTTGTCTACCGCGGTGGCACGCCGTGTGATCGATCGCGGATACGACGTGTATTACACAAGCGCCACGGGTATGTTCTCGGATTTTGAGCACGCGCGCTTTGGCAGTGGCACGGAGCGTGCCGCGGCAGAGCCTACCCGCTACGTGGATTGTGATCTGCTTATCCTTGATGACCTTGGCACAGAGGTCAGCAATCAGTTTACCAATTCCTGCCTCTATATGATCCTCAATAATCGTATCAACTTAAAGCGTCCCACCATCATTAATACAAATCTGACGGGCAAGGAGCTGCAATCAAGGTACGCTGATCGCATCGCCAGTCGCATCCTTGGAGAGTTCAAGCCCCTTCTGTTTGTGGGCACAGATGTGCGTCGCCGTAAGCTGATGCAAAAATAAGGTCTTACGGTTTCAAAAATCGGCTGTATAAATATTGCGCCTTTCGAGCAAAATAATAAAAAAACGCGCCGCCAAAGGCGCTGTGTGATTTTTGGAAAGGCGGGAATCAATATGCAGGCAACCAAGGATATCATTACCGAAGAAAGCTTTCTCGGTGCGATCTACAAAAATGCCAAAATGGGTGCGGATTCCATCATCAATCTTTTGCCAAAGGTGAGTGATGATGCGTTACGCAGTGCAATGACCATGCAGCTCGATGGATATGAAAAATATGCCGCACGTGCCGCGCGGGCACTTGAGGGCCGCGACGTTACACCCAAGGAGGAGACCCTGATGGTACGCCTTTCGGCGAAGATGGGCATGGCGTTTAACACGATGATCTCAACCAGTACCAGCCATATAGCCGAGATGATGATAGAGGGCTCCAACATGGGCATTACGGATATGACTAAGCTGGTTAATAATTATGATACGCAGGATAGTGAGGCGGTTCGCCTCGCGCGAGAGATCATCTCCTTTGAGGAGCATAATATTGAGATCTTAAAGCGCTATCTTTAAACGAAAAGTGGCTGGGTCAAATTAAAATTTCTGGCTTCATCTCTATACAAGAAGCAACAAAAAACCAAGGTCCAATTTGACCTTGGTTTTTTTGTTATAGCTACACATAGTGTTCACGCTTTGTTAATGCTATGAATCAGCTCTTATTGATTTTTAGACCTTCTTGATGAGATTCTGCGCGATCAAGTCCTCAGTGGACTGGTAATCTGCCAGGTATTTTTGTGCGGTGAATTTGGGGTTCTTTACGAGCTGCTCCTTTTCGGCGAGCATCTCGATCAATTCAAGCCCCCATTTTACGCTGCGCTTCGAGGTGAGGCGCAAACGGCAGGGAACGGTTGCATATTTCTTAGCAGAGCCAACGTCGGTGACATTATATTTTGAATCTGCGAGCTTGGCGGGATCGATGGCAAGGAACAGGCAAAGCGTTTTTCCACGGATCGCAAATTTAGCAAGCTGTGTGCGCCCCGATTTGAAGGACTCATAACTCCAACTCACACGTGCATTTACCTTTTTGTAGGAAAGAAGCGCGTTCTTAAGAGCCTCGTAACGCTCCTGCACATCTGCAGGCGCCTGGATCATGCGTGCCGTGAAGGATTTCTTATAGGTGGAGTATACCACATTGCCGGTCGCATCAGTTTCAGCAATTACCACGCTATCGGTGCCTGCGCTGTCCTTTACCGTGGTATTGACTGCCGAGCTGGGAGCTTCCTCTACAACGGGAGTTTCCTCTACAACAGGAGCTTCTTCGACAACGGGAGCTTCCTCAACAACGGGAGCTTCCTCTACAACAGGAGTTTCTTCGACAACGGGAGCTTCTTCAACAACGGGAGTTTCCTCTACAACGGGAGCTTCTTCAACAACGGGAGCTTCCTCAACAACGGGAGCTTCCGCAACGGGTTGCTTCTTAGCATTTGCCTTAGCAGCCTTAGCGGCAGCCTCATTTTTCTTTTGCTTCGACAGAGCTACAAGGCAGATAACGATGGAAGCGATCAGCGTGCCCAAAGCGATGCAAAGGAAGATGAACTGTCTGTTCGTGACAAAGCCGATAACAGGCAGAATGGGGAGAATGGCATAGTGCTTCATTCTTGCCTTGTAGGCAGCAGTACGAATGATGGTGTAGACGAGCAGAGCTGCGGCAGCTGCAAACAGCACGCCAACAATTGCCCAGCTGCCGTAGAAGATCTTGACAACATGAAGATCGTCATTTATATAGTCTGTCACATATTCGCTGGTGTTGAGGTTTGCAATTCTGAATTTACCTTTGAGTGTGCCAAGAACAACAGGGGTATCTTCGGTAAGAGTCCAGCCGCAGGATATGCTTACACGAGGACCATTGTACGGAATGGGGTTCTCGGTGGCGCCGTTGTTGCCAACGATCGTGCCTGCATATGCGGCGTAAAGACCGCCCGAAATTTGAGAGGCGCCCGAAAGATAGAGATTGCCGGTGCCAAGGTTCTGGATGGCATAAGTATCACGGGAAAGGATGTGACTCTTATGGATTTTTAAGTTTCCACCGCGCATAACAATGGCAGATTGAAGAGTTACATGCATACTGGTTGCGATTCCGCCTTTGTTTTTACTTGTGTTCACAACATTCACAGTGCCAGTTGAAACAATGAGTGGCGTTTTAACATAGAGATAAAATCCGTTTACATCAATGGTGTATGTACCACCGATCTCCAGACCGTCCATTGCCTTGATCATGCTCAAAAATTTAAGTGTAGAGCCCTCGTTTGCAGCGGCTTTTTTAACTGCATCGGCAAACGTGGTGTACGTGAATTTTTCAGTACCCACAGTGACCTCTGCAACATCAGTTGCAGCAGAAGCGCTGATGCCGAGCATGGAAAACATGGTGAGCATCATACATAGGGTCAAAACGCATACGAGAATTTTTTTCATAAGGTGATCCTCCCAAATGTAAAAATTAACCTTTTGAAACGTCAAAGCCGACGAATTTGCGCCGATATGTAACACCGTTCTTGGCTTTTATTTCAATTTAGTCAACCTATTATAACATATTTTTTTTAAAAATGGAAGAGGTTTTGGCAAAAAATGTGAAGAAATATCATCATTTTTATGAAAAAAAGACATATTTTTTCTCTTGCGTGTATGCTTGACGCGCGATTGTGCTCAAATTTTAAAAATAAACGGCTATGTATCACGATTTTCGCAGTTTATGCATTTTTGAAAAAACACCCCGCAACGCTGTGCTTTCAGAGCGCTGCGGGGAGGAGATCATTTGGAAAATCCGTGAATAAAGCCGCCTGCTTCTGCCGCACAGATATCGCCGCCGATCACGCGTCCACGATAAACAAGTACGTTGGCAAGCACGGTGCCGTCGTAACCCTCATAGTTGGTTACAGTGTAGGTATAGCGCTGGACGGTGCGGGATGCGTAGCTGCTAAGGTCAAGCCCTTGCCTTTTTTGCAGCTCGTTGTAGGCAGCAAAAACCTTGTCGAATTCCCGGGGGATGGCAACGGTCGTGCTCTCGGTGGGCGTCTGGTCCACCTGCCAGCCGAATTGGGCAAGGAACGCGATGCGGTCCTCGTTGGTCTTGACCTTTTCGTAAGAGATTTCTTGTGGCTCCTCGCCCGCCTCGGCAGATACGGGCTGTAGCTCAGGGACGAATGCGATCAGTGTGACAAGTGCTGCGAGTGCAAGGCAGATCACGCCGAAAAAACGTATGGTTCCCGCCCGCATAGAATAGATAAACATACGGAAGCCTCCTTTATGAAATTCGTTTCCGTTAAACTATACGCGCGGTATTTTCCAAATATGCCAAAAGAAGCAACGACTGTGTTTTTATAGCCAAAAACGGGGCGCGATCTGCACCCCGTTTTTGGCTTAATAAAAGTTAATAAAAGAATGAAGAGATTAGTACTGTCTACCCCAAACCACCATGTGCTTTGCCTGTTTGCCGCAGCACACACAGGTATCGGAGAGTTTTTCCTCGTTAAAGGGAATACAACGGGATTTTACGCCCCCCGTTTTGTCCTTGATGGCTTCCTCACAGGCGGCATCGCCGCACCACATAGCCTTGATAAAGCCCGGCTTGTTTTCCGCCACATCAAGAAATTCCTCAAGACTCTTGGCGGCGTGTGTTTTCTCGGCGAGATTCTTGCTCGCGCGCTCTACCAGCTCGTCGTATACCTGCTTCAGCATAGCATCTACTTCTGCCTCAACGTTATCAAGCGACACAAACTTTTTCTCGCGTGTTACGCGGCTTACAAGCACACAGGAGTTGTTCTCTATGTCCTTGGGACCGATCTCAAGACGAACGGGCACACCCTTCATCTCGTACTGGCTGAATTTCCAGCCGGTGGATTGATCGCTGTCATCCAGCTTTACACGCAGGGTCTTTGCAAGGCGCTCCTTCAGCTCGCTTGCCTTCTGAAGCACACCCTCCTTGTGCTGCGCGACAGGAATAATGGCGACCTGAATGGGTGCGATGGCAGGGGGAAGGATCAGTCCGTTATCGTCACCGTGCGTCATGATGATCGCGCCGATCATACGGGTAGAAACGCCCCAAGAGGTTTGGAAGGGATGCTTTACGGTGTTGTCGCGCGCTGTATAGGTGATGTCAAACGCCTTAGCAAACCCATCGCCAAAGAAATGAGAGGTGCCGCCCTGGAGAGCTACGCCGTTATGCATCATCGGCTCGATGGTATAGGTTGCCTCGGCACCCGCAAATTTTTCCTTATCGGTCTTTTGACCCGTAATTGCGGGGATCGCGAGAGATTCGAGATAAAAATCCTTATAAACTTTTAGCATTTGCAGTGTTTCTGCAATAGCCTCCTCGCGGCTCTCGTGCATCGTGTGACCCTCCTGCCACAGAAATTCCGAGGTGCGAAGAAAAGGGCGCGTGGTCTTTTCCCAACGCACTACCGAGCACCATTGGTTGTAGAGCTTCGGGAGATCGCGATAGGACTGAATGATGTTTTTAAAATGCTCACAGAAAAGAGTTTCTGAGGTGGGGCGCACCGCAAGTCGCTCGGAGAGCTTGGTTTCGCCACCAAAGGTGACCCACGCGCATTCGGGTGCAAAGCCCTCTACGTGATCCTTCTCTTTGGTGAGAAGGCTCTCGGGAATAAACATAGGCATATAAACGTTTTCGTGCCCTGTTCGCTTAAAGCGCTGATCGAGATCCTTTTGAATATTTTCCCAGATGGCGTAGCCGTAGGGGCGCAGGATCATACAGCCCTTTACGCTTGAATAATCCATCAGCTCTGCCTTTTTTACAACGTCGGTATACCACTGAGCAAAATCCACGTCCATTGCGGTGATCTGCTCGACCAGCTTTTTGTCTTTTGCCATTTCTGATCCTTCCCGCACTTTTTTCAAAGCACGTATATCTTGTTATATGTTACATTATAATTAAAAAGAAGGCGCTTGTCAAGTCGTTGGGCGAGGCAAAAAGAAAAAAGTATAAAAAATCGCCTCGATTCGATTGAATTTATCACGGGAATGTGTTACAATACAGATGTAGTTACTTTTACTGTTCATTCCCCAGAATTGAGATGCTTGAGAGGAGAAGACGATGAATACAGCAGAGCTTTATGAAAAATGGCTAAAAGAAGCAGATCCTGAGACGCAGACAGAGCTTGCCGCTATCGCGGATGACGAGGCAGAAATATACGATCGATTTTACCGCAATCTTGCCTTTGGCACGGCGGGTATGCGGGATCTGATCGGAGCGGGCACAAACCGCATGAATCGCTATACCGTACGCAAGGCAACACTTGGCTTTGCACGGTATTTAAAAAAGGTGTTTGGTGATGCTGCCACCACCCGCGGCGTGGTGATCGCACACGACAACCGTCGCATGAGCCGCGAGTTTTGCATGGATGCGGCAGGCGTGCTTGCTAACGAGGGGATCCGTGCCTTCATCTTTGATGCACTTCGCCCCACTCCCGAGCTTTCCTTTGCCGTGCGTGAATGTCGCGCTGTTGGCGGTATTATGATCACTGCCTCGCACAATCCCGCAGAATACAACGGCTATAAGGTGTATGATGAGAACGGCTGTCAGCTGATGCCGCATCAGACTGACGTTCTTATTGATATTATCAGTGAGATCGACGATCCGCTATCCGTTTCGGCGCTTTCCGTCGAGGAGGCGGGCGATCTCATCACCGTGCTCAGCGGCGATCTTGATGAAGCATATTATAAGGCAGTGCTGGGCATCCGTCTGCGTCCCGAACTTGACGCGGGTGCACTGACTGTTGTTTACTCACCCCAGCACGGCACGGGCAATGTTCCCACACGCACGGTGCTTGACCGCGCGGGCTACAATGTGGTGCCTGTTTTAGAGCAATGTGAGCCAGATCCTGATTTTAGCGGCACGAAAAATCCAAACCCCGAAGCGCGGGAGGCATATGATCTTTGCCTTTCTTACGCAAAGGCGGCAAATGCTGACATTGCCATCACGACCGACCCCGACTGTGACCGTCTTGGTGTTGCAGTGAAGGCTAAGGGTGGATATACGCTTCTTACGGGCAACCAATCGGGTGCGATCCTGCTTGAATATATCTTCTCTGCGCGCCACGAGGCGGGCGCCTTGCCGCACGACGCCGTGATGTGCAATACCATCGTTACCTCAACGCTTGGCGATCGCATCTGCGAGAAGTACGGCGTCAGGGTTGAAAAGACACTAACGGGCTTTAAATTTATCGGCGATAAGATCCACACCTATGAAACCAAGAAGAACGCCACCTACGTCTTTGGATATGAGGAGAGCTATGGGTGTCTGATCTCTGATTTTGCGCGTGACAAGGATGGTGTGCAGGCATCTCTTATGCTGTGTGAGGCGGCAGCCTACTACAAGGCACAGGGTAAAACGCTTGTCGACGTGTTAAATGATCTTTATGAGGAGCACGGCTATTATCTTGACACACAAACCAACGTAGTGCATAAGGGCGCTGCCGGTGTGTCGAAGATCGCGGCACTCCTTGAAAATCTTCGCAAGGATCCGCCTCGCCGCATTGGTGAGATCGAGGTGGTTCGCGTAGAGGATTACCTGGAGGAGTCTATGTGCCGGGAGGGATTTCCCAAATCTAACGTTTTGCGGTATCTCCTTTCCGACGGCAGCTTTGTGGCTGTCCGCCCCAGTGGCACAGAGCCAAAATGCAAGTACTACTACTGCGTAGTTGGTGAAAGCAAGGAGAAGGCTGAGGAAAAGCACCAAGCGTTGCGCGCGGTGTTTGAGAGATAAGAACCCAACGGAGTACGGCAATTTGACGAATTAAACGACGCGAGAGTGCTGAAAATGTGCAAATTGCAAAAAAATGATGAATTTTTCACAAAGCCCTTGCCAAGCGCAAAAAAATAGGGTAAAATGTAGAATGGTTCAATTTGGTTTGTCCAAAAAATTAAATTATAAAACGGAGGATTTTTACAATGTCTGTAAAAGTTGCTATTAACGGCTTTGGCCGTATCGGCCGTCTTGCGTTCCGTCAGATGTTCGGCGCAGAGGGCTACGAGGTGGTCGCGATCAACGACCTTACCAGCCCCGCAATGCTTGCTCACCTTCTCAAGTATGATACCGCACAGGGCTCTTACTGCGGAAAGATCGGTGAGAAGACCCACACCGTAGAGGCTACTGAGAACTCCATCATCGTTGATGGCAAGGAGATCATGATCTACGCTGAGAAGAACGCTGCTGACTGCCCCTGGGGCAAGCTCGACGTTGACGTAGTGCTTGAGTGCACCGGCTTCTACACCTCTAAGGAGAAGTCCATGGCTCACATTCAGGCCGGCGCTAAGAAGGTTGTTATTTCTGCTCCCGCAGGCAACGACCTCAAGACCATTGTTTACAACGTAAACCACAATACCCTCACGGCTGATGACCAGGTCATCTCCGCTGCATCCTGCACCACCAACTGCCTCGCTCCCATGGCTAAGGCTCTTAATGATTACGCACCCATCCAGTCCGGCATCATGACCACTGTTCACGCTTACACCGGTGACCAGATGATCCTTGACGGTCCTCAGCGCAAGGGTGACCTTCGCCGTGCACGTGCAGGCGCACAGAACATCGTGCCCAACTCCACCGGCGCTGCAAAGGCTATCGGTCTTGTTATCCCTGAGCTCAACGGCAAGCTGATCGGCTCTGCACAGCGCGTTCCTACCCCCACCGGCTCTACCACCATTCTGATCGCCGTTGTGAAGGGTAAGGACGTAACCAAGGAAGGCATCAACGCCGCTATGTAGGCTGCTGCTACCGAGTCCTACGGCTACAATGAGGAGGAGATCGTTTCCTCTGACGTGATCGGTATGCGTTACGGTTCGTTGTTTGATGCAACCCAGACCATGGTTTCCAAGATCGATGAGGAGACCTACCAGGTTCAGGTCGTTTCTTGGTACGACAACGAGAACAGCTACACCAGCCAGATGGTTCGCACCATTAAGTACTTCGCCGAAATCTAAAATTTGGCACAGAGCAAAGCCCCCACGGAAATCCTTGGGGGCTTTTTGTCACGCTTTCGGGAAAGCTTGACGTAGGTTACTACGCCTTCGCCCCGAAATCGTGCCATCTGCACTCAAATTTTAGCTCGCGGTATAGCCGAAGGGAGCCGAACTCATACGGTTGTGACGGACATATTTTTCCGAATATCTGCGTCGGATTCCCCTAATATATGCGCATATTATTAGAGGGGATCCCCCTTGACCTCAAAAAAATCCGTCCCGCCACAACTGCAAGCACCCTCCGGCGTTGTAATTTTTGATGGATTTTGTCGAAGCGAGTTGAAGCAAGATACGCATCTTGCAAGGCGAGCTTCGGCATAAGACGCAGAAATTGCTCGCCGCAG
>JAZOCO010000087.1:0-15017 GCA_045596505.1 Eubacteriales bacterium
ACGGCGACTGGAAGCCCAACAAGGACGGCACACACACCCGCGTATGTGACAACGACGCGACGCATACCGAAACCAAGGATTGTACCTATAAGAGCGTAGTGACCGCACCTACCTGTGAGGCGGAGGGCTATACCACCTACACCTGCGAATGCGGACACAGCTACGTTGGCGACCGCGTTGCTAAAGCAGATCACAGCTACGTTGGCGGTGTCTGCGAGCATTGCGGCGAGCGCGAGGCGGTGGAGTACGGCGTCAACACGATCCTTGTGAATGCTGCATATGATGAGATAAGCGGCGTTGTTTCAGTACGTATTAGCGTGAAGAACATGGATCTTGCGGGCGTGAGATTTACCCTTACCCTTGGTGACTGCGTGCTAAGGAGTGCCGAGTGCCACGAAAACGCACAGTACCACAGCACCGACGGCACAGTTCGTTTCGTGTTGTCCTCGGGCGAGGAGATGATATCCGAGCAAACGGATATATTAAATCTTGTGCTTGAAGGAAAAGAACAGCCGAGCGCGGCAGATCTTTTGCTCGACGTGATCGAGATATATAGCTTTGCTGCTGACGGCACACTGACTGTCCCCACATATTCGGTCATTTACGTGCAATAACAGGTATTAAAAAGGAGATTTGGAAATGAGATATTCAAGTAAGAAGATTGTGCTGGCAATGCTCACCGTCTTGTTTGCTGTGCTGCTTGCGGCAGTGCCGATGACAGCGTTCGCAGCGGACGTTGCCGAAAGCATCTCTGTTGTAACCATTGCCGCCGAGGGCGTGAGCATTTCGCCCGACGAGGCGAAGGAAGATAAAACGGTCATCCATGCGATGACCGTTGAGCTGGAAGGCGGCTCTGTTTCCTCGTTTGAGATGCAGATCCGTATGCCCGCGTTTGTGGACGTTTCGGGGGTTAAGGAGAGCGAGCGTCTTGCAGCCGTGTCCGAAAACGGTGTTTTCGAGTGGTATATCGACAAGGAAAGCGGATACGTAAACGTTACGTATTCTTCTCCCAATGAGTATGCCTACATTCCGCTTTTTGACATTGAATTTACGGTAAATGATTACACTGTACAGTATGCCGCTGTGGAATGCGTGAGCGTGAGGACGGTGGACACCGACTATAACGAGCTGCCCACGCACGTTGCTTTCGGCGCGATCGCCATTGGCGAGGTATCCAGCACCACGATGGGCGATGTGGATGGCAACGGTCTGGTTAATCTTGCCGACCTGCTGGTCATCCAGCGTTCCATCGTTAACCCCAATTATCCCTTGAACGAGGTGCAGTACGCGCTTGCCGATATCAACCGCGACGGCGCTGTCAATATCGTTGACTGCCAGTATATCCAAAACTACCTTGTCGGTAAGCTTGACTCGCTTGAAAACGTAGGTCAGCAGACCGTCGTTTACACCTACAATATGTCGATGGGAGGTGTGAGCGAGGACGGTGTTGCCAGCGTGACCGACGTTTCCTATATTTTCTATTCTAACGGTATTGTTCGCGCAACGATGACGCTGACCGTGGACGGCAAGCTTGAGAGAGAGGAAACGCAGGAGGCTATCTGGCTCCAGGTTGGTCAGTATATCGACATAACCTTTGAGGGTGAGACGGAAAGACTGTTCCAGGTAGATGAGTACGGTAACCTTTCGATCTACCAGGACGGCGGCAGCGACGTGCAGCCCGAACAGACGGAGCTTTCCGAGTACAAGAACAAGTATTACAATGAAGTAAAGATGAGCTGGAGCGAGCTCACGCAAAAGTACGGCGACCTTTCCGCATACGAGGATATGCTGAAGGAGATCTTTACGGGCATTGAGAACGCCACCAGCATCTCCGAGGTGAATAGCTGGTACGAAACATTTGAGCAACTGAGAAGAAAGATCACGGCAAACGAGGGCGGCACCACCGTAGAGGATCATGTAGTATCGACTCGCACCGAGTTTGGCGATATTGGCATTACCGTGGGGGCAAGCTATGAGGATCTTCTTTCTAAGATCGTTGGTCAGATCATTTATGTGACCTATAGCCAGAGTGGTCTTATTGAAGTTCCGATCACCGAGGATATGATCGACTGTAAGAATGTGATGCTTGACACAGTTGGCAATTACCCGGTTATGATCACCTATGTAGCAAAGGACGGCAGCTACCACAACTACCATATCTCGGTATACGTAAATCCCGATATGTCGGGTGTTAAGGTTCTTGGCACTTATAAGATCGAGTTTGACGGCGAGTTTGGCTTTACCGAATTTACGCTTTACGAGGGCGACGTTGCCGTGATGAACGGCGGTTACTATGATAACGTATTCACTACCTACTATATGGTCAGCGAGGGTGTTGCAGCCGTGGATATGGAGGGCGGATACCTTGTGTTTGCGCTTGGCGAGGGCGTGGCAAGCTTCTACCAGCCCGAGGGCGAGCTTGAGGTGATCGGCACTTACGTTTACGACACGCCGTATGGTGCGCTTACCCTTTTGGTTTACGGTGAGTACACGGGCGCAGGCAATTACGTAGCCGTGATGAACGTTCAGCAGAAGAATCCCGAAACGGGCGAGATGATGGAGATGACCATCACCACCACGGTATACCTTGACAAAGAGAACTGCGAGATCCGCCACGCTATGTTTGGCAATATGAGCTACGATGAGGCGGGCAAGATCTACTGCCCGCACACCGAGGTGAGAACCGAGGGCTGGGATGGCGACTGCTACAGTAACGGCTGGCGTCGCACCTACTGCGCAAACTGCTATACGCAACTTGACTACCAGGAGATCCCCACCACGGGTCATAACTTCGACGAAAACGGTTATTGTGACCGTTGCGGTATGAACGAGAGTGGTGTTAGCGACGATCTTAACAACTATAAAAACCAGATCCTTGAGCAAATGATCATGGAATGGTCGGATATTGTGAACAGCATGCCCATTTCCGAGGATCTGCAACAGAGATTTAATGAGCTGACCGCTGTTATTAAGGAGGCGGAGAGCCGCGAGGCGGTAGATAACCTTTACTATAATGACTTCCGCTGGCTCTGCGACGAGGCGCGCATGAGCACCAACGTTTACCTTAAGGACTGGGAAATGAATCCCGGCTCGTATCACGTGACCGTGGGCACCAGCCTTGAGCAATTTATTGCCGAGTTTGTCAAAAATGTGACCATCACGGTCTACTACTCCGATGGCACCAGTGCGATTTACCCCGTCACCGAGGATATGCTGAAATACAGCGACCTTGATCTTAGTGTGGTTGGCAGAACGTACATGAGCGTTAGTTATCACGATGAGTTGACGGGCAGCGGCATCGGCTTTGGCGTATCGGTATACGTTGACCCCGATATGACGGGGGCGCAGGTCATAGGCAATTACACCTACGTGGGTGAGATCATGAACGGTATGGAATGGGATCGTGCAGAGCTTTATGACAACGGCATTATGATCCTTTACTGCGGCGATGAAACTCCTGAATTCGTGGCATATACCCTCAGCGACGGTGTGCTTTCCTACGAAATCTACGGCGCGACCATTGCTTACAAGATCGTTAACGATTCTGAGCTCTCTTATTACAAGCCCGAGAAGGTCATTGGCAGTTACACCTATGTCGAGGACGATGAAGAGGGCTTTACGATGACTGTCTTTGACGAATGCAATGAGGCAGGCGAGTATTATGCGTATATTGAAATGTTTGAGATCTGCGAGGATGGCACCTATGAGCGCTACGGAGCAACTACTTTGGTGATCTTCGATAGGGATGCAAACAAGATCTACTGCGAGCTGATCGGCGGCTGGTGTGCCGTTGATGAGGAAGGTATGATCTCTCCTATGGAGTGTGAGCATAGCTTTGATGAAAGCGGCGTGTGCATCTATTGCGGCTCTCATCAGGGCGGCTCTAACGGCTCCGAGAGCGATTCGGTCGTAGATTCCGAGAAGCTTCCTGCTGTAGAGGTGGAGACGCCCACCGATGGCGAAGTTTCCTACACGGAGGGTGTGTATAGCACCGTAGCGTAAGCTTTATAACAATTTATAACAAAAGCGCGGGCAGACCGAAGGGTCTGTCCGCGTTTTTTTTTGTAGAAAGCGCTTACAGCTCGGGGTGCTCGGCGAGGAGCTTTAAGCGATGCCAGCGGCGGTCGATCTCGCCTTGAATATCCTCTCTTATCGCCGCGTACGGGTCTGCGCAAAGGTGCTTGGTGCGTCCCATCATACCAAGCCAATCGCCTACGGGGATCTTTTTTCCTCGCGCCTCGGGGTCATAGGAAAGGGTCGTTTTGCCGCGCTCCACCTCGTAAAGTGGGAAATAGCAGCAATTGACGGCGGCGTCGATCACACGGCGCTCGGTATTGGGCTTGTCCCCCCAGTTTAAGGGGCAGGCAGAAAGGCATTTGAGATATGCCGTGCCGTAGTGCTCGGCGTAATACTGTGCCTTTGCCGCCTTTTTAATAAAATCGTTTGGCTCTGATTCTGCGGCAGTGGCAACGTACGGAATGCCCGTTGCTGCCATAATGCGCGGCATATCCTTGTGAAAAAAGCTCTTGCCCCATTGCTTTTCGCCTAGATGCGAGGTGGCGCTTTTTGCACCAAGAGGGGTGGAATAGGAAAGCTGGTAGCCTGTATTCATATAGCCGCCGTTGTCATATTCAAAGAGTATGAGAGGATCGCCGCGCAGCGCCGTGCCAAGTGCCGCGCCCATACCAATATCCATACCGCCGTCACCGCTGACCATAATAAAGGTGATGCGGCCCGCGGGCATCTCGCCGCGTGCTTGGCGCTGGTAAAACATTTTTTGCAGTCCCGCAAGGGTCGCGGCGCCGTTTTGGAAAAGGTTGTGGATATAAGGAACACGAAAGGCAGTTTTTGGATATGCCGTGGTGACGACCATACCGCATCCTGTTTGAAACAGCAGCACGACGTTGCCCGTAATACCGCGCAGAAGCAGGTTGACATTGACGGGGATCCCGCACCCGGGGCACGCACCGTGCCCCGGTGCTATGCGCTTGGGCGCTTGCAGCGTATCACGCACCGTTGCACCCTTGACTGTGATCCTATCACCCTCCTCGTGGCAGGTAATGCCAACCGTTTTGGCACTTTCCTCGGAAACGGGGGCGAAATAGGGCTTGGGTGAAAAGTTCTCCTCCCCCTTGTATACACCAAGGTAGTCAAAGGCTGCCACGTGCTGCTCAAATCCGCTGTTTAAAAGGTCTATGGCATCCTTTTCGTAAAAGTCAAGCCCGCCAAGCCCGTAAACGCGGCTAAGCACGCGTGCGGTGATCCCGGCACTCTGGAGCGCCGCGCGGATCTCAAGGGACATATTGCCGCCCATCGCACCGTAGCTATCCTGCCTGTCGGCGATGACAACGGTCTTGGCGTTTCGGCAAAGCTCGCCGATCTCCTTTGCGGGGAAGGGGCGCAGAACGCCAAGGGTAAACACGCCCACACGCTTGCCCTTATCGCGCAATTTGTCTACCGCAGACCGTGCCGTGAGGTACGCAGAGCCCAGCACGAACAGCAGCACCTCGGCATCCTCCGTTCGATAAGAGCTGACGGCGCGAAGCGTGCGCCCCGAAAGCGATTCGTATTCCTCGAAAACGGTTGGGATCACGGTGCGCGCCTGTTCCATTGCAAGGTGAAGCTGATACTTGTTGTTGATGATATCGGGCTCGTTCATATAAGAGCCTAACGTGATGGGATTTTCTTGGTCAAGCACGCCAAAATCCCCCTCACATTTTCCTATAAACCGACGCACGTCCTCGTCGTTTTTGAACACGTAGCAGCGCCGCTTCTGGTGACTGGTAAAGAAGCCGTCAAACGCAACGATCACAGGCAAGCGCAAGCGCTCCGCGATCTTTAAGGCGCAAATGTTGCAGTCGTATACCTCTTGGGGGGAGTGGGCAAACAAAATGATCCAGCCTGTGTTTAGAGTATACATAAGATCACTGTGATCCCCCTTGATACATAAGGGGCCCGATACCGTGCGGCAGGCAATATTCAGCACCATAGGCAGCCTTGTGCCCGATTGCACGGGCAGCTGCTCTATGGCATAGAGCAACCCGTTTGCCGAGGTGGCATTAAAAACCCTGCCTCCGCCTGCAGCAGCACCGTAGCATATGCCCGCCGCGCTGTGCTCGCCCTCGGCGGGGATCATAGCGATGGTGTGTGCGCCATCCGCCTTCATTTGGTCAAGCTGCTCCGCGATCTGTGTGGAGGGTGTGATGGGATAGTAGCCCATCACGTGATAATTGATCTGCTTTGCGGCATAAGCCGCAAGCTCGTTTCCGCTTTCAAACAGCAGCCGTTGTTCTGCTTTTTCCATATTACAGCAACCCTCCGTCTATACGCTTTTCGTCAAGATATGCCTCACCCGTGACCGAGGCATCAGCCCCTGCAACGTCAAAGTCGATATGCGCGGCGATCAGATCCTTATTTCTTACAAAATGCTTCTTTTGCGGGTGCTCCTGCTCTTTGCCTGTCACCAGCGCCCCTGTTGGGCACACGTCTACACACCGAAGGCATCCCTTGCAGTGATGGTAATCAAGCCCACGGTTGAGCATTGCTTCCTTGCCGCGATACTCCCCCTTGGTAAATTGGAAGACCATATCGGGGCAGGTGCTGTCACAAAGACCGCAATGGATGCATTTTTCGGGCAAGAAAAGGGGGATATACCCCTCTCTTGATGCAGAAAGATCATTTGACACGGTACTGCCAAAATGCGGATTTACCCCGCCTATGGGTGCATTTTGGTATCCCCATTTGCTTTGCGGCGTGTGGTAGGGAACGGGCACAAAGAGCTTTTCCCCCGTGGCAGACGATGCTTTTGTGCAGTGAAAGCCCTCATCAAGACCCTTAAGATTTTTTTCAAGCATATCGGGGTATTTTTTGCCAAGTGTGTCACGCACAAGGGCGGTTAATGCCGCAAGCGGAATAAAGCCCGATGCCTTCGCAATGGCGCCAAGCATGATCATATTGATGCGGCTTTTTGTTCTCATTGCCACCTCCTGTGCATTCACGCAAAAGATATCCCCTCCCGAAAGGTCAAGATCCTCGCGGATCTCATCGGGGCTTTTTTCTGTGTTGACCACAAGGATGGACTTCTCACCAAAGCCCGCGGTAACGGGCAGTGCCTTGGCAAGAGCGTGGTGGAACAGCACAAGAAGGTGGGGGCGCTCCACGGGACTGTTTTGCAGGATCTCACGCTCTTTGGCGCTGTAACGCACAAAGGATCTGACGGGTGAGCCACGCTTTTCAGAGCCATAGCTTGAAAAAGCGGCGGCATTCAGCCCAAGGTAGAGTGCCCCCAGCTCCCCCAAAAGCTTGCCGCACAGGTTTGCGCCAAGACCGCCGATGCTTTCCAGTCTTATTTCGTAGCAGCCGTCCTCATTTTCACAGGGCAGCGTTACCGTAAAGGGTGCTTCGTTTGGTTGCCGCTTCATAAAAAAGCTCCTTTTTGTTTTCTCTTATGATGGACATAATCTGCGCTTATTATGCGCATAATTTTAAAGGGACTTTGCCGCCCACAGCCTTGACAGTGGGTGAAAATTGCAATATAATAAGGTTGAAACGACGGTCTTTGCGGAGGAGATATGGAAATTACAAGGGACGTAAAATATATCGGCGTAAATGATCACGGTATTGATCTTTTTGAGGGGCAGTATGCCGTGCCAAACGGCATGTCCTACAATTCATATATGATCCTTGATGAGAGGGTGGCTGTGCTGGATACGGTAGATGCTGCCTTTCGTGAGGAATGGCTTTTGGCGATCCGCCGCGTGCTGGGCGGAAAAGCTCCCGATTACCTGATCATTTCCCATATGGAGCCCGATCATTCGGCGAATATTCTTGCGTTTATGGCGGCATATCCTGCCGCTACCGTGGTGGCTACCGCAAAGGCGTTTTCTATGATGAAGGGCTTTTTCGGCACGGATCTTTCGGGGAGTCGAATGGTTGTGGGGGAGGGGGATATCCTCTCGCTCGGCAGCCATCAGTTAACCTTTCTTACCGCCCCGATGGTCCACTGGCCGGAGGTGATGGTTTGTTACGATAGCGCCGATAGGATCCTGTTTTCGGCAGATGCGTTTGGCAAATTCGGTGCACTGGACGTACAGGAGGATTGGGCGTGTGAGGCAAGGCGGTATTATATCGGCATCGTGGGCAAATACGGCGCACAGGTGGGAAGCCTGTTACGGCGTGTGGCGGAGCTTGACATCAAGATCATTTGCCCCTTGCACGGACCTGTGCTCACGAAAAATCTTGAGTATTATATCGATCTTTATCGCATCTGGTCAAGCTATCTTCCCGAGGAGGAGGGGGTCGTTATTGCCTACACCTCGGTTTACGGCAACACCAAAAGGGCCGTGATGGAGCTGGCGGAGCAGCTAAAGGCGCGGGGCGTGACCGTGGTAGTAAACGATCTTGCCAGATGCGATATGGCAAAGGCGATTGAGGATGCCTTTCGGTACAGCAGACTGGTGCTTGCCACCACCACGTATAATGGGGGGATCTTTCCCTTTATGCGGGAGTTCATAAACGAGCTGACCGAGCGTAATTTCAGCAATCGCACGGTGGCGTTTATGGAAAACGGCAGCTGGGCGCCCGTGGCAACCAAGGTGATGAGGGAGATGCTGGCAAAAAGTAAAAATATAGATTTTGCCGCCGTGGGTGTTACCATCACCTCGGCGCTCAATGAAAAAAGCAGGGCACAGCTGGCAGCTCTTGTCGGCGAGCTTTGCGAGAATTAAAGGGAGATAAAAATGATGAAGTATCAATGTGACGTTTGCGGATGGGTGTATGATGAAGCACAGGGCTTGCCCGAGGAGGGCGTAAAGCCGGGCACGAAATTTGAGGAGCTGGGAGAGGATTTTGTTTGCCCGCTTTGCGGTGTTCCAAAGGAGCATTTCTCGGCGGTCTGATTTCAAATAGGTTAAAGTAAAACACGAAAGGAAGAAGCATTTTGAAGCTTGTACTATTGACTGCCCTCGGCGTTGGCGGTGCAACCGCCGTTGGCGCCGTGATCGGCTTTATCTTTAAGAAAATATCCCATAAATTTTCCGATGTTGTGCTGTCCTTTGCCGCGGGGGTGATGCTTGCCGCCGCGGTATTGGGGTTGATATTGCCGTCCCTTGAATACGGTGGAAAATATGGGCTTTTAATTACCGTGGCGGGCGTGTTTGCGGGCGCAGTGTGCCTGAATCTCATTGACAGGCTGGTGCCCCATCTGCACAGGCTTGCGGGCGCGGATATAGAGGAGCATCATAACGCCAATTTAAGCAAGGTGTTGCTTTTTGTGATCGCCATAGCCATACATAATCTGCCCGAGGGGATCGCCGCAGGTGTTGGCTTTGGCGCGGGGGACGTGTCGCAGGCGCTGGTCATTGCGGCGGGCATTGCACTCCAAAACATCCCTGAGGGTATGGTCATTATCGGCCCTATGCTGGCGGCGGGCATTTCGCCGCGGCGCACCCTTGTTTTCGCACTGCTGACGGGTCTTGTTGAGGTGCTGGGGACGCTGATCGGATATTTTGCGGTATCTCTTGCCGCCGCCATTCTTCCGTTTGCGCTTGCCTTTGCGGGCGGCACGATGCTGTATGTCGTCAGCGACGAGATGATCCCCGAAACGCACGCTCACGGTAACGAGCGCAGCGCCACCTACGCGCTTCTTGTTGGCTTTTGCGTCATGCTGGTAACCGACGTGCTGCTGGGTTGATTCTTAAATTCAAGGAGACAGATCGTGGAATTCGGTGAAAAATTACAGGAGCTGCGCAAACAAAAGGGGCTGACGCAAGAGGAGCTTGCGGGGAGCCTTTTTGTCAGTCGCACCGCTATCTCAAAGTGGGAGTCGGGCAGAGGGTACCCGAGTATAGATTCCTTAAAGGCAATTGCAAAATTTTTTTCAGTAACGGTTGATGACCTGCTTTCCACCGATGAGGTGCTGAGTATCGCCGAGGCGGAACATGAACAAAAAGAAAAGTCACTCCTTTGTGTGGTGTACGCCTTACTTGACCTTAGCCTTGCCGTGCTCCTTTTTCTGCCGTTTTTTGCCGATAGGGCAGACGGTGTGATCTACGGGGCGTCTCTTTTAACGCTGGGCGGCGTTCCGACTTATTTAAAGGTGCTGTATCATGTTTTGGTCACGGGAATAATCGTGTGGGGGATCCTCACGCTTGCACTGCAAAACAGTGAAATTGCTTTCTTTGGAAAAAACAAGCATAAGATCTCACTTTTACTGGGCGCTCTTTTACTACTGCTTTTTATCATAAGTTTGCAACCGTATGCCGCTGTATTTTCTTTTGCGGTGCTGGCAATTAAGGCTTTGATGCTGATCAAACGGTAAAAATACACCCCCGACACGATTCGTGTCGGGGGTGTGACGCTTTGTCGCTTGCCTTCTCTTAAGCCTTCCTTTAAAATGTATTTGGGCGAAAGCCAAAACAGAAAGGGAAGGTTGTTAAAATGGGAAAAAGAAAATGGAACATCTTTGGGGCGGCAGTGCTTGCGGTGTTTTTCATGTTTACGCTGACGGTTCGCTTTATTGACGTTGAAGCAGTAGGCGCTGCGGGGTCAAGTGTCGGGTTTTCTACGATCAATCAATCCGTTCACGAGTTTTTTGGCGTTCATATGCCTTTATATACCGTGACCGACCGACTCTCGATCGTGCCCGTCGGCGTGATGCTTGGCTTTACCATTCTCGGGCTTGCGCAATGGATCGGGCGAAAAAGCCTTTTTAGGGTGGACGCCGATATACTCGCGCTTGGCGGCTTTTACATTGTCGTGATGGGGGTGTATTTGCTTTTTGAAGCATTTGTGGTGAATTACCGCCCCGTACTCATAAACGGTCAACTTGAGGCATCTTATCCGTCCTCTACAACGGTGCTTGTGCTTTGTGTTATGCTAACCGCGGAGATACAGATAAGAGCGCGTATCAAGAAAAAGTGGCTTCGGCGCGCGCTTTCCTTTTTTAGCATCGCGTTTTCCGCTTTTATGGTGATAAGCAGGCTTTTATCGGGTGTGCACTGGATAACGGATATCGTGGGCGGCGCGCTGCTCAGTGCAGGGCTTGTGCTGACGTATCGCACGTTTAGCGGGTTGAAATGATGGTAAGAAATTGCTTATCAATAATACTTTTGGAAGAAAATTCCGCAAACGGTTGACAAAATTTAGTCCAAGTGGTATAGTAAGGGTGTGTAGCAGGGTAGGGCTTTGCTTAGCGACCACCTATGGGCAGCACGGATGCCGTGCAGTGGCTCTCGTGGGGACAGTTAGGTGCGCGGAGGGAGCATATTCCGCCATAGTTCTGCCGTTGCGAAATTTTATCACTAAGAAAGGAAAACAACTATGAAAAAGCTCAGCTTACTCATTGCGCTCATTTTGTGCGTAACCATTGGTGGCGTGTACGCAACCTGGTCCTTCTCCGCATCTAACGACATTGTAGACCAGTCCGAAGAGGTGCTTCTCACGATGGCGGCAGAGGATGTTTCGGGCACGGACGGCACGTATACCATTGACGTGTCCACGGTTAAAATCACCATTGACCAAAAGGAGACCGACGACCATACGGCAAAGCTGGTCATTGCTCCCGAATCCAAGGTGATCGTTACCTTTACGCCTGCACCGAATGCACCCAACACCGTTAAGAATGACGCTGTCGCCTCCACCTTTAGCCTGACAACGTCGAAAAACTTTGTTTACAAGACGGATGCCAACGGCAACTACAATGCAGAAACAGGCACGGACAAGGCAATTTTCACCCTTCAAAACAACGTTGCGCAGACTATTACCTGGCAAGAGCAAACGAACGGCACATTTACCTTTACCCTTGATGCCGCCGCGCTTTCCGGTATGATCACGCTTAACAACTTCGTGCTGGATACTCTTGCGGAGTACCAGGCGTTCAAGGCAGCTATCAACGGCTCTTTTGTGTTCTCTGTATCCGACGGCAGAACCTCAGCTACGTAAAACTAATTTAAGATATTATACGAAATGGGCTCCCCGCACATGACCCTGCGGGGAGCCTGCAACGGGGAATAGGTATTCTGATGAATAGCTTTGACGTATACGTCTTTTTCCTTTGCTTTATCGTATTTACCCTGCTAACGGTTTTACTTGGCGGTATGCTCGCCGCTATTATAAAGCTGATGGTAAGGCTGATAAGGGCAGGAATGGAAGACGAGAAAATAAAAACCGAATATCTTGTAGCTAAGTCAAAAAAGCGCAAATGCGGATGCTTTGATTGCATTGTATCCTTCATTTTGAGCATTGTTTTGCTTAGCTTTTTCGGCTTTTCCCTGTTTGTCAATCTGTCTCAGGATACCTATTTCGAAAAAATTCCCACCCTGCGGGTGGTCAATTCCGCCTCGATGGCGAAAAAGCATCCCAATAATACGTATCTTACCGAGAACGCTTTAAACGACCAATTTGAAACGTTTGACCTGATCTATACTTATAAGCTACCTGCCGAGTCCGAGCTGAAGCTTTATGATATCGTGGTTTATGAGGTGGATGAGGTGCTTGTTGTCCACCGCATCGTGGGCATAGAAGAGCCAAACGCCGCCCATCCGGGTGAGAGATATTTCCTTTGCCAGGGCGATGCTGTGGAAAGAGCCGACCGCTTTCCCGTGCACTATTCTCAAATGCGCGCCATTTACCGTGGCGAGCGCATCCCCTTTGTCGGCAGCTTTGTTACCTTTATGCAGTCGCCCGCGGGCTGGCTGTGTGTGCTGCTGATCGTGGCGGCACTGATCGGAACACCTATTCTTGAGAAAAAAATAAACAAGGAAAAAATGCGCCGCCTGATTGAGATCGGATTTCTCAACAGTGACGGAAGTCTATATACCCCCTCTCCCTTCGCACATCTGGCGGGCAGGAAAAACACCCGTACCTTTGAGGAGGCATTGCTTGCTGCCGATGAGGCGATGCGGGCAAGGCACGCCGAGATCACGGAGCTGCTTTCCCGCTTTGATGGGATAAGGGTTATTGAGGGGAAGACCCGCCGCACCTACAAATGCGGCAATACGCCTGTTGCGCGCCTGAGATTCAGGGGAAAAACACTTTATGCATTCCTGTCCCTGACTCCTGCCGATTATGCGGGGACGAAATACATATTTGACGATTACGGTGAAAGCAGAGAGTATCGCCTGTATCCGATGAGGATGCGGCAGTCCTCAAGCCGTCAAGCGCGCTGGACGTGCGAGCTTTTGCTGGCATTGGCGGCGAAAAATGGCATAACGGTGCAAGAAAAGCCCCATGAGATAGTAGCAGAGATAGAGGAGATTTCCTCGCCCTTCGCGCATCTGGCGGGCAAGAAGAATCATAAGACCTTCCGCCAGCGCCTACTTGAGGCGGGCGCGGTCGTGCAGGAGCGCCACGACAGGATCGAGGCACTGCTGCGTCGTTTTACGGGTGTGCGCGTGATCCTTGCCGCTAAGCAGGAGACCTATAAGTGCGGCAGTGTACCCGTGGCAAGAATGCAGGTGCGCGGAAAGACGCTGAATGCTTATATCGGACTTCCGTGTGCCGAGTTTGAAAATACCAAATACATTTTTGAGGATGTGTCAGGACGTCAAAAGTTCCTGCGCTATCCGATGCGCGTGCGCATCACCTCCGAGCGACAGGTGCGCTATGCCTGTGAGCTGTTGCTCGCGCTGGCGGCACGGCACGGCATTACCGTAACCGAGGCTGCGCCCGTGACGCAGGATGAGTCTGTTGCCATTGAAGCAGAGAATAGCTCTCCCTTTGCGCATCTGGCGGGCAGAACCGATGATCGTACCTTTGCCGAAAGGCTTGACGCGGTGCCCCCTGTGGTAAGAGAGCGCTATGAAAGCATCGTTGCGCGCCTTCGGCTTGAGGTAGGAATGCGCGTCGCACAGGGCAAAAAGCAACAAACGTTCCTCTTGGGGCGCTTGCCTGTCGCACGGCTTGTGATAAAGGGTAAGACCCTTAACGTGTATCTGGCACTTGACCCCTTGCGATTCGAAAGCAGCAAATACGTGTATACCAATGCTTCCTCTGTCAAGAGGTATGCCCGCTATCCTATGCGTGTGCGCATCACCTCGGAGCGTCAAAGACGCTGGACGCTGGAGCTGATCGACACCCTGCTTGCCGACTGCGAAAAGGCAAGGATGGGAGGTGTGGTATGATGTCGTTGCGCAGAGCCTTGCTTTTCCTATCCTGTCTTGCGGTGATACTTTCCACCGTAGGTGTTTGTGCAACGTGGAGCTTTAGCTTGCCCATGGTCTTTTCAGGCGAGACTGAGATGACCCTGGTGGTAGGGGATTTCAAATGGGAGGGATCGGAAGAGCTGCCCGACGACGTTGAGGGCGAGGATCACCAATGGCTCGTCACCAATCTCGTCGCAGGTGTTAACACGAGTGGAACCGTAATTGGACTTAATAATCCTGATTCGCCACTTAACGGGTATATCGATGACCGTCTTGACGGAGGCTTTGGATATTCGGCGCGTAAATACTTTGGCAGTATGGCGGTGAACGGTGGCAAGGATATGGAGGAGCTTTTTGGTGCTGACGCTGCAAATCTCACTTTTATGATTTACGTGGTCAGCGACACGGAATATCACATATTCACCACAAGCGTTTATCTTGGAGAGCGTGGAGAGCCGAACTGGCTGCAAACCTCTAACAAAACACCGGGTAAGCCCACAACGCCCTTGGGGCAATATATAACACCTATTTACAGGACCAAGCTTACCAGACAAAACAAGAATGCCGATTGGAGCATTGTCGAAACCAAACGCGGCAAAGCCATATCCTGTTGGTACGATGAAAACAGGCGCAATAACATCACGCAGATCCCCTCCTTTGATCCAACAAGCTGGGTTGAGGAATAGCGCGGCTTTCCCGTGCCCATTGACGCGAATACCAAGGTAAAGATCTTATAGCCGAAGAGAACCGAACACACAAGCCTCTCGGCGTAATATTTTTGCAGCTTTTGCCGCGTCGCGGCTTGTAAGGTAATACATTACCGCGCCGCGCCACAACAAGATCTGCTAAAAATCTTTCAGCCGAGAGGTGCTTTGC
>JAZOCO010000088.1:0-31445 GCA_045596505.1 Eubacteriales bacterium
GGGGTGAGTACCAAATGCATTTTTGCATTTGACTCACCCCCGTTTTGGGGTCTTATTCGGAAACAGGATCTATGATCATATTGGACAGGAGCTCCTCGCGCGGCAAGAAGGGCGCAAGATCCTCAAGCGGCGGACTGAAGAGTGAACCGTCAGGCAGGCGCTTGGTTGCGCTTTTCGGCTCAAAATTCTGCTCGGTGGAAACAAAGATCTCACAAAATGCGGGACCGTTTGTTGCAAGCACCCCGTTTACCGCATCCCGCATCTCGGCGTTGCTGTGTGCCGAAAAATACGGATACCCAAACGCCGCGGCAAGCTTGCCAAAATCGGGAAAGGAAAGATCTCCGCTCTCAGGCCCGATGCCGACCTTTGAATGCTCGGAAAAGATATTGCGCTGTGTTTGGCGGATCGAATGATAGCCCTCGTTATTGATCAAAAAGATCTTGATGGGCAGGCGGTTGGTAAGAATGGTCTGCAGCTCCTGCAAATTCATCATAATACTACCATCACCCTCAATACAAACGGTATCTTGCTTGCCGCTTGCCACGCAAGCGCCAATGGCAGCGGGCAGACCGTAGCCCATACTGGCAACCCCGCTGTTGATAAGGAAGCGCGCATCCTTTTGGATCACGTAATTGTGGCTGCCCACTACACACGCACTGCCGTTCGAAACAACGGTAAGCGCGCCCTCAGAGAGGCTACTGCTCAAATGGTTGATAAAGGCGTATACGTTGGTATATTTGCCATCCTCCTCTAAGTGATGAGGCTGCGTGACGGGATATTTTTCCTTCCATTCGCGACATTTTTGAAGCCAAGCGGCGCCCCCAAAAAGCGGTGCGTCGTTCCCTGCAAGTGCGGCGTTCAGCTTCTCAAAAAAGTCCGCGGCATCCGCGTGAATGGGGGTTTCCACGTGGATCGTGGTTTTTTTTAGCTCTGCTGCGTCAGCATCTACCATGATCACGTGCGCGGCTCTTGCCCACGTTCCCCAGTTGTAGCCCACCTGACGGATCGATAAGCGATTACCCACAGCTAACACAAGATCTGCATTTTGCACAGCAAAATTGCCTGCACGGTCACCCATAATGCCGCCCCTGCCCACGTATAGCGCGTGATCACTCTCCACGGCATCGATCGAATCCCAGCAGGTGACCACGGGCACGCCAAGCTTTTCCATTGCGCTCCTAAAAGCGGTATAGCCGCCCGATAGGCGAATGCCGTTTCCCGCATAAAGCACGGGACGCTTCGCGTTTTTCACCCTTTCTACCACCTCGGCAACCGTTGCCTCACTTACGGGTGGCGGAAGCATAGCGACGTCAGCTGCGGGATCGTATCCCAAAAGCTCATCCGTTTCAATAACAGCTCCTTGAAAATTTACGGGAATATCGATCCAGGCGGGACCGCGTCTACCTGTGGTTGCAAGGTGAAAGCCCTTTTCCAGCGCATAACGGATATCCCGTGGGTCCTCGATCATGGTTGCATATTTGCACATATGCGTGACCGATCTTGTGATATCGTATTCCTGATCGCCAACGGCACGATAGGCATCTGCACCCGTTTGGCGCTGCATATACCGCGCCGTGGTATCATAGCGCACCTGTCCCGAGAGCACCAGCATCGGCACGGAATCAAGCCAGCCGCCAAGCACACCTGTAATGGCATTTGTGCCGCCGGGGCCTGTTGTCACACACAGTGCGGCGATCCTATTATCCACGCGTGCATACGCCTCTGCTGCCATTGCACACGCCTGCTCGTGGTGCTGGTACGTGCAGTGTAGCCCTTTGTGGTGCCCTAAGGCGTCGTTTAGGTGCATCGCACCCCCGCCCGTGATCATAAAGCAGTCAGAAATACCGTGTGCCACCAAAAAATCGGCAACGTAATCAGCGAGTCTTTGTTTCATAAAAACCTCTCAATTTTCAACGCGATCTACTGTCAAATATCGGTTACAGTATATCATATTCTCGCCATTGTGTCAACAAAAAGAAAAGGGGCGATCATCCGCCCCCGTTCTTACTTAATTATTTCCTTAATGAACGCAACAGAACGGTTATATATCTCGCTATCCTTATTATTTCCGAGCAGTCCCGGTGCCATCAGGCAAATGACGGTGTCCTCGGGCAACGCCCCACGAATAGCCCCGTTTTCGCGCCAGAGCGCCGTTTCCTTCAGCGCGATGCCGTAGCAAACAGTGCTCCCGTCCTCTCTTTCCAACACCACACCGTTTTCCGGCGTGTAGCCAAGCAGTTCGCTAAAATTAACAAGCACGCTACCCGTGCCGACAAGCTCGCTTGCAAGCCAGGGCGACAGGAAAAACACTGCGGCATCGCCCGTTTGAATATACTGCGAAAAGCTTGAATATTCCTTCGTGTTTTGATAGCGATCAACGGAATATCCAAGCAAATTTCCGTTTTCATCGGTTTGTGCCTCAAATTCCTTTGCCTCACTCTCCGAATACACGGTAAAGGAATATACGCTCACGTCCTTTACACCATTGCCGTTATGATCGCTTGCAAGATACGTGGCAAGGCAGTTTTTAAGATTGGTAAGCTTGGCTTCATCGGTCATAAAGCCGTAAGGGCCTGCCGTTACAACCGTGATATCGCCTGTTTCCTCGCGCGTGCACATTTGAAAGGTGCACACGGTTATCACCACGAGGATAAAGAGCGTAGCAATAGTTGCCCACTTGTGATGATACCAAAAATTATCAAACCAGCGATAAAGCTTGCCGTGCTCCCTTTCGGGTTTTGCCGCCGGGGTTCTCGCGCTTGTTATCTCGCGCGCCTTTAATTTATCCTCTCTTTTATGTTCCATATTTCTCCTTAAAATGGGACTGCCGCAAAAGCACGAGGCAGTCCCATCATAAAAGCTGTTTATTCGATCGGCTTCATCGTCGGGAACAGGAGCACGTCACGAATGGACGGACTGTCCGTGAGAAGCATCACCAATCGGTCTACGCCAAAGCCAAGACCGCCCGTGGGGGGCAGACCGTATTCAAGAGCTGTAACGTAGTCATAATCCACCTGTGCGCGGCAATTGGGGTCAAGTGCCTTACGCTCGGCAACCTGACGCTCAAAGCGCTCCTTTTGGTCGATCGGGTCGTTGAGCTCCGAAAATGCATTGCCAAACTCGGTTGCGTTGATAAAGTACTCAAAGCGCTCGGTATAGGCGGGATCCTCAGGCTTGCGCTTGGCAAGCGGGCTGATCTCAACGGGATAATCGTAAATAAAGGTAGGCTGGATCAGCTTGTCCTCCACGAATGCATCAAAGAATTCCGCGAGGATCGCACCCTTAGTGGGTACCTCGGGCAGCTCGACGTGATGCTTTTTGGCAACGGCGATGGCTTCCTCGTCGCTTGCGATCTCATTAAAGTCGACGCCGCTGTACTTTTTAACAGCCTCAAGCATGGTCATACGCTCCCAGTGACTAAGGTCTATCTCGTGTCCGCAGTATGGAATCACAAGACTGCCGCACACCTTGCTTGCTACGGTGCGCATCATCTCCTCTACCAGATCCATCAGCGCGTGATAGTCTGTGTATGCCTGATACAGCTCGATGCTCGTAAATTCGGGGTTGTGCTTCGGGTCCATTCCCTCGTTACGGAAGATACGACCGACCTCATATACGCGGTCCATACCGCCCACGATCAATCTCTTTAAGTAAAGCTCGGTTTCAATACGCAGCACCATATCCATATCAAGAGTATTATGGTGCGTCATAAAGGGGCGCGCGCTGGCACCGATCTCAAAGGGGGTAAGAATGGGTGTATCTACCTCAAGGAAGCCCTTACTGTCAAGGAACGCACGAAGCTCGCGCAGAATAAGGCTGCGCTTGACAAACGTATCCTTGACCTCGGGATTGACGATGAGATCCACATACCGCTGGCGGTAGCGCATCTCCTGATCCTTTAAGCCGTGGAATTTTTCGGGCAGTGGAAGCAGGCTCTTGGAAAGCAGGACCAGCTCGGTGCAGCGCACGCTGAGCTCACCCATTTTTGTGCGGAACACAATGCCCTTCACGCCGATGATATCACCGATATCCATCTTTTTAAAGCCTGCGTATTCCTCCTCGCCAATGACGTCGCGGCGCACGTAGATCTGAATGTCGCCCTTATCATCGCGCAGGTGCGCAAAGCTTGCCTTTCCCATCACACGCTTAGTCATCATACGCCCTGCAAGACAAACGACCGTTTCGGTCTCAGCCTCGGGCGGAAGATCCGCGAAGCGCTCCTTTATCTCGGTAGAGTAGCTGTCCTGCGGATATTTGGTGATCTTAAAGGGGTCGGCGCCTGCCTCACGCAGTGCCGCCAGCTTCTCACGACGCACACGGAATACGTCTGCCAGATTTACTTCTTCAGCGGCATTTGCCGCCTCGTTTCTCTTTTCTTCTGCCATTGCCTCTCCTTAGTCGCGTCCCACGCTTATGATACGGTAAGTGAAGGTGTAGCCGGATGCCTCTACAACACCCGTTACCACGTCGCCCGCACGGTGGCCGATCAGCGCCCTACCAACGGGAGATTGATCAGAGATCTTGCCCTCTACCACGTCTGCCTCGTTTGAGCCAACGATGCGCCAGGTGCATTCCTCTTTATAATCCTCATCATAGACCTTAACGACAGACCCAATATCGATCACGCCACGCACAGCTCTTGAAGCATCGTACACCTCTGCGTGCTCGATATCGTGCTTTAGCTTCAAGATACGCGCCTCATTCTCTGCCTGTGCATTGCGGGCAGCATCGTATTCAGCGTTCTCGGAAAGGTCGCCAAAGCCGCGTGCCGTTACGATCTCATTTTTAATGCGCTCGCGCTCCTCGCCCTCGCGCCATTGCAGTTCCTTTACCAGCTCATTATAACCCTCTTGGGTCATCGTGATCTTCTTTGCGTTAGCCATTGTGGTACTCCTCTTATATAATAATATAATAAATAAAATTTTTTACTGCTTTACTGCCGCGATCGCCGCGCGCAGCTGGTTATCCTCCGCCTCGGTCAAAAGGTAGAGATTTTTATGCTTCACGGCATCGTCAAGCGGCGTTTCCCCGCCGTGCGGCGAAATTCCCTTACCATCATAATTTTCACCGCTGGGGGGATTATAATACCCTGTTGTCAGCTTGATAGCGCCGCTATATCCCCAATTACCGAGATCAAAAATATGCTGCAGGACGCCCTTGCCATACGTGGTCGTGCCAACGACTGTGGCAAGGCTGTAATCGGAAAGGACCGCCGTAAACAGCTCGGCAGCGCTTGCCGTGTTGCCATTGATCAGCACAGATTTGGCAAGCTCGCGGTATTTGCCGATATCCGCGGCACTCACGCTGCAATCGGCATACGCATCCTCATATGTGACGGGCTCAGCATAAATTTTTTCGGTAGTGCCATCCTTTTCAACGATACTGACGATCAGATCACCCTCGTTCAAAAAATAGGAGAGCACGGCAATGATGGAATTAAGATCGCCGCCGGGGTTGTTTCGCACGTCAAACACAAAGCGCTTACAGCCCGAAGCGATGAGCTGATCCATTGCAGCAACGAAATGCTTTGGGGTGCTGATGGTAAATTGGGTGATGCGCACGATCCCGACAGTATTGTCCGTTTCGCTGACGCGCCCCGTGACAGAAACGTTTTCGACAAGTGCACGGGTAATGGAAAACGGGATCTCCACACCCTCGCGCAGCACGGTGAATTCAGCAACGGTGCCCGCTTCGCCTCTCAGGGCGGCAGACGCTGCCTCATAGCCCTTTTCCGCCACGGAAACGGCAGCCTCACCCGCGCCAACGGTAACGATCACGTCCCCTGCAAGCACACCTGCCGCCTCGGCAGGAGAGCTTGGCATCACGCCAATGACGACGATGCCTGCGGGATCTACACTCTCAACAACGGTAATACCGATGCCGACCAGCTCGCCGTTATTTTCGGCGGTGATCGCACTAAATTCCTCTGCGGTATAATAAGCGGCATACCGATCTCCTGTTGCGGCGGCATATGCCTTTAGCATACTGTCAAGGAGCAGATCACCATTTGTATCGTAAAGCGCGTATTCGGTAAAGATCTGGTCGATAAGACCGATCTTTCCGACATAATCCTCCGTGCCGTTCGTGCCAAGCGCTGCACCGCCACCGAAAATGCCCGAAAGTGCCGCACCGAGAGAAAATGCAAGCACGGAGAAAACCAGCGCCACGGCAACCAGCGATAAAACGAATATGCTAAGGCGCACGGTGCGCGGCTTTTTGCCGACGGGCGCGTGCGGGAAGCCCATGATCGGCTCGACCGAGGGGGGCGCATACCGCGCCCATTCTCTTGCCTCGATGCCGAAGCAAAGAAGGCGAAGCGACACGGCATCCGCTGCCGCTAACCGATCCGCTGTGGCGGGAAGCGACACACTAAGCTCCGTGCCCTCGTTATTACAAGTAATGCCCGCTTGCGGCAAGGCAGCACGAAGCGACTCTAAAATCTCATCACGCCGCGCCGATGAAATGGCGGGTGACAAGGAAAACAAAATCTCCAAATTATACCCCTTCTTTGCAATTGAAAAGTGAAGGCGAGTGGGTCAAGTATGTATTTTAAAACTTATTCGGCTTGGAATCAAGATATTTCTTGACCATCAAAGCCACCTTAAAGGTAATGGCGTGCTCAAACTCGCGCAGATCAAGACCTGTGAGCTTCCTGATCTTTTCAAGGCGGTAAACAAGCGTGTTGCGGTGCACGAAAAGCTTGCGCGAGGTTTCGGATACGTTCAAATTGTTCTCAAAGAAGCTTTGAATGGTCATTAAGGTCTCACGGTCAAGAGATTCAAGGCTTTCCTTTTTAAACACCTCCTGCAAGAACATATCACAAAGGGTGGTAGGCAGCTGATAAATGAGGCGCCCGATGCCAAGATTTTCATAATTGATGATATTCTTTTCCGTTTCAAAGACCTTACCCACCTCAAGCGCCACCTGAGCCTCCTTATAGGCGCGTGCAAGATCCTTAATATTATCGACCACCGTGGAAATGCCGATGGCGACCTTGGTATAAAATTCGGTAGAGAGGGTATCTGCAATGTTGGTGGCAAGCTTCTCGATCTCCTTTGGATCCGTGCCGTGCTTGATATCCTTTACAAGCACGATATCATGCTCACCCACGCTGATCACGTAATCCTTAGACTTGTCGGGGAACATATTCTGCAGCATCTCAAAGGGCATCATATCGGTCTTGCCAAGGAATTTGATAAGGAAAACGATGCGTGCCTCATCGGTGTTGAAATGAAGCTCCTTGCTCTTGATATAAATATCACTTGGCAAGATATTGTCAAGAATGATATTTTTGATAAAAGAGCCCTTGTCGTATTTTTCATCATAGAGATTTTTAATATTGCTGAGTGTGATGGTAAGCATTTTACACATCTTCTCCGCCATTTTATCCTCACCCTCTACGAAGACAACGTGCTCTGCCCTGCTTCCGCTAACAAGGGGACGGTAGGTATAACCACCCGTTACCACCTCCTCGGATGCATAGACAAGCTCATCGCGCACGCCCTGTCTGATCTCACCGATCTTGATCAGCTCGGAGCAGGCGATGATGACCCCGTTTTCATCGATCACGCCAATGACGCGGTCGATCGCATCCTTCATTTGATGAATAACACCCTGAAACAATCTGTTAGACATAAGACTACCTCTTCTTTATATGTAAAATATGCAGACTACCTATGATTTACACGTTTACGCTTGCAGCTCCAGCACCGACGAGATGCAGGCAAGTGCAAAAAGGGATGC
Organism: Eubacteriales bacterium; assembly: GCA_045596505.1. Lineage (GTDB taxonomy): Bacteria > Bacillota > Clostridia > Oscillospirales > CAG-272 > Firm-07. Next base: position 7,744 of record JAZOCO010000088.1, read on the forward strand.
GGTTTCGGTCCGCAGGATCCGCTTGCCAAGCCCCGTCATTTGAAAGCCGCATTCGGCGGCACGTGCCGCCTCCTTACTCGAAAAGCCACCCTCACTGCCGATGACGAGTGCGATCCTTTCTCCCTTTTGGGGGCGCGTGGCTTGCAGAATGCGGGAAATAGGCTGCGTGCCCTCCCCCTCAAAGCAAAATAAAACCAGCTCTGCCTCGCCTGCAAGAGAAAGCATCTCGTTAAAGCAAACGGTGGGCAGAACCTCGGGAACTATGCCCCTACCGCACTGCTTTGCCGCCTCGGCGGCGATACGACAGCGCCGCTGCAGCTTTTTTTCCTCCGCCTCGGGCTTCGCGCGCACGACGCAACGCTCACTCTCGAAGGGAACGATGCGGCAAACACCGCATTCCACCGACTTTTGTATGACTGTATCAAGCTTATCCCCCTTGGGAAGTGCCTGATAGAGCGTGATATGGCAGGGCGGCTCGGTATCCTGCTTCCTTACGGAAAGAATGTGCCCCACCACACGGTCGGGCAAAAAATCCGTTAACACACAGTCGTATTCATTGGCGGCACTGTCACACACGGTGATATGCTCCCCCACCGCCATACGGAGCGAACGGGAGATATGGTGTGCATCATCGCCACGCACCGTAACCGTATCGCCCATAACGTCACTGCTCATTATAAAAAAACGCGGCACTTGGCAACCTCCCGAACAATTTACAGTTATTATAACGCAAATTGCCCAATTTGTCAATGCCTCTTTTGTGTTTTTTAACCACCTTTTTCACAAAAATGACAAAACGGGCATCTTCGGATGCCCGTTTTTACCAATTATATACCAATCAGGCTTTCGCTTTTTTGCACAACCAAAGCACACCAACCGTTGTCATCTAAGCGTGATACCACACAAAGTCCGCATTTTTGCAGCGCCTCCTCGACCTCCTCGGCACGCTCTGTGATAATGCCCGAAGCCAAAAGGATCGCATCATCCTTCATATATGCGCCAACGTCGGGCGCCATACGAATAATAATATCCGCCACGATATTCGCGCACACGATATCATACTTGCCACAGGAAAGATCGACCTGCTTTAAAAGGTCGGAAACGTCACAGGTGACGTTCTCCTCGCCGCTATCCTTGATATTTTCGCGCGCCACGCGCACGGCGACAGGATCGATATCGTAAGCCTTGCACTCTGTGGCGCCAAGCTTTGCAGCACAAATGGCAAGAATGCCACTGCCACAGCCTACGTCAAGCACGCGTGCGCCTGACTTTACGTACGTTTCAAGAAGCTCGATCACCAAACGCGTGGTTTCGTGCGTGCCTGTGCCAAACGCCATACCGGGGTCCATACGTACGATGATCTCCCCCGCGGCGGGCTCATACTGCTCCCAGGCGGGGACGATCACCATTTTTTTGCCGATGTGGACGGGCTTATAGTACGCCTTCCAGGAATTTGCCCAGTCCTCCTCCGAAACGCCGATGATCTCCACCTTACCTTCAAACCCTTCAGCCGTCATACGCTCGCGCAAATACGCAACCGTATCGGTATAGGGCTTGTCTGCCGGCAAAAAGACGGAAACGGATGCGATCGTCTTATCGGCATTTAGGATCGCCTCGTCAATCAGATCGCCATAGCAGGTCTTGAGATCAATATCACTGAAATCCTCGATCATCAAATTGTTATTGATCATACTCATGATCGCCACAAGCGTATCAAGATGCGGTAGCTTTACGGTCACCTTTAGCTGTGACCAATCCTTGCAATAGTCCATATTTACCCTCAGTTACGATTTAGCTTTTCAAAAATGCGCTTAAAAAAGCCGGATTTCTTGCCGTAATTCCCCTCGGAGCAGTTTTCGGCAAAGGCACGCACCTGCTCGCGCTGCTTTTCGCTAAGACCGCGCGGGATCTCTACGTTTACACGGAACAAAAGATCACCGCGGCGACCCTTGCCGTTGATATAGGGGATGCCCTGACCCTTCACGGTAAAGCTATCGCCCGGCTGTGTGCCCTCGGGAATAGTATACTTCACGTTCCCCTCAAGCGTTGGGATCTCGATCTCCGCGCCAAGAATGGCATCGGTGACGGGCAATGGCACCTCACAGTAAATATGATAGCCATCACGCTCGAAAATGGGATGGGGCTTGACGGTGACCTGTAAAATAAGGTCGCCCGCGCCACCGCCGTTTCTGCCGTCGTTGCCCTGACCGCGCAACGCGATGCGCTCACCATCGTCAATACCCGCAGGGATAGACACCTCAAGCTTTTTACTGATGCGGATAAAGCCCGTGCCGCGGCAGTTGTTACAGGGATTTTTGATGATCTTGCCCTTACCCCGACAGCTGTCACACGTTGTGGTGCTTTGGAATTGCATTCCCCCAAGGCGCTGCATCACACGCATCTGCCCCGAGCCGCGGCACTTGCCGCAGGTTTCGGCGCTTGTGCCCTTTGCGGCACCGCTGCCCGCGCAATCGGGACAGCGGCACACGCGGTTATAATTTACGTCCTTTTTGACGCCAAATGCCGCTTCCTCAAAGGTAACGGCAATACGCGCACCGATATCGTCGCCGCGCACGGGACCGTTTCGCTGTGCGCCACCGCCGCCAAAGCCGCCAAAGCCCCCGCCGAAAAAGCTGCTGAAAATATCGCCAAAGTCACCAAAGCCGCCGAAGCCCGCACCTCCGCCTGTAGCGGGGTCGAATGCCGCATGCCCATACTGATCGTATTTGGCGCGCTTATCGGCATCGGACAGGACGTCATACGCCTCATTGACTTCCTTAAACTTTATTTCCGCTTCCTTATCATTGGGGTTCATATCAGGGTGATATTTCTTGGCAAGGGAGCGATATGCCTTTTTGATGGCGGCATCATCTGCCCCCTTACTTACACCCAAAACCTCATAATAGTCGCGTTTATCTGCCATAATCCTCTTTCAAAACGGATCAGTTTCCGCTTTTGTCCTCAAAATCGGCGTTGTAGAAGCCATCGGCATTGCCGTTCGCAGCACCTGCATCAGCGCCTGCCTCAGCACCGCCCTGTGCCTTATAAAGCTTCTCAGAGAGTGCATAGAACGCCTTTTCAAGCGCCTCGGTATCTGCTTTGATGGCAGCCGTATCACCACCGCCCACCGTGGTGCGAAGCTTCTCGATCGCTGCCTGCACGTCTGCCTTTTCGGCATCGGAGATCTTATCTCCGATCTCCGTGAGGGTCTTTTCGCTCTGGAAGATCAGCGTTTCGGCGTGGTTCTTGGTATCCACTGCCTCCTTTTGCTTCTTATCCTCCTCGGCAAAGCGCTCGGCATCCTTCACGGCACGGTCGATATCCTCCTTAGACATATTGGTGGAGGAGGTGATGGTGATGTGAGTCTCCTTGCCCGTGCCCTTATCCGTCGCGGACACGTTAACGATGCCGTTTGCATCAATATCGAAGGTAACCTCGATCTGCGGCACGCCACGGGGTGCGGCGGGGATACCGTCAAGGTTAAATCGCCCGAGGGTGGTGTTGCCTGCCGCCATCTCACGCTCGCCCTGCAGCACATGGATCTCAACAGAGGTCTGCCCGTCTGCGGCGGTGGAATAGATCTGGCTCTTCTTTACGGGAATTGTGGTGTTGCGCTCGATTATACGGTTGAATACGCCTCCAAGCGTTTCAATGCCAAGAGAAAGGGGCGTAACGTCAAGCAAAAGGATATCCTTTACGTCGCCTCCAAGCACACCGCCCTGAACAGCAGCGCCCACTGCCACGCACTCATCGGGGTTGATGCCCTTGAAGGGCTCCTTGCCCGTAAACTTCTTCACTGCCTCCTGCACGGCGGGAATACGCGTAGAGCCGCCCACCAAGAGGACCTTATGGATCTCGGAAACAGACTTTCCTGCATCCTCCAGCGCCTTGCGGGTGGGAACCATACAGCGATCGACAAGATCGGCAGTCAGACGGTCAAACTCTGCACGCGTGAGGGTCGCCTCAAAGTGCAAGGGTCCTGCCGCGGTTGCCGTGATGAACGGGAGATTGATGTTAGACGAGGTCATACCCGACAGCTCGATCTTTGCCTTCTCTGCCGCATCCTTCAGGCGCTGCAGCACCATCTTATCCTGGCGCAGATCAACGCCGTTTTCCTTCAGGAACCGATCTGCCATCCAGTCGATGATGCGCTGGACGAACTCATCACCGCCAAGGCGGTTGTCGCCCGCGGTCGCAAGCACCTCGAAGACGCCGTCGGAGATCTCAAGGATCGATACATCAAACGTGCCGCCGCCAAGGTCAAAGACCATAATGGTCTGGTCGTTTTCCTTATCCATACCGTACGCAAGCGCAGCGGCTGTCGGCTCGTTGATGATACGCTTGACGTCAAGCCCCGCGATCTTGCCCGCGTCCTTGGTTGCCTGACGCTGTGCGTCCTTGAAATATGCGGGAACGGTGATAACAGCCTCGGTCACGGTCTCGCCAAGGAATGCCTCTGCATCAGCCTTCAGCTTTTGCAGCACCATTGCGGAGATCTCCTGAGGCGTATATTGCTTATCATCGATCGTTACCTTATAATTAGAGCCCATCTCACGCTTGATGGAGCTGACGGTACGGTCGGGATTGGTGATGCTTTGACGCTTTGCCACCTGACCCACCATTCTCTCACCCGATTTTGAAAATGCCACCACGGAAGGCGTGGTTCTTGCCCCCTCGGGATTGGGGATCACCTTGGGCTCACCACCCTCAAATACAGCAACGCACGAGTTGGTCGTGCCAAGGTCAATACCAATGATTTTTCCCATAATAAATATTCCTCCAAAATAATTAGTTTTTATTATTAAAATTATCTACGTTAGTTTGCGACCTTTACCATAGCGTAGCGCAGCACGCGCTCGCCGCGGCAATAGCCCTTTTGCAGCACCTCGACCACAACACTCTCACCAAGCGTTTCATCCTCCACGTGCATCACGGCATTGTGAAGATTGGGGTCAAACGCCTCGCCCATGGGGTCAACAACGGTAACGCCCAGCCGTTCAAGCGTTTCCCTCACGCTTTTCAGCGTCAGCGCCACGCCCTTTGCCACGTTTTCCCCGTCGCTATACTGTGCGGCGCGCTCAAGATTATCGACAACGGGAAAAAGGGTCGACAGCGCCTCACCAAAGGCATCGGTATAAATGCTCTCGCGCTCCTTTGCCGTACGGCGACGGAAATTCTCGTACTCCGCGGCAAGACGCAGATGCGTATCATTTAAGGCGGCAAGCTCCTCGGTCAGCTTTGCTAACTCCTTTTCCTTCGCCATCAGCTCGCCCTCCAGCTCACGGAGCTTCTTGCGACCTCCCTTTTCGGGTGCCTCCCGAGCCTCGTTCTCAAGCTCCTTTTCAGCTTGCACCTCGTTCATCTCTTCCTTTATTTCCTCAGCCATTTTCTTCTCCTTGTTTTATGTGTTTGGGATCGTTTAGCAGGTTTGAAATATTGCCACCAAGATTATCAAGCGTGGCAAGCACGCGTGCATAATCCATACGCAGCGGTCCGATCACGCCGACAGCACCAACCGTTCTGCCGCCCGCGCGAATGGGCTTAAAGACAAGTGTGGAATTGTTGATGACCTTCACCGAGCTTTCAGACCCGATCACCACGTTTACCCCCTCACCGTCTGCATCCGAAACGATATCCAAGATATCGTCCTTACGCTCAAAGGCGCCAAGCAGCTCGCCAAGATTTTCCGTATCGGTAAATTCGGGATATTGCAAAAGGCGGTCAAGCCCACTGACCTTTAGCTCGCCGTTATCCAGCTCGCTTAGCATCTCGTATATGCTTTTCATCACGGCATTTACCAAAAGGCTATCCCCTGACATACGGTTTTCAAGTGAGAGTATTACGGAAAGTGAGATCTGTTCCGTATAAAGCCCTGCCACAAGCTCGTTTAAGGCGGCGGTAAGGCGCGCGAGTATTCTTTCGTCAAGCTCGCTCTCCACCAGCACATTGCGGGTCTTAACGGCACCGTTTGTAGCAATGAGAATCAAAATAAAGCTGTGCGCGTCAATGAGAGCCGCCTCAAATTTGGCACCCGCCACGGAATGTGCGCGCGGCTTGATGGCAAAGCCCGTATAATTGGTCAGGACTGATGCCACCTTGGATGCCTTATCAAGGATCTGATCAAGCTCGGACATTTTGATCTTCATCAGCTGATTGATCTCGGCGATCTCCTTTGCGGTCATGGCGTATTCCTCAAGCAAGGAATCTACGTAGAGCCGATATCCCTGCTTGCTGGGCACGCGCCCTGCCGACGTGTGCGGCTGCTCGAGATATCCAAGGCTTTCAAGCTCTGCCATTTCGTTGCGAATGGTGGCAGAGGAGCAGGTAAGCTGCTTGCTCTCTGTGATATACTTTGAGCCGACAGGCTCACCACCACGGATGTGCGCTTCAACGATTGCCTTTAAAATAAGCTTTTTGCGCTCGCTCAGCTCGCCTCTGTTTGCAGACATACAGCTCCCTCCTTTTTGTAATTTTAGCACTCTCAAACGATCAGTGCTAACTCACATTTAAAAATATACCACTATTTTTTCCTTTTGTCAAGGATTTTACCAAAGATTTTTGCGATTTAAAGCATTTGAGTGCAAATTTTTCAAAAACCACGCCCCACAGCCAAGAAAGCATTGGCTGTGGGGCGCAAGCAGTCAGTTTTCAGGTTCGTTTTCGGGTTCTGTGCGTGTCAATAGGACCTTAACAGTCAGTGCAATGGCGGGGCCTGCAAAGAAGCCGATGATGCCAAAGATCCTGAGCCCTGCGTAAAGTGCCACCAGCATTAAGATGGGATGAAGCCCAAGGCTTTTGCCGACGATGTGCGGCTCTATCACCTGTCTTACGATGGTAATGATGGCATACAGGATAAGTAGCCCGATGCCAAGCACCGTGCTACCCGTTACAAGGGAAAAGACTGCCCAAGGCAGCAAGACCGTACCCACACCGAAAATAGGCAAAAAATCAAGGAATGCAACCAGCAGTGCCAGTAAAAAAACAAAGTTTACACGCAAAATAGCAAACCCCAGGAGCAGCTCGCCAAAGGTGATCAAAAACAACAGGCAGTAAGCACGCAGATACTGCCCCGCGCCCACGCGTGCCCGATGACAGATCCTTGGCATCTTTTCCTGCCATTTTTGGGGGAGCACGCCCCACACGCTTTTTAGCACGGTTTCGTATTCCACGGAAAAATAAAAGCACGCGATCAATGTGACGAGCAAAAAAAGGAGCACTGCGGGCAACGCCCCCAAAACACGCATCAAAAGCGCGGGGATCCCCTCGGTGATCCGCGTGAGCATCCCACGCAGCTGCTCGGCAAAAAACGCTTGCGGATCCTCCATATATCCCTCAAGCCAAGCAAAAATACCCGATAGCTCCTTTGGCATTCGGGAAACAAGAGTGCTGAACCATTCTCCCAGCGCCGCAAATTTACCCTGAAGCACACTTCCCTCCGCGCTTAGCTGATACACAAGATTTTGCAGCTCGAGCAGCGCACGGCTAAAAAGCAAATATAGCAAAACGCCAGCCCCACCCAGTGCAAGCAGCGTAAATGCCACTGCCACCGCCTTTTGCGGCAGACGGGTGCGCGCCGCAAAGTGCTTGGCGGCGGGGTGTGTCACAGCCGCCAGTAAAAATGCGATCAGGAACGGTGCAAGAATACCCAGCAGGAAATCAAAAAAGAGATACGCGCCCAAGAGCACCCCCGCAACCGTTACGGTGATCGCGCCCCATTTTATCCATTTTTTCTCCGTCATATAAGCCCCCTATTCCTTTTATAGTATGCTACAAGAAAAGGAACTAAATACAAAAGGTAGGCTCTCGCCCCGCCTTTATCAAACGGTCATTTGCTCGCGCAAAAAGCTAAGGATCTTTTTTTCCTCACGGGATACCTTGACTTGTGTAAGCCCTAAAAGATCTGCTGTTTCCTGCTGGGTGCGGTTTCGAAAATACCGAATGAGCAGGATCTTGCGCCACAGGGGCGGCATATGAGAGATCGCCTCGGAGAGTGCAAGCCTATCAGATAGGATCGCGGGCTCGTTTTCGCTTTCGTCATCCGTGACACGGTCGCTAAGATCTCCCTTATCGTCCTCGAAAACCTTTTCGGAGAGCGAGGTAACGGGCGCCACTGCGCCAAGCGCCATTGCCGCCTCCTCCACCGTAACGCCCGAATCGCGCGCCAGCTCCTCGATGGTAGGGTCTCTGCCCTCCCTTGACATAAATTCCCCACGCTTGCGGGAAAGCTCGCCCGCAAGCTGCTTGGTGCTACGGCTTACGTGAATAATGCCGTCATCACGCAGACTACGACGGATCTCCCCCACGATAAGAGGGACGGCAAAGGTGGAAAACGCCGTGCCGCGTGCAAGATCAAAGGTGCGGATCGCACGCAGCATCCCCATCGTACCGATCTGCAGCAGATCCTCGTATTCTATGCCGCGATCGCGAAACCGAAGTGCGGCAGACCGCACCAGCCCTGCGTTTTCAACGATCAGCGTTTCCGTTGCCGCCTCGGCCACAGCCGCGTCCTCGGACTGTGCGGCACGGATCAGCTCGTAATGCCTTTCTCTGCCCGTTTTTTCCTCAAGCACTTGCGATCACTCCCCCTCGGGAGACCGTCCAAGACGTTTCGTAAGAATCACCAACGTCCCCTTTCCTACGTGGGATCTGACGGTCAACCGATCCATAAAATTTTCCATAACGGTAAAGCCCATGCCGCTGCGCTCGTTTGCCACGTCTGTGGTAAAGAGTGGTTCTCTCGCACGCAGCACGTCGGGAATGCCACAGCCCTTATCACGTATCGTGATGCGCACCGTGCGATCGGAAAACAGGCTAACGGTTATGTAAAATTTCCCTTTTTTATTTTTGTACGCATGCACGATGCAGTTGGTGACCGCCTCAGACACCGCGCACTTAATGTCAGCCAGCTCCGTGGTATCTGGTGAGAGCTGTGCACAAAATGCCGCAACCGCGGCACGTGCCATACCCTCGTTTACGGAAACGGCGGGGAGCGCTAACTCCATATGATTGATCTCGCCCTTTATTCTTTTATCTGTCCTGATATCCATTTTAATTTTCTCCTCTCGCGCTCTCGCCATCAATTTCCATAAAACGCTCCATGCCCGCCAAGCGTAAAATCTTTAGTATGCGCTCGTTGGGACGCGTGAGTGCCATAACGCCCCCCATCTCCCGCATCAGGCGCAGCCTTCCCATTAAAAGCCCCAATCCCGCACTATCCATAAATTCTATACAAGAGAGATCCAGCACCAAGCGACGCGGACGCTCCATTACGATCAGCTTATCTAACTCCTCACGCATATAAACCGCGCTGTGATGATCGATCTCGCCAAAAAGTCGCACCATCAAGAGCCAATCCCTTTTCCTCACCTCAAGCTTATATTCCGTTTGAAACATTTTTTCACATCCTTTCTTGCTTTTTGATTGTAGCAAAGGGCGAGTAAAAAAAAGGTCGCAGTCAGTCGAGTGCAAAAAAAAGCGCACGACATTCTGCGACAAAAAAAGCTGCCGTAAGCCAAATAGCTTACGGCAGCTGACTTGCACGACCTATCAGGTGAAGGGATCCTCCACTATGTCATCACCCGGCACGCCCTCCGGATAGACGTTTTGCTCCGGCTCGCCCGATGCGGCAATAATATCTCTGGTTAAAAGGAAACGAATCTCTGCTCTTGGCTCAATATAACTCAGTTTCATTTTATGCCTCCCTATGCGTAAATCATCATATAGTTATTATAATACAAAACCACGATCTTGTCAAGAGGTTTCTTCCCTTTTGTTACCGAATTTTGTTTTTCTTTCCTTATTCCTTGTTTGCGGTGATCTTAGCGGTGAGATTTCCGGGAACGACCTCATAATCCGTTACAGTAAACTCAAAGCTACCGAAGCCCTTAGTCATTGCGCGCAAAACGATGGGGTAATCCATAATTTCCGCCTTAGGCACAATGGCGTGAATTACCGTATAGCCACGGCGATTCTCGGCGTGATCCATGCCCATTACGCTGCCGCGGCGCTTGTTAAGGTCACCCATTACGGTGCCTACCAATGATTCGGGAACGGTGATATCAAGGTTACCCACAGGCTCAAGCAGGACGGGAGCTGCCTGCTCAAGACACTTCTTGTAGGCAAGCTGTGCCGCAAGGCGGAAGGAAAGCTCGTCGGAGTCTACGTCGTGATACGAGCCGTCGTAAAGATCGGCGGCAAGCTGCACCAGCGGATAGCCGTAAGCACCCTTTGCCATTGCGTCCTGCAAGCCCTTCTCAACGGCAGGGTTAAAGTTCTTCGGCACGGCGCCGCCCACCACGGATACCGTAAAGGTAAGTCCCTGCTCCTCGGCGGGGGCAAAGCGGATCTTGACGTGACCGTACTGACCCGAACCGCCCGTCTGCTTTTTGTGCTTGCCCTCCACGTCAACGCGCTTCGTAATGCGCTCGCGATAGGGGATCTTGGGATCCTCGAGCTTCACCTTTACGCCGAAGCGGCTTTCAAGGCGTGCTACCATCACGGAAAGGTGCGTTTCGCCAAGTCCTGAAATGAGGATCTGCGAGGTCTCCTTATTATTTTCATAGCGAAGGGTGAGATCCTCATCCAGCATTTTGGCAATGCTCTGGGACATTTTGCTCTCATCCTTTGCAGTAAGAGGCAGGATCGCCTTGGTCATATAGGGTGTGGGGTACGTCATCTGGCTATATACCACCGTGCCGCCAAGGGAGAGCGTATCACCCGTTTTGGTGTCGGATAGCTTGGGGATCATACCGATATCGCCACAGCAAAGCTCCTCAACCTCGGTTTGCTTTTTGCCGTTCATCACGTAAAAGTGTGCCAGCTTTTCAGGCGAGCCAGTACGTGCGTTTTTGAGTGTCATATCACGCTTCACCGTGCCACTCATGACCTTAAAGAAGGACATTTGACCAACGAAGGGATCGGCGACCGTTTTAAATACAAAGATGGCGGGATCGCCGTTTACGTCGATATCGATCTCATTGCCGCCCGCAAGCGTTTCCACCTTCTTTGCGGTGAAGCGCGGGAAGGACTCGGCAATGGCGTCCATCATAGCGATAACACCCCACATTTTGGTGGCAGAGCCGCAGTAAACAGGCGTGATGGTGCCTGCGATAATGCCCTCGTGAAGCGCAAGTGCCGCCTCCTCGCGGGTGATCTCCTCACCTGCAAAGTATTTTTCCATCAGCTCGTCGCTGGTAGAAGCCACTGCTTCGTTGAGCGCATCCTTATAGCGGTTAACCATCTCCTTCATTTCCTCGGACATGGGGATCTCCGTGCGCTTCCCTGCGTTATCGTAGGTATACGCCTTGTTGGAAATGAGGTCGATCATTGCCATATCGCTGCCCGCACGACAGGGCACGAACACGGGGCAAAGGGTGGTGCCGAACTTGTCGTGCAGCTCGTAAAAAGATTTTTCAAGGCTATAATCGGGATCGTCACATTTATTTACAAAGAACACGCGCGGCACACCCGCATCAACAGCGGCATTGTAGGCAAGCTCCGTGCCTACCTCAATACCACCCTTGCCGTCAACAACGATCACAGCAGAACCAGCAACGCGCAGCGCCTGCCCGATCTCACCAGAAAAGTCGGGGTCGCCGGGGGTGTCCACGATATTGATCTTAATATTTTTCCATTCCACGTTTGCAAGAGATGCGGAAATGGAGATACCGCGCTTTTGCTCCTCAGGATCAAAATCACAAACGGTGTTACCATCGGCGATCTTACCAAGGCGGTCGATCCTGCCCGAAAGATAAAGCATTGCCTCGGCAAGAGAGGTCTTGCCACACTCGCCGTGACCGAGAAGCGCCAGATTGCGAATAGATTTTGTGTCAAAAGTAGCCATTGTGAGTTTCCTCCTTGAGAACGCCTGTTTGCGTTAATATATAAGGGTAATGCCCTATTAAATTCATTATATCGAAAAATTTACGATTTTTCAATAGAATTTTACCATATTTTTCACATTGAATGTAGAAATTTAAAGCAAAACTTTGTGCAACACTCACAAAATTTTAGCGTTTTAAAGCAGAAAAGCAGCCAAAACCTCTGTTTTGGCTGCTCTGGGGCATATTCTTATTTATACAACAAGCTTTCTATTCTTTGAAATCCGCAAGATTGAATATCTCCTTCCCTTTTCTTTTTGCATGCCGATATGTAGCATACGCTCCCCCCCAATTGTACGCCACGTAAGCGATCACAAGATCAGCTTTTTCAACCATATATTTATTACGATATACAATTGCATATCGCTTTGGCTTATTCTCGATTTCAGGATATGCGATCGCATCATACAATTTTTCCTCGTATTGCAAACGATATCTCTGATATTGAGCAGTTAGATATGGCGTAACAAAAACCAGAGATATTTTCGGGTGCGTAGCTTGATATTTTTTACAACAATCATACGCAAAGGCATCAAAGCCGCCGTATCCGCCTAAATACATATCAGCTCTCTGATTTCCTACCCTCTCTTGCAAAAAAGCAAGAATTTTTTGCTCATGTTCCGCTGTTTTTAAAAACTCTCTATGTCCACAAAAGGTTACAATCACAGTTTTCACCTCCCTTGCTATGTAGGTATGCCTACATATTTTAGCACATGTCAGTCCTAAAATCAACAATATGTAGGTGCACCTTCTTATATTTTTTTGATTTTGTTGATAAAATGTGTATGTAGGTACATCTACTGATTATAGGAAAGGGGGGATCAACTTGACTGTAAACGACGCGGTTGCAAATCGCATTTCCAAGTTATTGCACGAAAAGGGTATCTCCCAATATCGCTTGGAGCAGACATCCGGCATACAGCACGGAAGTATGCAGTGTATTATGAACGGACGAAATAAAACAGTAACTCTCAGTACTGTCATTTTGCTTGCCAAGGGCTTCGATATGTCCCTTACCGATTTTTTAGATGACGAGGTTTTCCGTTCACAGGATTTAGAAATAGAGCAGTAAAAGCCGCCTTGCATGTAGGGCGGCTTTTGCTATATAAAAGCGCCGTGTAGGCAAGAGAGAATAATCCTTAAACCTACACGGTGCTATTATTTTTAATTGAGTTTTATGCCAAACAGTCTTTCTGTATTCTCACGCGTGATGCAGATCAGCTTGTCGGTGGAGATGCCCTTTACCTCGGCGACCGCCTCGGCGGTATAACGCGCAAGACCCGAATGGTTCAGCTTGCCGCGATGCGGAACGGGAGCAAGGTAAGGTGCATCGGTTTCAATGAGGATACGGTCAAGCGGGATGGCGGCAACCGCCTCACGCACCTTGGGCGCGTTTTTGAAGGTGACAACGCCAGAAAAGGAGATATACCAGCCGCGGCGCACAAGATCCCTTGCCATTTCAGCCGAGCCGCTATAGCTGTGAAAAACGCCTGTAAGCCCTCCGTGGCGGCAAACAGCATCAAAGCAGTCGCCGTGGGCTTCCCTATCGTGGATCACCACGGGCATTCTATATTTTTTTGCCATTTGCAGCTGCTTTTCAAAAAAGTAGTGTTGCTTTTGCTTATCGGTATCCTCATAATGATAGTCGAGGCCGATCTCCCCTAACGCCACGATCTTATTTTCCTTGGCGGTGGGGAGCATGGCTTCGATTTTTTGGAGCGCGGCGTCGATATCGTCGATGCGCTGCCCGTCCCCCGGGTGGATGCCGACGCTTGCGTACATTCCCTGCCATTTGGCAGCTTCCTCCACGACAATGCGCGAATTTTCGGGGTCTGTACCGATATTTATAATACCGCACACATCGGTTTGAAAGAGGGCTTCAAGCAGCGCGGCAGCGCCGCCCGCTTCGCGCTCGAACCTACCGTCATAATAATGTGCGTGAGAATCAAACAGCTTTTCCATCGTTTCCCTTTTGTTTTCTCCATTTGAGATATAGCTCCAATAACCATCTTGCAAAAAGCACGCCGAAACAGACCCCCCACCATTTAAAAAACCAATCAAGGGCGATAATGCCGTGCCAGTTGATCCTCCCGTAACGCCAAAAGCGGTGTCCGAAGCCAAACAGAGCGACAGAGCCTACCAAAAGCTCAAGCAGTGTGATAACGATAGCTCCTGCAAGAGAGCCGAGGACAATGGGCACACGCTTATCGTAAAGTGCCATGACGACCACGCAAACGATGCCTGCCATCGGCGCCATCAAAAACGATGCCTCGCCGTGCCCCATCAGGATGCGCCAAACGACCTCGACAAGGAAGTAGAGCACGCCGCCTATGCAAAAACGTAACAAATGCTTCACCGTGTGCCTCCTTTTCAAACTTATCGCAAAAATAAAATATAAGGGCTCCCTTAGGCACAACCCACAAGTCCGAACTCGCCTGTGATGGCGAAATATCGGGACTTTCGGAATTGTCGTCCTTGCAAGGATCACGCCTTGCTTCGTCCTCCGCACCCCAAATTCCTCGATATTTCGCACACCACAGGTCGGAGAATTTCGCGGGAACAAGTTTTTTTGTTGGTGCAAGGAGAAAACACAGTGAAACCAAGCGGTTTCACGAGTATTTTAACGCGGCAACAACCAAAACTTGTCCCGCCAAATCGGGTTCGGACTTGTCGGTTGTGCCTATGTAAAGGGAGCTCCCGCGTAGCGGGTGAGGGATTGTTGTTAAAAATCAAAAACAATCCCTCAGTCACCTGACGGTGCCAGCTCCCTTTACACAAGGGAGCCGTTTTTTATTTCTGCTTTTTGCTCACGAAAAGCCCGTAAAAGGCATTAGCGCACGCGCTCGCCAAGAGGTGTTTCGGGATCAAGGAATACCACGCGCACCTGCTCCTCACCCGACGCGAGGATCATACCCTGTGACTCAATGCCACAAAGGGTTGCGGGCTTTAGATTTGCAACAACAATAAGCTTTTTACCAACAAGTGCCTCGGGCTCGTAGAATTTGGCAATACCCGACACCACCTGACGCTGCTCATAGCCAAGATCAAGCTGTAATTTCAAGAGCTTCTTTGCCTTGGGCACGCGCTCACAGGAGATGACCCTTGCCGTGCGCAGCTCCACTGCCATAAAGTCCTCAATGCCGATAAGGGCGCACCCCTCGGGCTTCTCCACGAGGGCGGCAGCCTTTTCCTTTGCAAGTGCTGCCTCCTCACGCTTTTTAATGATCTCGTCAACGACCTTTTCATCCACGCGGGCAAACAGCGGGAATGCCGTGCCAAGGGGCTTATCGGCAACAAATCCACCAAAGCTCTTAACGCTCTCGTAATCCTTCGCGTCACTGCCGATCTGGGCAAAGATCGCCTCAGCGGTGGTGGGGATAAAGGGCGTCAGCAGCACAGCTGCCACGCGGATGCACTCAAGAAGATTATAAAGAACGGTTCCAAGACGCGCCCTTTGGCTTTCGTCCTTGGCAAGCGCCCAAGGCATGGTTTCATCAATATATTTGTTGGCGCGGCGCAGCATCTGGAACACCGTTTCTGCCGCATCGGCAATGTGGTAACCATCCATTTGCGACTCGTATTTTAAGACGGTAGCGGCAACCGTTGCCTTCAGCTCGGCATCCGTTCCCTCCTCACCCGCAGGGGCGGGCGCAATACCGCCAAAATATTTCATAGTCATTGCGTGCGTACGGCTTACAAGATTGCCAAGATTATTGGCAAGGTCGGTATTGTAGCGTGCAAGCACGTTTGTATAGCAGATCCTTCCATCCTGATCGTAGGGCATTTCGGAGAGGGCAAAATAGCGCACACCGTCAACGCCAAAGGTTTCGGCAAGCTCGTCGGCATAAATGACGTTGCCACGCGATTTTGACATCTTTATCTCGGCACCCTCGCCCCCCTTTTTCTCCTCCGCCGCGTTAAACCACGGGTGACCAAAGACCTTTTTGGGAAGCGGAAGCCCAAGAGCCATCAGGAAAATGGGCCAATAGATGGTGTGGAAGCGCAAAATATCCTTGCCGATGATATGCACATCACAGGGCCAGTACTTTTTAAAGTGTTCGGACTGCTCCGCGTAGCTCTTATCGGGATCGTAGCCAAGCGCGGTGATATAGTTGGTGAGTGCATCCAGCCACACATAGGTCACGTGACGGTCATCAAAATCCACGGGGATACCCCACTTAAAGGACGTGCGGGACACGCAAAGATCCTGCAGTCCCCCCTCAACGCGCAGGAAATTGTTGATCATTTCCTTTTTGCGGGATTCGGGCTCGATAAAAGCGGGATTTGCATCAATATGTGCAAGCAACAGGTCTACGTACTTGCTCATTTTAAAGAAATATGCCTCCTCCCGTGCCTGCTCCACGGGTCTTCCGCAATCGGGACATTTTCCGTCCACGACCTGAGTTTCGGTAAAGAAGGATTCGCAAGGGGTGCAGTACCAGCCCTCATAATGTCCTTTATAAATATCGCCCTGCTCATAAAACCTTTTGAAGATCTTTTGTACGGCATCGCAGTGCGGCGCATCGGTGGTGCGGATAAAATAATCGTAGCCCGCATTCATACGGTCCCAAATACCGCGGATCTCGCCCGCCACACCGTCTACATACTGCTGGGGGGAGATTCCTGCTTCATTTGCCAAATTTTCGATCTTTTGACCGTGCTCATCAGTGCCCGTGCAGAAAAACACGTCAAAGCCGCGCAGCTTTTTATAGCGCGCGACAGCATCAGCCATAATGACCTCGTACGTATTGCCGAAATGCGGCTTACGCGAAGCGTAGGCAATGGCGGTTGTAAGATAAAACTTTTCCTTCATTATGCTTCCTCCTTCGGACACAGCGCCATAGCAAGGCGCATATAAGACAAATTATAGTAATGCGAAAACCAAAGCACGTATAAAACGCCCACGGTAAGGAGCGACAGTGCAAGTAAAAGTAAGGATCGGAGTGAAAAAACGAACGTGGCAAAAAGGCTTTTCCTTCCCCTTCGTACGGAGAGCGCAAGCGCATGGCGCAAGCGCAAATTCTCATTTCCCACGACTATTGCCGCAAAGAATAGATACGCCCCCGAAAAATAAATAATGGATGCCGAGAAAAGAAGCGCCACTAAGAGCAGCACAAAAAACAAAAGAACCGCCAAGGGAGCGCTAAAATAGTAGGTGAGGACCTCATTATAAAGACTTGCCGCACCAAAGAATAATCCTGCGACTGCAAAGGCAGGCAGAATGAGCAACAGTGCGGTCAGCGCCCCCGTGCGAAACGCACGGAAATAGCGCTCGCGTGAGGTGAAATAATAAAGCACCTCACAAAGCTGCGGTTCTTCGCCCACACACAAAAGCCCCGACAAGCGAAGCTTTCCCAGCCACACAGGTATCACAAGGGCTACCAGCAACAAAAGCTCTACCGCCACCAGCACCAGCTCCATCACAGCAGCCACCGTGGCATCCACAGTAAATGTCACAGCAAGGAAAATAAGAAACTGCAGCAAGGCATAGGCGGCAAAGGCTACCGTAATGAGGAAAAGCAGCGCCAAGGTAAGAAGCGGCAGGACGTGGCGCTGACCCAAAAGCCACTTTGCCTCCCTGCTTGCCGTGCGCACGGGGGAGCATTTTGTACGCTCGCACACACTCTCCACGCTACTACCCCCTTTTTACATAAATATAATGTTATTTTAACATATCCACACTGCATTTACAAGTCAAAGTGAGGAAATTTATGAAAAAAATTATGCGCCGCCCCAAAAATCGGAACGGCGCAAGGTTTATTTAATTTGCGTAATATCGTAGGGCGTGGTCTGATAGACAAAATAGTTGAGCCAGTTGGAGTAAAAGAGATTGGCACAGCTGCGCCAACGCACCAGCGGCTCCTTTGTTGCATCGTCATTGGGAAAATAGTTTTTCGGTACGGCGATGGGGAGCCCCTTTTCCTTATCACGCAAATACTCTTTTTTGAGGGTGTCGGCATCGTATTCCGAGTGACCCGTGACAAAGATCTGCCTGCCGCGCTCGGTTGCCACCACGAAAACGCCCGCCTCGTCGGAGCTTGAAAGCACCTTCAGCTCCTTCACTGCCTCAACGTCCTCACGCAGCACGGTGGTGTGGCGGGAGTGCGGGACAAGGAAGGTGTCGTCAAAGCCACGGAACAAAATAGAGCGCTTGTGATCGAGCTTATGCTCAAAAACACCGAAAAGCTTTTCGGGAAGGGGGCGTTTTTCAATACCGTAGTGGTAGTAAAGCCCTGCCTGTGCACCCCAACAGATATAAAGCGTGCTTGTCACGTGTGTTTTGCTCCACTCCATGATCTCGCAAAGCTCGCTCCAATACTCTACCTCCTCAAACGCCATATGCTCAACGGGAGCACCCGTGATGATCATACCGTCAAATTTCTCATCCTTGATATCATCAAAGACCTTATAAAAGGAGAGCATATGCTCGGGTGCTGTGTGTGTGGATTGATGCGTCGCGGTCTGCAACAGCTCAAGCTCCACTTGAAGAGGTGTGTTGCCAATGAGGCGCGCGATCTGCGTTTCGGTTTCGATCTTCTTCGGCATCAAATTCAGCATCACGATGCGCAAGGGGCGGATATCCTGCGTAATGGCGCGATTTTCCGTGATCACGAAGATATTTTCCTCGTGAAGCGTCTTCGTTGCAGGCAAGGAATCGGGAATCTTAATGGGCATGTTGCTCACCTCACTTTCGGGCAAATTCTTTTACATACAAGCGTCAAGTGCCTGCTTGATATCGGCAATGAGATCCTCGGCACTTTCAATGCCGCAAGAGAAGCGCACAAGATCGGGCGAAACGCCTGCCGCCCGCAGTTCATCGTCGTTCATCTGGCGGTGTGTGGCGGAAGCGGGGTGCAGACAGCAGCTTCGGGCATCTGCCACGTGGGTTTCAATGGCAGCGATCTTGAGGTGCTTCATAAATTGCTCGGCAACCCTTCTGCCCCCCTTCACGCCAAAGCTCACAACACCGCAGGTACCGTTTGGCATATATTTTTGGGCAAGGTCAAAATACTTATCACCCTCAAGGCCGGGATACGTGACCCAAGCGATACGGTCGTCAGATTGCAGGAATTTGGCAACTGCAAGACCGTTTTCACAATGACGAGCCATACGCACGTGCAGGCTCTCAAGTCCGAGATTGAGGATAAACGCATTTTGCGGTGCTTGAATGGCGCCAAAATCGCGCATCAGCTGCGCGGTCGCCTTGGTGATATAAGCACCCGCAAGCCCAAAGCGCTCGGTGTACGTCACACCGTGATAGCTCTCGTCTGGCGTGCAAAGGCCTGCGAATTTTTCGGGATACTTTGTCCAATCGAATTTGCCGCTATCCACGATACAGCCGCCAACAGCCGCGCCGTGACCGTCCATATATTTGGTGGTGGAGTGCGTGACGATATCACACCCCCACTCGAAAGGACGGCAGTTAACGGGCGTAGCGAAGGTATTGTCAATAATAAGCGGCACACCGTGTGCGTGCGCGACCTTTGCAAAAAGCTCAATATCAAGGACAGTCAGCGCCGGATTTGCGATGGTTTCGCCAAACATTGCCTTGGTATTGGGGCGGAATGCGGCGTGCAGCTCCTCCTCCGTCGCGTCGGGCGAAACAAAGGTGAAATCAATGCCCATACGCTTCATCGTAACGGAAAACAGATTGTATGTGCCCCCGTAAATAGACGAGGACGCCACAACGTGATCGCCGCACGAGGCAATGTTAAAAACAGCAAAGAAATTTGCCGCCTGACCCGAGGAGGTCAGCATTGCGGCAGTTCCCCCCTCCATCTCGCAGATCTTTGCAGCGACGCTGTCGTTTGTGGGGTTTTGCAGACGCGTGTAAAAATAGCCCGATGCCTCAAGGTCAAAGAGCTTTCCCATATCCTCACTGGTAGAATATTTAAAGGTCGTGCTTTGCACGATCGGGATCTGACGCGGCTCGCCGTTACCGGGCGTGTAGCCACCCTGTACGCATTTTGTTTCGATTTTATAGCTCATAATAACACCTCACGTGTGTAGGATTTAATTACTTATTAGTATAACACAATTTTTTCGCTTTGGCAATAGAAAAAGAAAAAAAGAAGCCACTCTTGGCTTGACGGGAGACGGGCAAGCGTGATACAATAAGGTATCACGCCGCCAAGCGGCGAATATACCACGAAAAGAGTGATGACCGTGTCCATGCAATTTATCCGTGAGCTCCCCTCCCCCGAGGAGGTCAAGCAGCAGTACCCCGTTTCAAAAAAGGCACTTACCGCCAAAGAGTCAGCCGACGCGGCACTTGCCCGCATTTTTAAGAGCGAGAGCGACAAAAAGTTGCTGCTCATCGGACCCTGCTCCGTTGACAGCGAAGCCCCCGTTCTTGCCTATGCTGAGCGCCTTGCGCGCTTACAGGAAAGAGTAGCGGACAAGCTAATGCTTGTGATGCGCGTTTACACAAACAAGCCACGTACCACGGGCGACGGCTACAAGGGTATGCTTCACCAGCCCGTTCCTACCGAAAAACCCGACCTTTACAAGGGGCTTTTGGCGATCCGTGCGCTCCATACCGAGATCCTTACCGATATGGGACTGCCCACTGCCGACGAAATGCTCTATCCCTCTAATTATCTCTACCTCTCCGACCTCTTATCCTACCACGCCATTGGTGCACGCTCGGTGGAAAACCAGGAGCACCGACTGGTCGCCAGTGGCGTTGACGTGCCCGTCGGTATGAAAAATCCCACAGGGGGCGACCTCTTAGTGATGATGAACTCCATCACCGCGGCACAGCACCCCCACGTGTTCCAATACCGCAATTCGGAGGTCAGCACCACGGGCAATCCCTTGGCGCACGCCATTTTGCGCGGCTACGTCAACCGTCATGGGCAAAGCCTGCCAAACTATCATTATGAGAACCTTGTCCATCTCTCGGAGCTCTACGACAAGGCAAATCTCCTAAACCCCGCCCTCATCGTTGACTGCAATCATGCCAACTCGGGCAAAAAATACGCCGAGCAGCCCCGTATTGCCAAGGATGTGCTGCACGCCTGCCGTCACAACAGCGCCATTGCGGCGCTCGTCAAAGGATTTATGATCGAAAGTTACCTTGAGGACGGCTGCCAAAAGATCGGCGAGGGGATCTTTGGGAAATCCATCACCGACCCTTGCCTTGGCTGGGAGAAGACCGAGCGCTTGGTCCTTGATCTTGCCGATCTGCTTTGATCGTTAAATAGTCAAGTAGGGCTGTCCAGCTTACGCAAGGCAGCCCTATTTTCCTGTTTACCCCGCCAATGCAAAGATAACGGGAATGGTAATAACCGCAAGCAGGTGTGAGATGACAGCCATACCCGCCGCAACTGTGGTATCCTTGCCAAGCGCACTGGGAATGACGATGGTATTAAGCCCCAAGGGCATCGCAAGTGAGGCGAGCGCGCAGACAAAGATCGTTTTATCCCGAAATACGGGAACTAAAAGTGAAACGCCGATGAAAGCAAGCGGCAAAGCCACCAAGCGCACCACGGAAATGATATAGGTGCGCACGTCGGTAAAGGTCTTTTTAAAGCTGATGGTTGAAACCGTAATGCCCGTCAGGAGCATGGCGACCGGCGACATGCAAGCACTGCTGCTATCAAGCACCGAAATAAGGAACGAGGGCATCGGGATCTGCAAAAGCCCGATCACGATGCCGATGAGCATCGCGACAAACATAGGATTCACAAACGGCTTTAAGCGATCCTTCAGAGTCTGCTGCTTTTCGGTATCACCCATTAATAAAACAGGCACGCCCCAAACGTATATCTCGACCCAAAGCGGCAAGGTAAAGAGCAGATATTCAAAGAAAATGTCGGGAAACATGGCACTGACAACTGCGTTACCCATAAAACCGAAGTTAGAGAACGCAAGCCCATACGTATAAATGTTTTGGATATACCTGTCACGCGTTACCGCCTTTGACACCAAAATAGAAACAGGGATCATAACGACCGCGATCGCGACACTTACAAGCAGCAGCTTCCAAGCCGAGGCAAGACGCTCCACCGTAAAGTTTTCAATAAACGTTCCAAGCACCAGTGCGGGAATAAAAATCGTATTCTCCAGCTTAGCAAGCACCTTAGAGGCGCCCTCAGGCAGGATACCCAGCTTTGCGAGAATATAGCCCGCCGCGATCAAGGTAAACAAAAATGCAATTTGATTTAACGTTGATAAAAATATGCTCATATCTCGTACTCCCTGCAAAGCTCATAACACTACAGTATATTTTAGTGTTTTTTTTCATCATTGTCAATATATTTTTTAGACTTTTCCAAAAAAGCGAATGGAATTTATTTCACACGATCAACCTTCTCCATCGGTAGGCAAAATTCACAAAAAAGCTAATGGCTTTTTAAAAATTTTATGCATTTTTCGCAAAACACTTGCTTTTTTAAGAAGAATGTGTTAGAATCTTAACAGGAGAACATTTCTCTCAAATTTATGCTAAAGGAGATTGCTGCCATGGCAGAATTTAAAATTCCCGAAAAAGCACGCGTCGCTGTATTGACGGGTGCAAAAAAGATCGACATTTATGAGCTTCCCATTCCCGAGATCGGTGACGACGAGGTACTGGTTAAGGTTGAGCAGACCGGTATTTGCGGCACTGACGTTCATGAATATAAAGGGGATCCCTTTGGTTACATTCCCGTTCAGCTTGGTCACGAGGGTACGGGTACCGTTGTGAAGCTCGGCAAAAACGTAAAAACCGACTACTACGGCAAGCCCCTCGCTGTTGGTGATAAGATCGTTACCGGTCTTAAACCCTGCGGTGTGTGCGACACCTGCCGTAACGAGCCCGAAAACATTCATCTGTGCCCCGCAGGCGAGATCTTCGGTCTGATGCCCGGCGAAGCTGCTTACAAGAACTACAACGGTTGGTTTGGTGAGTACATTAAGATCAACGCAGGCGGCGTTATCTTCAACGTCAGTGATATGGATGTTGATCTGCGCACACTCATTGAGCCCGCTGCCGTTATCATCCACGCCATTGAGCAGGCAAAGAAGATCTTTAACTTCCAGCAGGGCTCTTACGTACTGGTACAGGGCTGCGGTCCCATCGGTCTGTTACTCCTAACTGCCGTTCGCACCATGGGCGTGCGCAACATCATTGCCGTTGACGGCGATGAAAAGCGTCTTGCTATGGCTAAGAAGCTGGGGGCTGCCTATACCGTCAACTTTATGACCGAGGATGCACAGGCACGTGTCATAGAGATTACCGGCAAGGGCGCTGAAATGGCGTTCCAGTGCACAGGGTCGCCTAAGGCTGCCAGCACCATTTGGAAGTACGTTCGCCGTGGCGGCGCTATGTGTGAGCTTGGATTCTTTGTTGACAACGGTCCTACCACCTACAATCCTCACCAGGATATCTGCAACAAGGAGATCCGCGTGATCGGTTCTTGGACCTACCAGGCAAAGGATTGGATGCAGGCTTGCGATATGCTTAAGGAAGCACAAAAGGACGGTCTGCCCGTTGAGGAGCTTTTGACGCATAAATACGCTCTCGCTGATATCAACGAGGCTATGGAAATGAACATCAGCATGCAGGGTCTTAAGATCGTTGTAATGGGTGAATAAGCTTCATAAAAAGAACCCCGATACAAAACGTATCGGGGTTCTTTTTATGCTCATTTAAAACCGAACAAAGTCGGATCGTAGCCATGTCGTTCTGTGGGCCAAGGAGTTGAATCCAGTGGTTGTCTTCCTAAGACCGCTTGGCCTCCGACTTTAAGATCGTTGTAATGGGTGAATAAGCTTCATAAAAAGAACCCCGATACAAAACGTATCGGGGTTCTTTTTATGCTCATTTAAAACCGAACA
>JAZOCO010000089.1:0-26620 GCA_045596505.1 Eubacteriales bacterium
GACCGCTTGGCCTCCGACTTTAGTAGCAATAAAATATTATCTGTTGCCAAGGAGATTGCCGTGGGGATAACTACAGATAATAAGAAAACAACAAGATAGGAGAACGCATCCACGCTATCTTTGTAAATAAATTCTTCGATCTTCATACAAGAACTCAATCCTTTAAATCATAAATATCATAGCATTATCTTACAGTAAAACTGAGCAGCATACTGTTTCTATGATAGTTCAATAAGTGTCAATATGGTATAGCTGATTTATTATAACATAGTTAAGATAAAATTACAATAGTTTTTTCGTTTTTTTGCTTTAAAAAATATAAATTTTCGAAGAGTAAAGGGAGCAAATTCCTTAAATATATGGTGTTATCAATATAAAAGTCATCTTAGTTGCTGTGAGATCATACAGATTAACCATTATCATCCATGCATAATAATACATTTTTCTTGCAATAGAATTATAAAAATGTAACTATCAATGTGTTTTCTTGCTATTAAAATTGGGATACTCGAATAAAACAAATAATCCGAACGCTTCTCCAAGTAAGAGAATGTTCGGATTATTTTCATGTGGTCGGAGTGACAGGATTCGAACCTGCGGCATCGACGTCCCAAACGTCGCGCGCTACCAACTGCGCCACACCCCGATGTGTGAAAAATATTCGATTTTTAGGTCATTTTCCGTAAGTGGTCAAACATGTGGTCAAACCGCGTTTTACTGGGATTTTGAGAGAGAGTATAGTGCCGAAAAAGTCAGTGTTTACAAGGCTTTTTCTTCAATGTTTGCAAGGACTTTCAAGGCTTTTCTTTTTAGCGCGGAGCGCTCTTTTGCCCGCGGGGACTCCCCGCCTGTCACACGCTTCCAAACGTCGCGCGCTACCAACTGCGCCACACCCCGATAGCTTACTTTGCTATTATAGCAAAGGGTGCGGCGTTTGTCAAGTATTGCCACCGCGTTTTGTGCCAAAAAGATTTGACATCATTCCCACTTTTATGCTATACTGAACGTGTCACGATCAAAGTGACGCAAGGGGGAAAGTATGACCGAAAAGCAGAAAAAGCTGCGCATGCAAAGCATTGTTGCGGCACTAAAGACCGTGTATCCACAGGCTGTGTGTGCGCTGGAAGCGGGAGGAGATCCCTTTAAGCTTCTTGTGATGGGGCGTTTGTCGGCGCAATGTACGGATGCACGTGTGAATATCGTTTGCCGCGAGCTGTTTGCGCGCTACGGCACTGCCGCTCTGCTTGCCGAAGCCGATGTGCGGGACGTAGAGGAGATCGTGCGCCCGTGTGGGCTGTATCACACCAAGGCACGCAATATCATAGATGCCTCGCGGATGCTTCTTCTCGAATACGGTGGCGTTTTGCCCTGTGATATGGACGAGCTGTTAAAATTTCCGGGGGTGGGGCGCAAGATCGCAAATCTTTTGCGGGGTGATATCTTTGGGCTTCCCGCCATTGTTGCCGATACGCACTGTATCCGCATTTGCGCAAGGCTCGGAATGTATCCCACCACCCTAAAAGATCCCACCAAGGTAGAGAAGATCTTGGTAAAGCTGGTAGAGCCGCAGGAGCAAAGTGATTTTTGCCACCGCATCGTGCAGTTTGGCAGAGAGTATTGCACAGCGCGCGCACCGCGCTGCGAGGCGTGCCCTTTAGGGGCGCTTTGTGAAACGGCACGCAAGCAGAAAAGATAACAAAAAGGACGGATATCCTGAAATGAACCTCAAGCAGTTCACTTCGATCCGTCCTTTTTATATTTTTAGAAAGCGACCTCTTACATTTCCGAAATTTTCTTGAGGCGCTCGTAGCACATCAGGAGCCAGTCCATATCGGGCATCTCAAGGTATGGCTCATTTCTACCTACCTCAAGGGTAAGTGCGCCCTCGTAGCCGTACTTGTTCATACGGTCCATCATATCTTTAAAATCGTAGGTGCCGTCAAAGGGGAGCAGATGCAGGTCGTTGTTGACGGTGGGATCGACGGGATCTCTGCCGGGGTTGTCGTGAATATGCGTGCAGATCATGCGGTCTGCATAAAGATCGATAAATTTGACTCTTGGCGCACGGCAGTGCTCGTGCCCGTTATCAAAGCAGAAGCCTACGTTTTCCACCTGCGCATAGCGATCCATAATGGCGGCAAGATTTCCCAGTGTGCGCAGATTTTCAAAGGCGATCTTCACGCCGCGCTTCAGGGCATATTCCACAAAGCTGTCAAATCTTGCAAGACCGATATCACACATCTGGGGCGGCACCCAGCCTGAGGACAGGTGCATAATAACGATAGGCACGCCCGCTTCTGCCGCCGCATCAACGGATTCGATGCATTGTGTGTAGTGGGGCAGATAGTCAAGGCCGGGCGTCCAAAAAGTGTTGATGCCCTTGTAGGGGGCGTGGATAAACTGATAGTCAAGCCCCAAGCGGTCTGCTTCCTTTCGCATAGCGCAGCATTCCGCAACGTCACCGCGGCTGGTAAAAAAGCCGTCAAAGCCCGCTGCCTTGAGCTTTACAAGAGATTCGATCTGCGGCTCGGTGCGCAGGCAGCTGGCTACGATACCCAATTTTCTCTGCATGGAGTTCTCCTTTGATAGATATTATTTCTTTTCATCAAGTGCTTCTACTGCGTCCTTGATGCTTTTGCCTGCGAGTAAACCGAATTTTTCTACGTCCATCTTATTTTTCTCGCCGTGCGTGAGGCACCCTGCCCCGCCGACACAGCCGCCAATGCACGCCATGCCCTCGATAAAGTTGGCATCCAGCACGCCCTTGCTTTTTTTAAGAAGTGCCACGCGACACTCGTCTATGCCGTCACACGTGGCGGGCTTTAGCACAAAATCCGTAAGCCCTTGCTCCTTCAGCCCTTCCTCTACGGCGTTTGAAAGTCCGCCGCAGCGCGCAAAGATGCGACCGAAATACGAGGCGCTGTTAAGGGTACGCTCGGGGAGTGTGGTAATATCAATGTCGCGGCTGTCAAGCAGTGCTTGCAATTCCTCAAAGGTGATGGCAACGTCAACGAAATTTCGTACCGCTTCCTGCTTGATCTCTCCTTTTTTTGCGGTGCAGGGACCGATAAAGATGATCTTGCAGGTAGGGTCCTGCGACTTGATATAAGCAGAGATCGCCGCCATAGGGGAAATATTCTGAGATATGTACGGCACAAGCTTCGGGAACGACTTTTTGATATATGAAACGAAGGCGGGGCAGCACGAGCTGGCAAGGAAGCCCTTTTCGGCAAGCTCGGCAGACTCTGCCTTTGCTACCATATCGGCGCCCAGCGCCGCCTCCGCGATATCGTGAAAGCCCATCTCGTAAAGGCCGCTGAACACCTGCCCCAGCTTTGCGTATTTAAACTGGCTGGCAATAGAGGGTGCGACCACGGCAACCACGCGATATGCCTTGCCATTTTGGCTGTTTTTCAGCACGTCGATGGCATCAAGGATATAAGATTTATCCGTAATGGCACCAAAGGGGCACTGATACACGCACGCACCGCAGGAAATACACTTATCGTTGTCAATAACGGCAGTGCCGTCCTCACCTGTCTTGACGGCGTTTATCTTACAGGCGATCTGACACGGACGCTTGCGGTTGGCAATCGCGGAATAGGGGCATACCTTCGCGCATGCGCCGCAATTGACGCATTTGGATTTATCAATGTGGGCGGTATGATGCTCATCAAAGGTAATGGCGCCGAATTTGCAGGCATCGGCACAGCGGTGGGCAAGACACCCACGGCAGGAATCCGTTACGGCATAGCCGCCGCCGGGGCATTCCTCACAGGCGATGTCGATCACCTCAATGATGTTTGGATTGCTTTTGTCGCCGCCCATGGCAAGCTTGATGCGCTCCGCGATCACGGCGCGCTCCTTATATACACAGCAACGCATGGAGGGCGTTTTGCCCGGAATGATGCGGCGGGGCAGATCCAGCAGATTTTCCGTCAGTGTACCCCTAAACGCCTCGCGTGCTACCTCTCTGAGCACCTGATATTTAATATGCTGCACCCTTGTGTCAAATTTTCGCATAGATGCCTCCGTAGGTTTTTGAATTATCAAAAGCATTATAGCACGAAAGGACACTCTTTTCAAGGGAAAAGTCGTGAAAAATAATATTTTGAAAGATTTTAGGCACGATATTCGGCGCAGTGTCTATATTTGCCGTATTTATTGACAAACAATGCCAAAAGAGGTATAATACAAGGGTAAAATATTCTCGGGGGAATGCTATGATGCGACCAAAAAGAGTGAAGCATAAAATTCAAAATATTATTTGGCCCTCAGTGGTATTTGCGGGTGTTGCGGGCGCGGTGACAGGCGCGATCGTCTTTGCATTTCGCGTGATATCCGAGCAGGTGATACGGCTTTCTAAATATATTTACGGCGTTGCGGGGGAAAAGCCGCAATGTATTCCGCTGGTGGTTCTTGGTGCGGTGCTGGTGGCACTTTTGGTGTCCTTTAGTCTTTCCTACTCTCCGCATTCACGCGGTGGCGGTATTCCCACTGCCGTGGCACTGATCCGCGGCCTTATCACCTTTCATTGGCTGCGCAATATCATTTTCGTATTTACCTCTGCGCTACTTTCCTATCTTTGCGGTATTCCCCTTGGAAATGACGAAGGACCTGCCGTGCAGATGGGCACTGCGGTTGGCAGCGGCACGGCACACGTGCTTGGGAAAAAGCACCGCGCGTGGGAGCGCTACTTGATGACGGGGGGCGCTACGGCAGGCTTTGCCACCGCAACGGGTGCACCCGTAACGGCGATCTTATTTGGGCTTGAGGAAGCGCACCGCCGCTTTTCGCCGCTTCTTATCATGTCTTCGGTGAGCAGTGTGCTTTGCGGCATGGGTGTTTTAGAGTGGCTTTGCCATATTTTCGGTCGGGAGAGTGCGCTCTTTCACTTCACCATCGTCGCGCGGTTGCCGCTATCTCTTATTTGGGTGGCGATTCCCGTGGGGCTTTTTTGCGGCGGCTTTGCCTACCTTTTTGGCGAGTGCACCCGCGCGATCCGCGCTGTTTTGCACAAAAAGCTAAAGGATGTGCATCACTTTTTTAAGGTTGCCCCTGTTTTTGCCGCAGTTGCTGTGATCGGCTCTGTTTATTATGAGGCGATCGGTACGGGGCATCATTTGATCGAAACGCTGCTTGCCCACAGGGAGGCGTGGTACGTGGCGCTTATCCTGCTTGCGGTGCGCTCCCTGCTCGTGATCCTTTCAAACGACGTGGGTGCAACGGGTGGTCTCTTTACGCCCCTGCTTTCCTTTGGCGCGCTGATCGGCTCGGTGCTGGCGGAGCTGCTGATATCCCTTGGCGCGCTCGGTGAGCAATATTTTATGCTGATCGTGGTGATCGGCATGGTCTCCTTTTTTGCCGCATCTGTGCGCACGCCCCTCACGGCAATGGCGTTTGCTGTGGAAGTGCTTTCGGGCATCTCAAACGTGCTGCCTATTCTGCTTGCGGTGGCGATCTCCTACGTAATGGTCGAGGTGTTGGGCGCAAGCTCTATTAACGAGATCGCGATGGAGCGCGAGATCCATCACGAAAACAAGGGCAAGCAGCTGCACGTGCTCGACGTGACCGTGCAGGCGATGCCGGGCTGCTTTGCCATTGGAAAAGAGCCGCGTGATATCCTTTGGCCACCTTCTTGCACGTTGCTTTCGGTGAAGGGAGCAAGTGCTGATAAGCACTTTTATACGGGTGGCGCGATCAAAGAGGACGACGTGCTTCGCCTGAACTTTACCACCTACGATCTTGCGCACACGTCGGCACTGCTCTGCGATCTCTTGGGGGAGCAGGAGATCTGTGACGAAGACGTGATCAGCCACGAGGCGATTGGTTAAAGACAAGGGCTGCGTCATTTACGTAGCCCCTGCGCAAAAAAGCCTACGGTAGGCATTTTTGACGCGCGGAAATTGCGGTGTTTAGCAGCAAAGCAAAAACGACAGGGGGGAGTCAAATGCATTTGACTCCCCCTTTTATTTTTGCCCATTGAGAGGATCGACAAAACGCTCCTTATTCTTTTTGGTAAGCGTCCCGCATACGATAAAAAAGATCGTTTTATAAGGAGGCGTTAAGGTGACAGACACCAAAACAAAAAGGAAGGGGCTGACTGAGGCTGAGGTGGTGGCATCACGCGCGCAACACGGTGCAAACGTGATCACGAGGGGGAAGCGGATCGGCTTTTGGCGAAAATTTGCCTCAAATCTCGGTGACCCTGTAATCAAGGTCCTGCTTACCGCCCTCGCCCTTAACCTGCTTTTTATTTTTCGCAGTCATGAATGGTTTGAAACGGCGGGCATCGCCATTTCCGTGTTTCTTGCCACTCTCATCTCAACCATCTCGGAATATGGCAGCGAGGCAGCCTTTGCGCGGTTGTGTGAGGTGTGCTCGGCTGTACGGTGTCGCGTGCGGCGCGATGGTATACGAGACGTAGATGCCACCGAGATCGTGGTGGGGGACGTGGTGCTGCTTTCGGCAGGTGAGCGTATCCAGGCAGATGGCAGACTGATAGAGGGCTCGCTTTTGGTGGACCAATCGGCACTGACGGGGGAGAGCCGAGAGGTGGAAAAGCGCCCCGCCTTGGGAGAAAGCTCAAGAGATCCTGCCGCCCGTGCAAGTCTGCTTGCAGGCTCTGTGGTGCTTTCGGGAGAGGGAGAGATGGAGGTGCTCTCGGTTGGTGACAGCACGTTTCTTGGCGGTATATCGGGCGAGCTGCAGGGTGAGATGCGTGACAGCCCGCTAAGGCAACGTCTCACACGCCTTGCCCACCAGATCAGCCGCGTGGGATACGTGGCGGCGCTGATCTGCGTTTTGGCGTTTTTGTTTCATGCATTGGTGATAGACGTTGGGTTTAACACCCACGCTACCATTTCTCGCTTACGGGATCTTCCCTATATGGCAGAGCTGCTGCTGCACGCCCTGATGCTGGGGCTTACCGTGGTGGTGGTCGCGGTGCCGGAGGGACTGCCAATGATGATCGCGGTGGTGTTATCCGCAAATATCAGGCGTATGACCGGGGATAACGTGTTGGTGCGCAGACCCGCAGGTATTGAGGCGGCGGGCAGCATGAATATTCTTTTCACCGATAAGACAGGGACGCTGACAAGAGGGCAGCTGACGGTCAGCCGCTTTCTCACAGCGTTGGGGGATTTTAAAAGTGTTGAGGCGCTTTGCCGGTGTGATGGGGATCTCGCGTCAGCCGTCACGCTTGCCGCGTGTGCCAACAACGGTGCTGTTCGCGGAGAGCGAGAAGGGCAGGCGGCGGTGCTTGGCGGAAACACCACCGATCGCGCGCTGCTCGGCGCGGTCTTATCTATGCCGCCACCCTCGTTTACGGTACGGGAGCGCATACCCTTTGACAGCACACGCAAGTATGCCGTTACGAGCATTGAGGGGGGACGCACGTTCGTCACAGGTGCGCCCGAGAGACTGATGCCTTACGTGGTGGGTGTAAAAGTCGCGCAGGGCGCGCGCATACCGTTTGAAAGGAGTGTGTTTTTCGGACGGATACACGAGCGTATGAAAAAGGGCGAGCGCGTGGTATTGCTTTGCGAGTGTGAGCATTTTCCTGCCGCAGGTCTTTTGCCCGAGCTCATCCTGCTTGCCGCTGTGACCTTTACCGATCCGCTGCGTCCCGAGGCGCGAGAGGCGGTCCGCACGCTTTCAGGTGCGGGGGTGCAGGTGGTGATGATGACGGGCGACGGCAAGGAGACTGCCGCGCGCATTGCCCGTGATTGTGGCATTTTACGGGGCGATAGGCTCTGCATTGAGGCATCGGAGCTGGCAAGCCTTTCTGATGGGGAGCTGGCAAAGATATTGCCCCGCCTTGCGGTGATCGCAAGGGCGATGCCCGCAGACAAGAGCCGCTTGGTGAGGATCAGCGCCGACATGGGCTTGGTGGTGGGTATGACGGGGGACGGCATCAACGATGCACCCGCCCTTAAGAGTGCGGACGTTGGCTTTGCGATGGGCAGTGGCACGCAGGTCGCCAAGGATGCCTCGGACGTGGTGATCTTAGACGATAATCTCGCCTCGGTCTGCCGTGCGGTGCTTTATGGCAGGACCATTTTTAAGAGCATCAGAAAATTTATTACGCTTCAGCTTATTATGAATTTTTGCGCGGTTGGTGTTTCTATCATTGGTCCGTTTATCGGCTTTGACGCTCCCGTTACCGTGGTACAGATGCTGTGGATCAATATGATCATGGATACTCTCGGCGGGCTTGCGTTTGCGGGGGAAGCGCCTCTTTCGCACTATATGAAGGAGCCACCGAAGCGGCGAGATGAGCCGATCCTCACGCGCGACATTGTCGCGCGCATCACGTATATCAGCACACTTACCGTGTTTCTGCTGGTCTTGTTTTTGAAGCTTCCCCGGATCAGCGGTATGTATCGGCAAATGGAGGGGGATCTTTGCTTGCTCACTGCCTTCTTTGCGCTGTTTATCTTTGCGGGGGTCTTTAACTGCTTCAATGCGCGCACGGATCGCGTTCTGATGCTTTCGGGGCTTGCCAAAAACCGCGCCTTCTTATTTATTATGTGCGCAGTGGCGGCGGTGCAGATCGGCTTCGTGTATCTTGGTGGCGCGGTGCTTCGAACTGTACCCTTGACCGCCCGTGAGCTGCTCCTCACGCTTCTCTTTGCCCTGCTGGTGATCCCACTTTCCTGGCTTCATCTTGTGCACCGCAGGCTCAGCGGCAAGGCGGGGCTTTACTGACATAATAAGCGCCTCTTTTTGACAGTGCTCAAAAAGAGGCGCCTATATTTGCAAAAAACCTTCAAAACGCGCATCCCGTGCGCTCCCGTTTTAAAAATATAGCATGCCGATGCGCTAATCGCCAAAAACCGTGTTGAGAGGGCTTTTTTTGTCAAAATCGGGCTTTTTTCAGCCTTGACACCACGCCGCATCAATGATATACTAAATACAAGCAAAAAGAAAATTGTCGGCAATGATTTTTGCTTGAAGGGAGGGAAGGATATGCCTTACGTTTGGATCGGAGTTTTAGCCCTTGCATTGCTTATCGAGGCGTTTACCTCGGATTTTGTGGCAATTTGGTTTTTTCCCGCGGCGCTGGTGTCTATGGTGCTGGCGTTCCTTGCGGTGCCCGTGCCTGTGCAGCTGCTGGTATTTGCCTTAGTGGGACTGGTGCTGGTGTTTTCCACGCGCCCCCTTTGCAAAAAGCTCAGCAAGGGAAAAAGAACCAAAACCAACACGGATGTGCTCATCGGCGAGAGGGCACTTGTCACGGAGGAGATCTCCAATATAAGGGAGCAGGGCGAGGTGAAGCTAAACGGTCTTCGCTGGTCTGCACGTGCCGAGGATCCCACGCGCGTGATCCCCGTAGGGGAGCAGGTAGAGGTACTGGAGATCAAGGGCGTTAAGCTGATCGTAAAATAAATCACTAAAAGGAGAATATTATGACAGGAGTTATTATTGCTATTTGTATCATCGTTGCGCTTTTGCTGATTGCGCTGATCACCAACATTCACGTTGTGCCCCAGGCGCACGCATACGTGGTGGAGCGCCTTGGATCGTATAACGAGACCTGGAAAAACGGCTTGCACGTAAAAATTCCGTTTGTTGACCGTATCAGTAAACGTGTCAACCTGATGGAGCAGGTGGTGGATTTTCCGCCGCAGTCTGTTATCACCAAGGATAACGTGCGTATGCAGATCGACACCATCGTTTACTACCAGATCACCGACTGCAAGCTTTATGCATACGGTGTCACGAACCCCATTTTTGCCATTGAAAACCTCACCGCCACCACACTGCGTAATATGATCGGCGAGCTGGATCTTGACGGCACGCTCACCTCGCGTGATACTATCAACACGCGTATGCGTACCATTCTTGACGAGGCGACCGATGCGTGGGGTATTAAGGTGAACCGCGTGGAGCTGAAAAACATCATCCCGCCGCGCGAGATCCAGGACGCGATGGAAAAGCAGATGAAGGCGGAGCGTGAGCGCCGCGAGCTGATCCTGCGCGCGGAGGGTGAAAAGAATTCGGCTATTTTGCTTGCCGAGGGTCGCAAGCAATCCGCCATTCTCGATGCCGAGGCAGAAAAGCAGGCGGCGATTCTGCGTGCGGAGGCAGAGCGCGAGGTGAAGATCCGCGAAGCAGAGGGTGAGGCAGAAGCGATCCTGAAGGTGCAGGAGGCAACGGCCACGGGCCTTAAGATGCTCAAGGATGCCGATCCCACAAAAGAGGTGCTGACGCTGAAGAGCTTTGAAACGCTTGCCAAGGTGGCAGACGGAAAGGCAACCAAGATCATCATCCCCTCGGACTTGCAGTCCCTTGGCGGTCTTGCAACCACGCTCACGGAAACGGTGAAGAGCCCTGAGGCTTAATGAAAATTAAAAGGGAGTGCCCCGTGCTATCACGAGGCACTCCTTATGTTTTTTGAGGGGCAAACACACCCCGCCGAAAACGCACCTTCCCCGGTCATCCTGACGAGCGCAACAAAGCGCGAGGAACGGATCTCGACCGAGGCAAGAAGCCGAGGCGCGGGGTGTATGCGCCGGGCTTTTATTTGGCTGAATGTAACTTTAAGTTTGTAAAGAGATTAGTGCGAACATACCGCCGAAAGTGCCACTTGCACTTTCGGAGATTCTTCGACTCGCCTTTATTGGCTCGCTCAGAATGACCCGAAGAAGGAAAATAAGTTAGTGCGAACATACCGCCGAAAACGCTGCTTGCGTTTTCGGAGATTCTTCGACTCGCCTTTATTGGCTCGCTCAGAATGACCCGAAACATGTGTTGAAGCCCTCAGAATGACCCGAAAAAGAAAAGCAGGTGCGTACATAGCGCCGGGGATGACCCTTAAAAAGTGCATTGAGACGCTTGGGGTGATCTGTAAAAGGCGCGGTGCAGCGCGGCGCAAACTAAGAGGTGCACTCTTTTAAAGCTCCACGGTGCGCCCGTCGTAGGCGACGTGGAAGCCGTCCTTGGCAACCATAGCTTCAAGAGTGGTTTGCAGGGGCGCGCGATTGTGAGAAAAATGATTGATAAAATGCTGTGTATTCTCTGTTACGACACCAAGCTCCTTTAGCTTTGTCGCAACGCGTCTTACGTTTTCAATGCCCATATGGCTGCCCGTATCGGCTACGGGCGCATCAACGTAGGCACAGTCGTAGGTCACGAGATCCAGCACGATGCCGTTTTCTTTTAGGTAATCAAACACCTCGTCGAGAAAATAGCCCGTGTCGTGTGCGTACAAGATCGTTTTGTCGCCACGGATGAGATAGATGACCGCTTCATCGCCCTCGGCGTGTCTTGCGGGAAGCGCCGTTACCAAATAGCCGTCAAGCTCGACGGTGTCAAAGGGGGCAATGCGGTGAAGCTCCGCGGTCTTAGGCGTGCCCCTTGCCGCGATCTTTTCATATACGCCCTTGGTGCAATATACGTGCAGGATCTCCGCCTCCATATTCCGTGCATTCGGACGGGCGCGGTAAAAGAGATCGGGCGCATATAGGTGGTCGGCATGCGAGTGCGTGAAGAAAACGTATTTGATCTTATGCCCCTCGATGCTGTTCTTTTGGAGATGGGATAGGGTATCTGCCGGGAAGTCTATTAAAAGATCGTCACCGATAAGGGACTGCGAGCGCGTTCTTATATTGATCCCGCCGAGCGTTCGCGCCGTCTTACACCCGTCGCAGTTGCAAAAAAGTGCAGGGAAGCCCTCGCAGGACGAGGTGCCGAGAAAAGTAAGCTTCATAGTTTTTGACCTCTTTTAAAAAATCACCCGATCAAAGAGATCGGGTGATTTTATTATACCATGGCTTATCATTGCTGTCAAGCCGTTTATGCTTTTGAGATCTCGATATGCACGGTCAGCGCGTCGGTTGCCGTGGCATAGAAAACGCGATAGTATCCGTTGCGGTTCTGTGCCGTTTTTTGACCATCCACGATGCTGCCGCTTGTGGTATAGCGGCAAACAAAGCCTTGGTAGTAAACGCTGAGCTCGTGCTCGCTTACCTTGATCTCGGGATGCACCTCACCATCAAAGGAGAAGGCGGGCAGGCAATATGCAAGAGCGCCCTTGCCCTCTACACTTACTGAAACGCCGCGATCGTTCACCGTATAAGCGGCTGTGACAGTGCCCCCCTCGGGGAAGGTGCTGACCATTTCGGTGCTCGCCGAGGTCTTATCGTACGTGAGTGTTTTGGTCTTGCTTACCACGTCGGGATCGGTGGCAAAGCGCCACGTGTCCCCCTGCAGGATACCCGGGCACATCGCAAAGGAAAAGGGATCCTCCGCGTCCACCTTATAGTGCGGCGCACAGGAGCAGGGTGTTGACATACAAATGGTGGAAGGAGCACCTGCCTTATGCACGCGCCCAAGACCTGTCGCATCGTATTCGGGATCTCCGTTGGTGTCAAGCTCGATGGAGTAGCCGCCCGCACGCAAAAACACCTTGTGGAAGCGGGGCGAGCTTTCCCATGCCATGGGGGAATCGTCAAATTCGCCCGTGGGGATCGAATCGTCACACAAAAGATAAGCAGCGTAAAGGCTCGAGGCGGTGGTGATCATATACTTATCAAAATACGCGTATTTCTCGCAGCCGTACTTCGTTTTGGTGGGAAAACGGTTTTTGATATGATAGATGGGCTGCAAGGAGAGCTGCTGCTCGGAATATTCCATCGCACGCTTGATCGCCGCCTTGAATCTCCCGGCAAGCGCAAGATTGCCCTCTTTTGCATAGCGCGTTGCTTCAAATTCAAGCAC
Organism: Eubacteriales bacterium; assembly: GCA_045596505.1. Lineage (GTDB taxonomy): Bacteria > Bacillota > Clostridia > Oscillospirales > CAG-272 > Firm-07. The sequence continues at coordinate 12,724 of JAZOCO010000089.1, forward strand.
CGGACAAAGCGTCGCTTCATTATGGTAGAATTGATTGCTTCTGCCGCCAAATGCCACTTCACCCGTCACGGATTGCATGTTAAGCGTCAACAGCCCCGCTTTTCGAAGATAGGCGTCGATCTGATCGTAGTAGCGGCCGCGGTAGCCGAAGTGCAACAGCTTAGAAAACAGCATTCTTGGCACAATGTCGTACATGGTGGGATTGTAGCACTCTGCGCGAGGATTGTCGCAGTACATACCGTTCTCATCAAACCATTGCAGCTGCTGCTCAATTTGAAGATCAATAAAATCTTTAGAATCGCAAAGCCCTGCCTTTTGCCTGAAATATTCACTGACACCTGCAAACAGTGCCCAGTTGCGCACGGTATCGGTAGGGGCTTTGGCATACTTTTTGTAGCAGGTAAGGGGGTTAACCGTCGCAAGGTCGGCTTTCCATTTTTCGATCCGTGCGGCATCGGCAATGCCGGAGCGCTCCACCTCCCAAATGCAGCACACGACCTCCCTTATTGAAAACTCGTTTGCGGCGAGCACGCGGGGGATCTCGTGACAGCAGAAATCCATCATCTCAAAAAACAGCGGCAAAAGGTCCTTGCGATAGCCGTGGGAAATGAGAATGCCGATGTTGACGGTAAGGCGCGGGAAGCCGTGCTCGGTAAGTCCCTCGCGTTTTACACGCTCGAAATACTCAATAATATGCGCATCGGAATAAGCCGAGAGGGCTCTTAGCATCAATTTGATATATCTTTCCTTCAATTTAGATACTCCTCTCAAGTTTTAGACTCCCACCTGCTAAGAGTTATCTTGACAGGTGGGGGTACAGGATCACCAAGGCAGGAAATTCGAGCCCTTCAGCTTAAGGATCGCCTCGGTGAAGTAATAATCACCGTAAATAATGTTTATGTGCTCGTCTTTGCCGTAGCACGTGCTACCGTAGTAAAGGATACCGTCGTCCTCCTCGCTCCAATTGCACCACTCTTTTTCCATTGCCTTGAGGATATTGATGGCGCAGGTGAGATAGAAGCCCTTTTCAAGGTCGGGTACGTGCTTGGCGATCTCGATCATGCCGCAAGCGGCGATAGCGCCTGCGGTGGAGTCGTAAAGAACGGGCTCGTCGGGCTGACGGAAGTCAAGGTGCGGCAACCACCCCGTGGTTGCGGCGTTTGCTGCAAAATAGTGCGCTACCTTTTTGGCGGTGTCAAGATATTTCTCATCGCCCGTGTGGATATAGGACAGCACAAAGCCGTAAATCGCCCAGGAAGCACCTCTTGACCAGGTGGAGCCAACGCTGTAGCCCTGGCCGCCCAAGGTTTCGACCACGCCGGGCGCGTCGGTGGTGTGGCAAACGATATGGACCACAGACCCGTCGGGACGGATGTGATCGCGCATTGCCATATTGGCGTGTCTTCTCGCGATCATAGCAAAGCGGTCGTCCTCCAGCTCTCTTGAAGCCCAGTAAAGCTGGGGAATGTTCATCATAGTGTCGATGATCGACTGCATTTTCTTTTCAGGGGTGTTCCAAGCAACGATATAATCGCCGTCGATATTATAGCGGCTTGCCAGCATCATCGCGCCCAAAAGGTTGCGCTTTTTCGACTCCTCGTCGCCCGTCAGGCGATACGAGGCGCCCGACGTGATATGCCACATAAAGCCCACGTCGTGATGCAGGCGTTCAAGCTTTTTTGTGAATGCGCCATCCATGATCTTTTCGGCATTTTTCGCGGTTTCGAGGTAGCAATCCTTCTTGGTTTCGGCATACATCATCCACATAAGCCCGCCCCAGAAGCCATTGGTCCATCTGTTGATCCTTTCGCTGCTTTCATCGTTGTGCGTGCCGTTCACAGTGGTGAAAGGGATCTTGTTCCTGCTCTTCACGGCAAGGCGAGAGAGCTTTTTGTCTAGTCTTTTAAAGGTCTCGTCGATCCACTCTTTGTTTTGAGCAAGAATGCTTTCGTAGCTCATAGCTTTTCTCCTTACGTTTAGGGCTGCTTGCCGATATAGGCAAGGATGCCGCCATCCACGTAAAGCACGTGACCGTTTACAAAGTTTGATGCGTCAGATGCAAGGAACACGGCAGGACCTGCAAGATCCTCAGGGTCGCCCCAGCGTGCCGCGGGTGTTTTTGCGATGATAAAGGAATCAAAGGGGTGACGGCTGCCGTCTGCCTGGCGCTCGCGCAGAGGTGCGGTCTGGGGTGTGGCGATGTAGCCGGGGCCAATGCCGTTACACTGAATGTTGTATTCGCCGTATTCGGATGCAATGTTTCTTGTCAGCATTTTAAGACCGCCCTTGGCAGCTGCGTATGCCGAAACGGTCTCGCGGCCAAGCTCGCTCATCATAGAGCAGATGTTGATGATCTTGCCGTGCCCCTTTTTGATCATTGCGGGAATAACAGCCTTGGAAACGATGAAGGGGGCGTTGAGGTCAACGTCGATCACCTTTCTGAAATCGGCGGCGGACATATCGCACATAGGAATTCTTTTAATGATGCCTGCGTTGTTAACAAGGATATCCACCACGCCAACCTCTTTCTCGACCTTGGCGATAAAGGCGTTTACAGCCTCCTCATCCGTTACGTCGCAAACGTAGCCGTGTGCGGTAATGCCCGCAGCCTTGTATGCGGCAAGGCCCTTGTTCACAAGCTCCTCATTGATATCGTTGAAAACGATGGTTGCGCCAGCCTCTGCCATGCCCTTTGCGATCGCAAAGCCGATGCCGTACGAGCCGCCCGTAACAAGGGCGATCTTTCCTGTCAGATCAAACATATTTGCCATAGCTTTTATTTCCTCCCTATATTAAATAAATATTAAAGCAGATCCTTGGTTTCAATGTGGTCCATATCGGTAAACTCCTGATTTTCACCGCACATAGCCCAGATAAAGGAGTATGCGCGCGTGCCAACGCCCGAGTGAATGGACCAGGAGGGCGAGATGACTGCCTCCTCGTTATGCATAATGATATGTCTTGTTTCGGTGGGCTCGCCCATCATGTGGAACACAACGTCGTTTTCGCCCATGTCGAGGTAAAGATAGACCTCCATGCGTCTGTCGTGGGTGTGGCAGGGCATGGTGTTCCAGTTCGAGCCGGGCTCCAGCTGTGTCAGACCCATTGCGAGCTGGCAGCTCTTAATGACCTCGGGGTGAATGTACTGGTTGATCACGCGCTTGTTGCACTCCTCAACCGAGCCGCAGGGCACCTTCTTTGCCTTGGTGATGTCGATCTTAACGGTGGGATAGGTGGTGTGCGCGGGGCAGGAGCTGACGTAGAACTTAGCGGGTGCCGTTTCGTCTACGCTCTTAAACGTGATCTCTTTATTGCCCTTGCCGATGTAAATGCCATCGCGCGGGTTCATCTCATATGCAACGCCGTCCACCGTGATAATGCCCTTGCCACCGATGTTGATGCAGCCCATTTCACGTCTTTCAAGGAAATAGTCTGCGGCAAGCTCCTTGCCCGCTTCAAGCTGAAGCTCTTTGCGCACGGGCATCAGCCCTGCGGTGATGATGCGGTCGATGTGGCTGTATACCATTCTCACGTTATCCTTGGTAAACAGACTTGCAATGTGAAACTCCTCACGAAGTCTCTCGGTCGTGTAGTGCTTAACGTCCTTTGCGTTTGATGCTTGGCGAACTTCCATTTTGCTCAAATCCTCCTTTAAAATAGTTCCGTATGCCTCGATCTGCGACAGTGCCGCAAAGGAGAGCACCTCGGTTGCCTGCTTGAAGCCGAACAGGCGTATGGTTCTGGTGATCTTTTTATCAAAGCAGATCTCCTGCCCCTTTTCGTTTTCGGGATTGAGATCGCTGTTGTCAAGTTGAAACGTCCCCTCTATGACCTCTCCGTTTGAAAAAGCAATGCTGATGTTTTTCCAGTAAGAGTCGTGGGGAATGCCTGTGATGGCATCGTGCGTAAAGTCTGCTCGTAGGTAAAACACCAATCGGTCAAGCTCTACGTTGCACCCAAAATCAAGCTCGAACGAGAGATCCTCCCGAGCGCCTCCCGCCCAAGAATGGAACGGATATTTGCCGTGCCCTTGGTTGCACCTTACACCGTCTATGGCGTTGCGCTCATAAAATGAGGGATCCTCACGTGTAACGAAATTTGCCGTTGCATGGGGAAAATGCCGCACCTTTCCGTGCAGGTCGTGCGCGTTGAGTGCAAGATTGCGGTACCTGTAGATCTCCTCGTCCTCCGGCTCGCGCACGGTAAAAAGATGCGTGTCGCCCGCAAAGGCATCGGGATGATACCCTTTTTGCAGCTGCTTCTCCGTGGGGATCGCAAATTCAAAGCTGTGGCCCGGCACGTATAAAATACTCTCCTCGAGCGTTTGATCGAGCCGCACGGCGATAAAGTCGCATCCGTCAAGCAGCACCTTGATCTTGTCGCCAGCCGAAAGGCTGCCGCAAAGCTCTGCCCGAATGCTGTTGCCACGCCACTCGCCTCGTATCTCGCCCGTCTTGCCGATGACCTTGAGGGTAAGCATAGAAACACCTCCTTTTGTATAGTTGATTATATTATAGCATTCTTTTTTTGCAATTTTATTGCAATTTTGAATTGATTTGTTGCATTTCTTACCATAATGTGCTATAATGGCACCGGAAAGGGGGAGGGAGCAATGAAATGCTTTTTTGATATTTGCGATCAGGCGGTGGAGCACGCCGTCAAAACCAAGAGCTTTGGCGTTTTCTATTCCGATACAAAAAAGCCAAACCAAAACGTTCACGTGCACGAATGCTGTGAGATATTCCTGTGCCTTAAGGGTGGCAACACCTTCCTTATAGACGGAAAGGTCTTCGATATCAGTGACGGCGATCTTTTTGTGATCAACCAGTTTGAGGCGCACAAGGTGGTATCGGGCAGGGGAAATGTTTTTTCGCGCTACATTATGCACGTTGATCCCTCGTTTTTGTATGCAAATTCCATGGGCGAGATCCATTTATCCGATTGCTTTTACGTGCCCGACAGGGCAACAAGGATCTCACTTGCCCCCGATGAGGTGGCACGGCTGGTCGGCTTGTTTGAGGCATTGCGTGACGAGCACGCCTTTGGCGACGAGCTGTATAAAAAATTACGTGCCACCGAGCTGCTGCTGGAGATCGGCGGCTTGTTTGCCACGCATCGCGATCCTGCCATTGGAGAATCGCGTCACAGGACCGTGCAGCTTGCCGTGGAGTATATCAACAGCCATTACGCAACCGATCTCACGCTTGCCGAGGTTGCCAAAAATGCTTATATCTCGCAAACGCAGCTCTCCCGCCTTTTCAATCGCTATTGCGGCACAACGGTGACCAAATATATCACGGGAAAGCGCATTACCGAGGCAAAAAAGCTACTGGCGGCGGGGAAGAGCGTGACCGACACGGCGTACCTTTGCGGCTTTAACGATTATGCAAACTTCATCCGCGTATTTAAGCGTGCGGTGGGTGTACCCCCGGGCAAATATAAGTCGTTTGAGCTTTAACGGCAACTACTCCGCTTGGCGTAGTGCTCGGCGCTCCCCGCACGGGATCCTCAAGCGATCTCTGTGCGGGGTATTGCTTTTTTTGAGAACTTGTGATACAATATAAAATTAGTTATCTTGACGGATAGCAAAATTTAAGTGAAAGGAGATGGTGTAATGGATCCGTTACCGCGAAGTTGCCCTGTCATACATATGGCTGACAAGGAGTCTTCCAAAAGCGATTTGGGGTGGGGCATTGAGGTGCACCGTGTGCTGTTTGCATTGCGTTGCTGACAAGAGAAGCGCGCCCGTACCGTTTTAAATTTATTTTGGAGGAATTATGGATATCGTAAAGCAGTTATTACTGCAGCTTGTACTTATTTTGTTAAATGCATTTTTTGCCGCGACCGAGATCGCTGTGATCTCCCTGAACGAGAAAAAGGTCAGGGCGCAGGCAGAGGATGGAGATAAAAAGGCGGCAAAGATCTTAAAGATCATAGAGGAGCCCACCCGCTTTCTTTCCGCTATTCAGGTAGGCATCACACTGGCGGGCTTTCTTGGCTCGGCATTTGCCGCAGATAACTTTGCTCAGCGCCTTAGCGGCTTTGCCATCAAAGCGCTGGGTGCATCGCCACAGCACCACGACCTGATCAATACCGTTTCGGTCATTGTGATCACGCTGGTGCTTTCCTACTTCACGCTGGTGCTGGGTGAGCTGGTGCCTAAGCGCGTTGCGATGCGCCACAAGGAAAAGCTTGCCAATGCGGTTTGCGGCTTCATTTCGGGACTTACCGTGGTGTTAAAGCCAGTTATCTGGTTGCTTTCCGTTTCCACCAATGGGATGCTTCGCCTGTTTGGCATCGATCCCCACGCAAAGGAGGAGGCGGTTTCCGAGGAGGATATCGTCATTATGCTGGATGCGGGTGCTGACGAGGGCACGCTTGATGAGGACGATATTACGTACATCAAGAACGTGTTTAAGCTGGAGCGCCTCATTGCTGCCGACGTTATGACACAGCGCAGCGCCATGGTCACGGCAACGGAGGAAATGTCCGAGCAGGAGCTGGTCGCCCTAATTGCAAGGGAGGGCTATTCCCGCATCCCCGTATACGAAAAGGACGGGGAAAAGATCATCGGTATTTTGCACGCGCGTGAGTATCTCTTACATCGCGCAGATGAGGGCTTTAAGCTTTCCGATGTGCTGCTCCCTGCCGTGTTCGTACCCGAGACCATTCATCTTGACGCGCTGTTCAAGGATATGCAAGGTGACCATCGCCATATGGTGATCGTGGTAAATGAATACGGTCACGTGCTGGGGCTTGTCACGATGGAGGATATTATAGAGCAGATCGTGGGTGAGATCTGGGATGAGCAGGACGAGGCTACCGAGGATATTACGCCGATGGGCGAGAACACCTATCGGGTGCTGACTGCCATTTCCATTGATGCGTTTTTTGAATTCTTTTCCCTCGCGCCAAACGATGAGATCTTATCGAACACTGTAAACGGTTGGCTGACTGAGGCCGCGGGCAGCATTCCCGAGGAGGGCTATACATTCACATATGAGAACCTTACATTGACCGTAACAAAGGCTGACGGCGTGATGACGCACGAGGCAACGGTCACGATCCTGCCAAAGGATGAGGTGTGCGAGGAGACTGAGGATAACTGAAGCGTCAAATTATTTTGACAAAATTCGTGAACCTTTACCATATGCCGTCATAAAATGGTATCGAGGGAGAGGGAATTGCTCCCCCCGAAAGGCTTTAAGGAGGATATGGTATGAACAACTGCTTCGGTAATCTGTTTGGTGATAACAACTGCTGCTGGATCATCATTATCGCGCTCATCGTACTTTGCTGCTGCTGCAACTGACCTCACTGCTACTGTCGGCACTGTATGAAGCGCCGACAACCAAAAAGAGCTGCCACAATGAGGCAGCTCTTTTTGTCATCAAAATTATTTTTTTACTGCAACGTATCCCTCGGGATCGCCAAAGTGATTGACGCGAGGGCAGGTGACCTTCGCGCGGTAGGTGGGTGCTAAAAACCGCACGGCGTTTCGAATAACGGTTTGTATTTCGGGTACGTGATAGATGGGATAGCTTTCGTGACCGGGCTGGAAATAAAAGACCTTGCCGTTGCCGCGCTCGAAAAGGCAGCCTGCGCGAAACACCTCGCCACCCGAAAAGCTGGCGATGAAGAGAGATTTGCTCGGCTCGGGAATAAAAAACGGCTCGCCGTAGGTCTCCTCGTGCGGTAAATAGATGGCGCGGTCAATGCCCGCTGCGATGGGATGAGAGGGATCGACCACCCAAAGCAGCTCGCTGTCCCCTGTTTCACGCCAGGTGAGCGTGCAGGGTGTGCCCATCAGCATCGTGAAGGGCTTTGAGAGGTGTGCGGAGTGCAAAAAGATGGCGCCCATGCCTTCATGAACAGCCTCTTGTACAAGCTTTGCGACTTCGTCGGGCACCTTTTTCTTTTGCGAATGCGACCACCAGATCAGCACGTCGGTCTCATCAAGCAGCTCCTTGGTGATACCGCAGTTTTCTTCGTCCTGCGTCGCGGTCTTAACACAAATGTCGTCGCACTGCAAAAAGTCGGCAATTGTTTGGTGAATGCCATTTGGATAGATCTTCGATGCGGCGCTTTCACTGTTTCTCTCATGACGAAATTCATTCCATACAAGTACACGGATCATAGCTTGCTCCTTCCTAAATAACACGGTCGTATGTGGGCGCGTCCTCAATTGCCACGGGCACGCCAAGCTCATCGGATCTGAAGGCTGCCTCCATTAGCATCATCGAGCGCTTTAGCTGTGCGTGCGTGACGATCTGCAGGGCCTCGCCGTCTATTGCTTTTGAGAAATTGCGATAAAAATCGTGCACGTCTACCACCGGGCGAGGAATGCTCTGCTCGTATGTGGTCTTAGCGTCACGGGGTGCCATCGTTTTGGTAAAGCCCGCCGAGGTCACAACGGGGGCGGCGTCCTTATCCTCCCACGTACGACAAAGCACAAGGCGGCATTCGTCCTTCCAGTCATTTACGATCCCCGTGCCGTCAACGCCTGCAATATAGAAGCGGGGCAGGGCGATAAAGTTGGTGGTACCGACCTCAATGCGTGTAATAAGACCGCCCTCCCAGTATAAGTCGAGCTTAAAGCCGTCGTCTACCTCGTCGTTGGTGATATGGTCACAGCGGCAATAGACCTTTTCGATCTTGCGGTCATACACGATCCCCAGCATTTGGTCGATGAGGTGAATGCCCCAGTCTAAGATCATGCCGCCGCCGTGCTTCTTTTTGCCGCGCCAATCGCCGGGAATACCGCGTGAGCCCTGATAGCGGGATTCGATATTGGTCACGCGCCCAAGCTTCCCGCTTTTATATACGTCGCGGATCATTTGGTAGTCACAGTCCCATCTGCGGTTTTGGTGTGCGGTAAACAGCCTGCCGCACTCGTTTGCCACGGCAATGATCTCGTCAAGCTCGGCGGTGGAAAGCGTAACGGGCTTTTCACAGATCACGTGCTTGCCCGCCCGCAGTGCCGCGATCGCCAGTGGCTTGTGACACTCGTTGGGTGTAGCAATGGTAATAAAATCAACGCTTTCGTCGGCAAGCACCGCCTCAAAGGAGGGATATACGTGAATGCCGTTTTCGCGCGCCACCTCGCAGCGTGCCTGCCTTATGTCGAAGATGCCGGCAAGCTCGATCTCGCCTGCCTCAGTGATCTTTCTTGTATGCCAGCCGCCCATGCCGCCGTAGCCTATAACGGCGCATCTCTTTTTCGTACTCACAAAGGACTCCTTTCCCTTGGCGTTTCGCAAACATCCAAGATAAAACGGTCGTTGCATTTTTATTATAAGATAACGTTTGCGGTATTGCAAGACATTTTTGGCAAAAAGCAGGACAAAAGTTGCTGTTTTAAGGACGGTGTCGGAGATTTTTTGGGCAGAGCAAAAAATTTTCAAAAACCGTTGTAGGTACACGCTAAAATATGGTATAATTGAGATGAAACCATTCCGCCGCACTCTATGCGGCACAAAAGAGGTAATTATGGCACTTTCCGACAGACAGTCACACGTTCGCAATTTTTCTATCATTGCACATATCGACCACGGCAAATCTACGCTTGCCGACCGTCTGCTTGAGGCGACAAAGGCGGTGACCTCGCGCGAGATGGAGGAGCAGTTGCTCGACAATATGGAGCTTGAGCGTGAGCGCGGCATCACCATCAAGGCGCGTGCGGTGCATCTATCCTACACCGCAAACAACGGTGAAGTGTATGATCTGAACCTCATCGACACGCCCGGTCACGTGGACTTTAACTATGAGGTCTCTCGCTCTCTCAACGCTTGCGAGGGTGCGATCCTTGTGGTGGATGCAACACAGGGCATTGAGGCGCAGACCCTTGCAAACGCATATCTTGCGGTGGATGCTGATCTTGAGATCCTGCCCGTGATCAATAAAATAGATCTGCCCTCTGCCGATATCGACGGCGCACGCCGTGAGATCGAGGATGTGATCGGGATCCCCGCGATGGATTGCCCTGCGGTATCCGCCAAAATGGGTATTAATATCGGTGACGTGCTTGAGCGTATCGTTTCAGATATTCCCGCGCCCGCGGGTGATGAGGATGCCCCCCTTAAGGCGCTTATTTTCGATAGCTATTACGACAGCTACCTTGGTGTTGTGGTCTATGTGCGCTTGGTGGACGGAAGCCTTAAAAGCGGTGACACCATTCGCATGATGAGCACGGGGCAGACCTTTACCGTGGTAGACGTGGGTGTGATGGAAGCCTTTGGGCTTGCCAAAAGAGACGTTCTTCGTGCCGGCGAGGTGGGATATTTCACGGCTTCGATCAAAAGCGTGGGTGACACGCGCGTGGGCGACACAGTGACCCTTGCCAATCGCCCCGCAACCGATCCACTTCCCGGCTTTAAGGCGGTGCAGCCTATGGTGTATGCGGGTATTTACCCGGCGGATGGGTCGCGATACGGTGACCTGCGAGATGCGCTTGAAAAGCTGCGCCTCAATGATGCGGCACTTTCCTTTGAGCCAGAAACCTCTGTGGCGTTAGGGTTCGGCTACCGTTGCGGCTTCCTTGGGCTTTTGCATATGGAGATCATTGAGGAGCGTCTTGAGCGTGAATTCAATTTAGATCTTATTACCACAGCACCCAGCGTGATCTACGAGATCACCAAGCGCGATGGGGAGCTGCTGCGTATTGACAACCCCACCAACTATCCCGATCCCGCCGAGATCGAGCGCGCCTATGAGCCTATCGTGCGCGCTTCCGTGATCACGCCCACCGAGTACGTGGGGGGACTAATGGATCTTTGCCAGGATAGACGCGGGGAATTTGTGGATATGAAATATCTTGACAGCACGCGCGTGGAGCTGCATTACCGTCTGCCCTTAAACGAGATCATTTATGACTTTTTTGACGCCTTAAAGAGCCGTTCGCGCGGCTACGCATCTCTTGATTATGAGATGGAGGGGTACGTAGAAAGCAAGCTCGTGAAGCTTGACTTTCTTCTCAACGGCGATCAGGTGGATGCCCTCTCGTTTATCGTGCACGAGGAAAAGGCTTATGCGCGCGCCCGCAAGATCGCGGAAAAGCTAAAGGACAACATTCCCCGTCAGCTCTTTGAGGTGCCCATCCAGGCGGCGATCGGATCTAAGATCATTGCCAGGGAAACTGTAAAGGCGATGAGAAAGGATGTGCTTGCCAAGTGCTACGGCGGCGATATTACTCGTAAAAAGAAGCTGCTTGAAAAGCAGAAGGAGGGTAAAAAGAAGATGCGCCAGCTCGGCTCGGTGCAGATCTCTCCCGAGGCGTTTATGGCAGTGCTTAAGCTTGATGATGACACCTGATAGCACGCTGGGGCTCTATATTCACATACCGTTTTGTGCTGCGAAGTGTCGGTACTGTGATTTTTATTCTGCGCCTGCGGGGGAAGCGGTGCAAAGCAGCTACGTTGAGGCGCTCATAGGCGAGCTTGTTCACCGCGCGCCAAAAGCGCGCGGAATGCGCGTGGATACCGTTTATATTGGCGGCGGCACGCCCACGGTGCTGTCATCCGACCGGCTTGCGCGCTTGCTTGATACGGTAAGGGAGCAGTATATGCTTGACCCCTTAGCGGAAATTACCGTGGAGTGTAATCCCGTTGCCGCGCCCGAGGGCATTTTTGAGGGGCTTTATGCTGCGGGTGTAAATCGCCTTAGCATTGGTCTGCAAAGCGCCAGCGAAAGGGAGCTTTCGGCACTGGGGCGCCTCCACGATCTTGCCGCCTTTGAGCGCAGCTTTCTCGCGGCGCGTGCGGCGGGCTTTCTAAATATCAACGTGGATCTGATGATGGGGATCCCTCACCAGACAAGGGAGAGCTTGCAGGAAACCGTTCGGCACGTGCTGTCGTACGCACCCGACCATATCTCGGCGTACGGGCTGCGCATCGAGGAGGGGACGCCCTTTTATCGTGACAGGCACACCCTTGCCATCGCGGATGATGATACCGTGGCGGATATGCAGCTTGCTACCGCTAAGACGCTGGGGCTTGCGGGCTATGAGCATTACGAGATCAGTAATTATGCAAGGGCGGGATATCGCTCACGCCACAATATGCGCTATTGGCATTGCTTGCCGTATCTTGGTTTTGGTGCGGCGGCGCATTCCTATTTTGAGGGCGTGCGCTATGAGGCGTCTCGTGACACGGCGGGGTATATTTCCGCCGTCACGTCGGAAGATTTTGACGCTCTTTGCCAAAATGCGCACGTTGTTAGTGCCAAGGAGGCAAGGGAAGAATACGTAATGCTTCGCATGCGCCTTTTTGAGGGGATATCCGAGGCGGAGTTCGCGGCGCGCTTTGGCGTAGCCTTTGAGAGCCTTTACGGTGATACTGAAAAACTGCAAAAAAATGGGCTTTTAAGACGGGAAAAGGGGCGTATTGCCTTTACCGAAGCGGGTATGTACGTATCGAACGCCATTTTGTCGGAGTGGCTCGATTTCAGTGAATAGGAGGGGAAGACCTTGAGACGCTTACAAAAATTTCAAGCAAGATTGGGGGAGAAGTGCGCGGCGCTGATCTCTTCTCCCGAAAATCAGCTTTATCTATCGGCGTTTCCGTATTCGGACGGATATTTACTTATTTTTCGAAACAAAGCGTATCTCCTCGCAGACTTTCGGTATGCCGAGGCGGCACAAATGGGGGCGGATCCTGCCTTTGAGGTGGTCTGCCCAAACGGTACGATGCTGGATGCCGTAAACGGTCTGCTAAGAGAGCAGGGTGCTGCGGAGGTTTGGCTTGAAGAAAAGCACGTGACCGTCGCTTTGCATGCCGCGCTGACAACAAAGCTTTCGGGTGTTTCCCTTTGCGCCGGGGTGAGCAAGATCGTTGGCGAGCTGCGAGAGTGCAAGGATGAGGATGAGCTTGCAGCAATTGAGGAGGCACAGCAGATCACAGATGCCGCGTTTTCCCATATTCTTTCGTATCTGAAGCCGGGCGTGCGTGAGATCGACGTGGCGCTTGAGCTTGAGTATTTTATGCGCCGTGCAGGTGCTGAAATCGCGTTTGATACTATTGCTGTTTCGGGCAGTGCTTCGGCTCTGCCGCACGGTGTGCCGCGAGATCTTAAGCTTGAAAAGGGCTTTCTTACGATGGATTTCGGCGCACGTATTAGGGGATATTGCGCGGATATGACGCGCACAGTGGTGATCGGCAAGGCAGATGGGGAGATGAAAAGGCTGTATGGAACGGTCCTTTCGGCGCAGTGTGCGGCGCTGGATGCCGCGGGCGTTGGTGTTTCCTGCCGCTATCTTGACAGCGTGGCGCGGGATATCATTGACGGCGCGGGCTATCGGGGGTGCTTTGGGCACTCCCTTGGGCACGGTGTTGGTATTGAGGTGCACGAGGCACCAAGGCTATCCCGTGCCACGGCAGAGGATAAGGTGCTTTCGGCAGGGCAGGTGGTCACGGTGGAGCCGGGCATTTATATTTCAGGAAAATACGGCTGTCGTATTGAGGATATGATCACCGTTCTAGAGGACGGCACGATCCGCAATCTTACGAAAAGCACCAAGGAATTGATCGAGATATAATACGTTAAATGGGGGTGAGTACCAAAGGCAAAAATGCATTTGGTGCTCACCCCGTCGTGCGGCCAAACACCGCAATTTTTGCCTGTTTTACAGGCAAAAACCGAAAATTCCGCGCGTCAAAAAAGCCTACGGTAGGCTTTTTGCGCAGGGGGCTGAGTCACATTTAGATGCAGAAGGCGCGATCTCGGCATGATAGGCGTACAAAAGCACGTCAAATGCCGAGAGCGTCGCCTAAAAAACACACATAAAAATTGAAATTCGCAAGAATTTCTACCTAAAAAGCCGCCTTCTCTGCCATTTTTGACAGATAAAGCGGCTTCATTTTCAGTTTCTCTTTTGTGTGTTTTTGTTCAGCGCTAAATGACT